>JAISKZ010000036.1 GCA_031260725.1 Desulfovibrio sp. | reverse complement strand
AACAAGTCTGCACGTGCTTGCCAACATCGTTCTTGAAAGTATATAGAACGTCATGCTGATTCAAAATGACCATCCCCACTTCTTTTTGCCGTTTGTCCGGCTTTTGTGCTGCGTCTGCTGTCTTGTCGCGTGGCCCGACGCGCGGACAGAAGCCGCGTCAAAAAAAACACCGCCCGCGCCGATCTACACAGGGGGACGTCCCCTGGATCCACAAAGCGCGCGCCACGGTCTGCCAAAAACTATCACCATGCCCGACGCCGTCTCACGCGCGTTGAAATTCAATCCCTCGCTGGGCGCGCGGGAATCGCAGAGCCGTGCTTCGGAAGAAGGCCGTAAATCCGCGCGCGGCGCCTTTGGCCCCAAACTCGGCATGAGCTATACCGCCGTGAAACAGGAAAAAAAAACATCCCCCTCTACCGTGCGGCCGCCGGAAATGGGCATGTACAGCTATGGCGTTGAAGTCTCCCAGACGGTTTTTCAGGGCTTCAAACTGCTCGCCGACTATCAGAAAGCCGCCCTGCAGGCAGATAGCGATCAGGCCGCTCTGCGCAAGGCTGAACTGGATATGACAGAACAGGTGCAGCGGTATTTTCTGAATTACCTGAGAGAGGAAGAAAATGTTCGCAGCGCGCGGGGCTCCCTCGCGCGGCTGCGCGACCAGCTCAACATAACAAACGCCTTTTATGAAGTCGGGCTGCGACCGCGGCTTGATGTGCTGCAGGCGGAAGTGAATGTCAGCCAGTCGGAAAATCTGCTGGTTCAGGCTGAAAACAACCGTGACACCTGCCTTGCCATGCTCAACACCCTGCTGGGCCTGCCGGCCACGGCACAAACCGGCTATATGGGCAAACTGATCCATATCCCTTTTAATCTCTCCCTGGAACAATGTCTTGAAATCGCCTACCGGCAGCGGCCTGACCTGTATATAGCCGCTAGAGCCGTGGACATGGCCGGCAAGGATCAACGCGCCGTGCAAAGCGGCTACTACCCGCAAGTAGAAGCCTATTACAATGTCACCAACACCGGCAATTCGCCGAACATGCAACGCGCAGGCGACGGCGGCTCACGCGGAACAACATGGGAAGTGGGAGCGCGGGCCACTTGGAACGTCTTTCAATGGGGCACGACGTGGTACGCCGACAAGCAGGCCGGCTTTCTTGTGACAAGAATGCGCTATGAAGAAGAAAATCTGAAGCTTGACGTGGGCTATGACGTTAAATCAAAACTTCTCGCCGTGCGTGAAGCGGAAAAACGCATTGCCCTTGCTGAAAAAAGCGTGGAACAGTCCGCAGAAGCCTTTAATGCCGCGCTGGCCCGCTACCGGGAACAGGTAGGCACCAATTTTGAAGTGCTCGACGCGTCATCAAAACTGACAACGGCAGAAGCGTCGCTGACAGGCGCAAAGGCAGACTATCTCACGGCACTGGCGCAAATTTATGCGGCCATGGGCGAATTTCGTCCTGACCTGATGAACCCTTCTCTTCAACACCCTGACAAACAATGACAATCCATATGAACGGCAGTCTCACCATCACGCCGCTGGGGGGCCTTGGTGAAATAGGCATCAACTGCCAGCTTTGGGAGGGCGCGAGCGGCGTGGTTATGGTGGACTGCGGCCTGATGTTCCCTGACGACGCACATCTGGGCGTTGATGTGGTCATTCCGCATTTCGGCGCGGTGAGCGGCATAAAAGACAAACTGCTCGGCATCGTGCTCACACACGGGCATGAAGACCACATCGGCGCGTTGCCGTGGCTTGTTCCCGAACTCAGAGGCGCGCGCATTTACGGTTCAAGCTTCACGCTGGCCCTCGTGGAGCACAAATTGCGCGAGCACGAAATTCTTGACTGGGTGGAACTGTGCCCTGTGAATGCGGGCACGGTTCTGGATCTGGGTGATCTGACATTCCATTTCTTTCCTGTCTGTCACTCTATTCCTGAATGCTTCGGACTGGGAGTGGAAACGTCGGTCGGCCGCATTATCCACAGCGGCGACTTCAAAATTGATCCGCATCCGTTGAGCGGCACAGGAACCGACTTGCAGATGTTCAGAGATTTCGCCGGACCAAAAGGCGCGCGGCTCCTGCTTTCTGACTCCACCAACGTGATGCGCGACGGGCGTTCGCTCACGGAACGCGAGGTCAAGGAATCGCTCGCCGGAATCTTTGACGCGGCCAAAGGCCGCATTGTGATCACACTCTTTTCCAGCCATATACAACGGATACAGGAGGTTTTCGATCTCGCGGCGGAACGCGGGCGCACCGTGGTGATAAGCGGCAAATCTCTGGCCGGGAATATTGACACTGCACGCGCACTGGGTCTTGTGAAGCCGCCTGCCGCATTTTCCAACGCCCACACCGGCGTGCCGGATTTCCCGGACGAAAAACTCGTTCTTATGGTTACCGGCGCACAGGGCGAACCGCTTTCAGCCCTTTCGCGCATGGTGCTTGGCGGGCATCGCCAGCTTTGCATACACAAAGGCGATACTGTGGTGATGAGTTCCAGAATGATCCCCGGCAACGCGAAAGCCATTTCCCGGCTGATCAATGAAATGTACCGGCTCGGCGCGGAAGTGCTGTATGAAAGCGTGCATGCCGTCCACGCCTCGGGCCATGCGCACAGTGAAGAATTGCGCGACATGCTGCTTGCCGTGCGGCCGGAACTTTTTGTGCCGGTGCACGGCGAATACCAGCACCTTGTCAAGCACGGACGGCTGGCGCAACGTTGCGGCGTTGCCCCGGACAATATTGTGCTTTTGGAAAACGGACAGCCGTTGACCCTGATGCCGGACGCCTTCCGTCTGGAAGCGCGCGTGCCGGTGGAGTGCACGCTGGTGGACGGCAAGGGGGTGGGCGATGTCGGCTTTGCCGTCCTCAAGGAGCGACGCATTTTGGGCGACGAAGGCATGGTTGTTGTCGTTCTGGTCATGGATGCGGAAACAGGCAGCGTGCTCCACGGCCCGGAAATTATCTCAAAGGGATTTGTCTTTGGGCAGCGATACAGACACCTGTTGGAAGACGCAAAATGTCTCGTGCTGGATGAAATCAAGTCCGCGCGGGGTCGTTCAGACCGCATGCAGGACAACATCCGCTCCTCGCTGCGACGTTTTTTCAAACGTGTGCTGGAGCGTGACCCTGTTGTAGTGGCAATTATCAGTGCGGTATGACAAATTGTCACATGGCGTTTTTCCGGGCGACACTCTTCTGCAGCAATCCAAACAAGCGCTCTGTCTGTAACACAGTGATGCGTTCCCACTGAACTTATTTTGAAGGTCGATAGAACCTGGCGTAACAGACGGGCAACCGATTATTGTAAGCCTCATACGGCGCAAGCTGCACGGTTGTACGCGGGAAAAAGCAGCAGGCTGCCCCAAAAATAAGGCAGCCTGCTGTGTTTTAATGTGGTCGGAGCGACTGGATTCGAACCAGCGACCCTCTGCTCCCAAAGCCCACGCTTATGCCTGCCTTACGGATAAAGGAATTTTTCTTCATCTGCTATGCCTGCTCTTTTATAAGTTTTTGTTGTTCTTCAGGCGTTGATGCAGACATGAGTAATGGACTTTGACCCAAAAATACTCCATGGCAAAACCATGCTAAAAACAATACTTCAATTATTAGCAGGGCAAGATATCCTCATAGGGCTGTCCCAGGACAAAACATATCCACTATGGCAGGCGAGGTTACTATTGATGGCAAGAAGAATGACAACGGTAACTACAAAAATACAAATAAATATATATTTTATATAGTTACCCATAATGCAGCCTGCCAGCCTATAAAAATGTTAGTTCGTCTATTGTGGGTGGTACTCCTAGAATACCGCCAGCCATTGTTCCAAACCAAGCTAAAACAGCCAAAATGCCTCCTCCAGTAAGTGTAACTCCTAAGCACCATGCAGCCACTTGTATTAGTGCAAAAACACCGTCTGCTGCACAACATTCTGGAATATCAGGAATTATTTTAAATAGAAGCCACAGTGAAAAATTAGTTACCCATTCCGCGCCTGACTCACTATTTAGCCACAGAATAACTTTTGTATCGCCATATCGCTCTGTAAGATCGAAAAATTTTTCTGCTCGTCCATTTTTAACGTATTCCTGAGGTATTTTCTCGTTAAAAGAGACTGTTTCTGAGGAGCAGCCAGCGAGTAATGTTGAAAACATAACTATAACGAGAAATAAACAGGCAGCATCCCTTTATTGATTATTTTGACGCCGTGGGAACAAAGCCACTATCTTAGTATATGGAAATGTTGTTGTTTGTTCAATTTTCGACCCTGTTCCCATTATAATAGCCCATGTTCGTCTGGTATGAAATATCAGGAACAGCAAGATAACTGCTACCAGTCATAGGCCAAGGTATTTGTGAGGGTGGTTTTGTGTACAGCATAAGCTGCATGTTTTTATCCCGCCAGTCATCGGTTAGCTACATGAGCTTGCCCATGATCTGAACTGGGCAGTATTAACAGCAACAGCCCTAGCTTGTGGATATGCCCACTCTGGGGGCAGCAAGGTTCTCAAAAGATAGTTATCACCATCTTCATCTAACGTTGCCACCAAATCTGGGCGGGCTGAATAGTTAGCCTGAGTAATGTAAAGAGGCAGCAACCATTGGAACCGTCCATTATGGTACTGTGGAGTCGCACATTGCCTCCACAGCCTGTGCGAGAGTTCTGCTGCTCCAAAAATACTAACATAGGTAATTCGCTCATTATTTATTTTTAATATTTCTTTTATCCTTGTTTCGCGGTCACTCAAGTAATGATCCCAGTTATATTGTATTATTTTCTTATTATCATATTTTGGTATTTCATAATTCGGCTCTTCTGGAGTCGGATCAACAGAAATTTTAGTGCCATCTCTTTTGCTAAAGAAGATTTTAGATCCTCGGACAAATGTCTTTAAATAATATGGTTGCTTTCCTTCCATTGAGTTTTTTTCAAATAAGGCATAAATTGGCAGACCGTCACTTGTCGTCAAATGTCCAATGCGCCAAACAGCGAACTCGTCATTGTCATTTTCCAGAATAAGATTTTGTTCATATGCAATTTCAAAATTTATTACACAGTATTTATTTAGATAGTCATTGTCCTGTCCCCATGATTCGGTTATAGCCATATCAGCAAGCTTTTTTGTCCAAGAATGACGTTCAAAACGGCCAGTGGAATCCTTTTCTTGGGGTATAAAGGCAAATTCCATAAGTTTCATAGCAGCTCCTTTTTGTTGAGTCGCCAAACTCCAACATAGTTGAAGTCTTGTGCGAAGTTTGCCATTTTAGTTATTTGTAAATTAACTGGTAGGGGCAGTCAAATAAAAAATTACGTATACGGGGTTTAAAGTTATTTTTTATTATGCGGCGTATTATTGCGCACCACGCATAGGTGTTGCCCTTTGTCGTGGCATCTGAAAATGTTGAGATGGAGTAGCCGAAGTTATCGGCATATCTTCATTGCCATCCAGACAATTTTTCAATAGCCGTCCAGTTTGAATGTCAGACTTGAAATACTGGTCATCGAATAATCCAGTTCGATCTTTTGAAGATGTGGCAATATGACCGTCGATGGACAGGACAAAAACTGCGGTAAATTCGTGTTCCAGCCCTTCTTTTTGCATGACAGCTAGGCCAACTTTCTGCACATTGGTTTTCCATTTTCGTTAACAACCTCATAAGCAATTTTCGTGCGTAAGGTTATTATAATGTGCATGTTTGAAGCCAATAATAGTACCGCCAAGCCTGCAAAGTTTTGACCTTATAGCCCCATAATCCTCTGCTTCTTGCTCATTCAGCAAATATCTAGTCGTATCAGGCATGACAAAACTCCCGAAAGCAAAAAGACCAAAATCAAAGGGAAAATTATGTCGAAATCCCCACAACGGGGCAACTAGGTGCAAGCCAACCATAAAGAGTTCTTGGTATGGGGAGCAAGTCTATTTTTTGTGGTTTGTGTACTGCTCTGTGTGCGGACACAAACTAAAAATAAAGAAAAAAGGCTTGCGATTTTGTTCGTAACCCCTTAAAATTTTTGGTCGGAGCGACTGGATTCGAACCAGCGACCCTCTGCTCCCAAAGCAGATGCGCTGCCAGACTGCGCCACGCTCCGTAATGTGTCTGACGCCCGCAACTGTTTCAATAGTTGCTGATTTAGTAACAATGGCAATATATTTTGAAAAAATCAAGTGTAAAACAGCAGTGTGCGGCGCAATGCCCGAACAAGGCGCCGTATCTGCCGTCAGACAGGGGGAAAGCGGTTTTGTTGTCTTGACTTTTTCTGTCTTGAAGTTGCACTGTGCCATAGAACGCTTAAAAGGATACCAAATGAAAATCAGAAAACTTGTCGGCATTGATCTGCTCCCCAGTGAACGCCGGGCCAAAGAAATGGGCTTTCCTTATTTTCCGGTTCAGGAATTTATTGCATTCTGTGCCAGGACGGATGTGGATATTATAGAAGTTCTTTGCACGCTGCAGCTTCGCGTGCCGGAGGACGGCACTGTGGAAGCCGCCGCGCAGGCCAGACAGCAATTTGAAAAGAAACGGTACGCGCTTGAAATGTGCGGTGTCAGGGTGATTGAGTGTCCTTCCAAGCGAAGTCAAAACTCTCCCAGCGGTTTTAAGCAAAGCGATGACCAGCGCTTGATGATCAGAACACTGACTCTGGCTATGAAACTGCGTCCGGATTTTGTCACTCTTGTGGCGTCTGACGGGGATTATACGCCAATGGTGGAAGCCTTGCGCGATGAGGGCATACGAACAGAAGTTGTCGCCTCACTGCCGCTGTTGGCAAACGACTTGCGGCGACATGCGGTGAAGGTGGTTGATCTTGACGCAGTGCTTGAGGATCTGCGCGCGCAGCAACGCGCCAATGGAACCTGCCGTCAGTTTGGATGCTCAAGCTGACAGGGATTGGTCGCAGAGCAATTCAACTACAATAAAATATGGCTCTAGAGCATCAAGTTTTGTTTTTGGCGAAGATCGTATCGCCCTCACGCGTCCGGCTGCATTATCCGCAGCATGCGCTCCAGGGCGAGTTTCGCGTTTTCCCGCAATTCCTCGGGTGCCGTGACCATAAAGCCGTCGTCCCCAGCCGCCACGGCGTCCAGACAGGCGGCGAGTCGCTCTTCGGTTGTCTGGGCCATATGCGTGCAGGCACTCTCTACAAGAGGCAGCACCGTCACTCGGCCACGGTTTTCGTCCGCCAGCCGTTTCACCAGGTTGATTTCCGTGCCCACAATAACGACAGCGCCGTCCGGCGCCTCGTTCACGTAGCGGATGATAAAGGAAGTGGACCCCGCCGCGTCCGCCGCGGCCACAACCTCCGGCGTGCATTCGGGGTGCACCACAACGCGGGCGCCGGGGTGTTCGGCGCGCATGCGCTCTATCTGGCGGGTGTTGAAACGGATGTGGATAGAGCAAAAGCCCGGCCAGAGCAGCAGGCGGGCTTTTGCCGCAGCGGCCGGGTCAAAGAGTTCGCCCTTGCCACGCACGCTGAGTACGGCACGCTCCGCAACGGGCATTCCCAGCGTGTCCGCCATGTTCCAGCCCAGGTTCTTGTCCGGCAGAAAAATCACGGCGTCGCCCTGCTCCAAGGCCCAGCGCAGCATGGTCGCAGCGTTGGCCGAGGTGCATACAGTGCCGCCGTGCGCGCCGACAAGGCTTTTGAGCCCGAGGGTGGAGTTGACGTAGGCGAGCGGCACCACCCTGCGGCCGTCCTCGGCAAGCCGCCGGAGCACCGTTTCCACAACAGGCGCTTCAGACATCATGGACATGCTGCACTCGGCCGAAGGTTCGGGCAGATGCACTCTTTGTCCTTTTCGCGCCAGCAGGGCCGCTGATTCCGCCATGAAATAGACCCCGCAGAAGACGATGTCCTGCGAGGACGTTTCCTTCACCCTGCGGGCCAATTCCAGGGAATCTCCGCGCAGGTCGGCGTGACGGATGACCGCGTCGGCCTGATAGTGGTGGCCCACGACGGTCAGCGCCGCGCCGAATCTGCGGCGTGCTGACTCTATGCGCTCATTGGGGGATAGTGCTGTCATGCTGTATCCTGCGGGTAATATTTTTTTAACGCGGCTTCAGCATAGGGCATGAGCCGCTGATTTTCAAGGTACGTCGGGTTTGCCTGGTCCGCTGTTTTTTGATATGGTGGCGTATGTGCAATGCGCATGGTCATTTTCTCGCCCTGAACGTCCTGCCGCCTGAAGGCAGGGATGTCACGATCACAGATCAGTCTGTGTGGCTGACGCCGCTGGCCTCCTTTCACATGGCATGTACGGTGCGCCGGCCGATCGCCGCAACGGTGCGCATACTGCCTGCCGCAAACGGCTGTCTGGTGCGCGGCGAGTTGACGGGTGAAGTGCTTCTGCCCTGCAGCCGCTGCGCGGAAGACGCCGTCACGGCGCTCAACGCCCGCTTTGAAGAATTTGAAGAAACGCCCGCGCTTGACGCCGTCGGCAACCCCCTGCCCGGGGAGGAAAGCCGCATCGTCTTTCACAATAACGCACCCTTGCTTGACTTGGCCGCCCTGTGCTGGGAAGAATTTGTCCTCGCCCTGCCGACGGCTCCGCTGTGCGCGCCGGCGTGCAGGGGCGTGTGCCCCGGCTGCGGCGTGAACCTGAATACAGCGCTGTGCGGCTGCGCCCGCGGCGAAACAGACCCGAGGCTTGCGCCCCTGCGGGCGCTGTCGCTCAAAAGCCGTTAACAAAGGAAGACCCACGTCCACACTGCCGCCCTCCTTTTTCGAGCGCCTCCCCGCCAAGCTGGTCGCCCGCAAGACAAAGGTGCCCAACTGCTATCTGGACATCTCCCTAATCACTCAGTACTTGCAGGGGTAGAACCGCGTGTACCGCCACTCCGCGCCTGCCCCAGCGAAACAACACGTTAAACAATCGCTGAAGCAGCACAGACAAACCAGAGCAACAAGGCACCGCAAAGGCCGCCCCAGCGTAAAAGCGCGCACAGCGCGAGCAGACTCGCTTTATCCCAGTCCGCAGCGGAGCTTTCCGGCGGTCCGAGCCAGGGTTTATGCGTCAAAATGCCGAAATAAACCGCAGGCCCTGCCATACGGCGCCCGCACAGCCAAGCGCAGACGGTCATTGGCCAGCCGGAGTTGGGGCTCGGCATGCCGCGCGCCTGCCCCGCCACGGCGCGAAATCCCGGCCAAATTCCCTTCCACAGCCGCGCGCCGGGCCGGATCGCCTGAAAAAACCTGTCAGTCAGCCACAGAACAATTACGGAAATTCTGGCAGGCACAAACGCCAGAAGGTCGTCACAACGCGCACAGGCAAAGCCCAGTCGCGTCCACGGCTCGGCAACATATCCCCACATTGAGTCCGCTGTGCTGACGGCCTTGTAACACCACAGCCCCACCGGTCCCGCAACAAGCAACCAGAAAAAGGGCGCGAGAAAAGCGTCTGTAAAATTTTCCGACAGCGTGTCGGCCAGTGTTTTACGCAGCAGGGGAATGTCCATCACGCTCACATCCCGGCTGACAAGCATGGAAACAGCTGACCGCGCATGATCCGGAGAGCAGGTTTCCACTTGATGGAGCGTTTCTCGGCCCGTTGTGACAAGACTGCCCAAAGCAAGTCCTGCCCAAGCAAAATATACGGCCGCCGTCACGCCGAGCCAGGGCATGGCAAGCAGCATCCGTACCGTGAAACCGACGGCCGCAACCAGAACAAACAGACAGACAAACCCAACCGCGCGCCCGGTGCCCGGCGTATCCCACCGCCGCGCCGGAGCTTCCAGACAGTGCAGCATTCGTCCGGCCAGACGAACCGGATGCGGCCAAGGGAGCTTGGGGTCGCAAAAAAGCGTATCCAGCAAAAAAGCCAGAGGCGCGAGCCACCAGCAATCCCAAACGCTGTAGGGGAAAACGCTTTCCATCATTCACAACGCTACGCAGGATTTTAGTTCACGTCCAACTCTCAAGGTATCCACAGCGGGAGAGCGCCATATAGAGCACAACACCGGCAGCGGTGGAAAGATTCAGGCTGCGTACGCCGCCCTCACACATGGGAATGCGCGTTTTCCAAGGTGATGCGGCTAAAATTTTCGGCGGCAGACCGCGTGTTTCCGGTCCGAAAATCAGGCTGTCCCCGGATTCAAAAACAAAATCTTGTACCGGACAACCTCCCTTCGCCGATGTCATGACAGCGCGGGAATGTCCGACAGCAGCCGTAAATGCTTGCCAGTCAGGCCAGACAAACAAAGGGACATGCGGCCAGTAGTCAAGTCCGGCCCGTTTCAGATAGCGGTTTTCCAGCTTGAAACCCAGAGGTTCGACAAGGTGCAGTTCCGTGCCGGTTGCGGCGCACAATCGCGCAATATTGCCGGTATTCGGCGGAATTTCCGGTTCAAAAAGAACAATGCGCATAACGTGCTGTACTCGAAACATGCCGGAACGGCAGGAGGCTCTGATCCATCACGGAACGCCCGCGGCAAGCCGTCCGGCAATACCCGGCACGGTCTGGCAGACCACACGGATGTCTTTTGCGCCATAGCCCCTGTCATCCAGCGTGGCGAACATATCCTCCTCCAGCACCTCCACAGTCGCGTCCGTAATGCCTTCTGCCGCAAGGTGGGCAGTCAGCAGAGCGCAAGCCCGTTCACGAGCCGCTGCCAGTGTGCAGGTCTTGCCGATACGCTCTTCAAGATCAAAAATCGGCGCGCGCAAAAGCCCCTGTCCGGTATCCGCATAGACTTCCAGCGCGGCTGTGGGCAAGGTCAGCGCAGCGCCGATGGCGTTTGCCACATCCGCGTGGCCGGGGATTTCCACAGGCAATCCGAAAACGGCGGACAAACGCTCACGCAGGCAGTTTGCCGGCCCGCCCACCAACAGGATCCGCGCCGGTTGCGCTTCATGCAATGCCCTCAAAGCCGCCAGCGTATAAATAGGCCTCGCGTTGACGCCGTCAACCAGATTTTGCGCGGCCTTTCGCACCTGTGCGAGGGCGTCGTCCACAGCCTGCCTTGCCAGATCGGCCGGCGACAGACCGCAGGCTTCGGCCAGAGCGGCAATGCCCGTACGCGAGGCCGCCGCATCGCCAGCCGCAGCATTTGTGCCGCTGTTCCGGGCGTTAAGCGCGTCCAGCAGCGTTGGACGGTTGCCGCCAAAGGCCATGGCCGGGCCTTCGCGCAGCGGCCCGACGCGTACAACTGCATCGTCCGTTGTTCCATCTGCTGTAATCAGTGAATCTCCACCCACGCCGACAGACGTTGTGGCCAGCGAACGCACAAGCGTACGACGCCCGTTCAACAGCATGCCGTCACGGTCAATCACCGGCGAACCGTCAAGAATAAGGGCAATGTCGGTTGTGGTGCCGCCAATGTCGAGCACAAGAGAACAGCCCTGCCCCGCCGACGGAGACAGGGCCAGCACGCCCATAACACTGCCCGCCGGACCGGAGAGGATGGACTGCACAGGACAGCGCCGCGAAAGAGAAAGGGGAACGGCACCGCCGTCTGCCTTGAGCAGCATTGATTTGGCGCGTATGCCGGCATCTGCCAAAGCCGGCTCCACAGCATTGAGAAATTTGTGATGCAGTCGCTCCACAGCGGCATTGTAGTAGGCAGTGGCAATACGCCGCGGAAAATTCAGACTGCCGGCCAAACGACACCCCTGCGTGACCGGCAGCCCTGCCATGGCGACGGCCGCCGCCATGCCCCGTTCGTGTGCCGGATTGCGGGGCGAAAATTTGCCCACACAAGCCGCTGCGGGGATGCCTTCTTTACGCCAGACAAGCGCACATGCAGCAAGTTCTTGCACCCGCAGGGGGCTTACTTCCACCCCCCGGTGATCAAGCCCGCCGGGCGTGACGCAGACATGCGCACCAAGGGCAAAACGCTGCGGATCAAGCCCAGGCCCGGCGGAAAGGGCAAGCCCCACCGCATCTGCCCGGTTTTGCACCAGCGCGTTGACAGCCAGTGTGGCGCCAAGCGTGATGCTGCTGATGCGGCCGAACAAAGCCGTGCTGTTGTTCCCCACAGCGCTGCCAAGCGCTGCCAGAGCCTCGCGCACGGAAAAGGGCAGATCCTCATGGCAGGTTTTCACCTTGGCCGCTGCAATAAGCCGCACTGTACGCCCCGCGCCGGCCAGCAGCGCTGCGTCTGTATGAGTGCCCCCGGCGTCAATGCCCAAAAAAAAATTTTCACCCATGCTGTTTCGCCTTGTTCAGCATAATAGTACCTTCGCTTAACGATCGCGCGCCGCCGTGTTCGTCAATATGGCGCAGCATGACGGCAAGCACTTCGTCAATATTCAGGCGGGATGTGTCCACAAGCAGGGCATCCTCCGCGGGGCGCAGGGGCGCTGTCACCCTGTTGCGGTCCATGTCGTCACGCCGGAGTATCTGTTCTGTCAGGAGCGCCGGATCAACCTGTTCGCCGCGTTGTTCAAGCTCACGCCGCCGGCGTTTTGCCCGCACTTCAGAGGCGGCGTCCAGAAAAAATTTAAATTTTGCGTCAGGAAAAACAACCAGACCCATGTCCCGGCCTTCGGCCACCAGCGGTGCAGCCTCGCCCATTTTTCGCTGGGCGGTTTTCAGCACTTCCCGCACGGCCGGCACTGTCGCGATGCGCGCGGCAAGCATTCCCACTTCTTCCGCGCGTACTTCGTCGCCCACGGGCCGGCCGTTGCAATACAGCGCGGCGGCACGGCCTTTGCCCATGATGCTGAATGTCCATCCGGCACATCTGTCGCGCAGGTCCGCCTCCGGCAGGAGTTCGGCGTCGGGCCCCAGTTTGAGGGCCAGGCAACGGAACATGGCTCCGGTGTCCAGATACGCCCAGGCAAGGCTTTCCGCCATATGGCGGGCCAAGGTTGTCTTGCCCACGCCTGCGGGGCCGTCCAGTGTTACGACGGGCAGGCGCGCGTTCATGACTCCCCGTCCCTGTCCGGCGCGGATGAGGCAAGAATATCCCGCAGGGCGGCCAGAAAGGCCGTGTTTTCTTGCGGGTTCCCCACGCTGACGCGCAGGTGCTCCTGCAGTCCGTAGCTTGAGAGCGGGCGGATGATGATGCCTTTTTTGAGCAGGGCTTCAAAGCATTCTTGGGCTGAACAGGCGCCCTCAGGCAGTCGGAAGAGCAGAAAGTTGGCGGAACTGGGCCAGACCGTGCAGCCAAGCTCAGTCAGCTTCTGCCGGAGCAGCGCCCGCCCCTCGCGCACTGTCGTCAGCGTGGCGTGCCGGAAGGCCGTGTCCGCAAGCGCCGCAAGGCCGGCTTCCTCAGCCGGAATATTGATGGAAAACGGCAGGCGCGTCCGCCAGTAGTATTTCGCCACTACGGGGGGCAGAACGCCGTAGCCGAGGCGCAGGCCCGCCAGACCGTAGCTTTTGGAAAATGTGCGCAAAAATGCCGTATTTTCAGGTAAATCACCGGCCATCAGCAGTGATGATGCGTTTTCGTCGTCCGCAAAATCCATATAGGCTTCGTCGATAACCAGCAGACAGTCGGGCGCGTGATCGGCAAGTTGCCGTGCCAAATCCCGCACAGCCGCGCGTGGCGGGCAATAGCCGGAAGGATTGTCGGGGGTGGTGACAAAAACAAGTCGCGTGGCTGCATCCACGAGGTTGAGCAGCGCGTCGAAATTAAAGGAAAAGTCCTTGCGGAGCGGGCAGCGGCGCAGCTGAACGCCGGCAATGCCGCCCTGAATGGGGTATATGCTGAAGCAGGGTTCAAAACAGACGATGGAATGGCGGCCTGCTTCGGCAAGCATGCGGATGAGCAGGTCAATAATTTCATCAGAACCGTTGCCCACAACGATGCGGGCCGGTTCGACACTGTGCAGGGCGGCGAGGGCGGCGATAAGACGCGGGTTGCCGCCCTGCGGGTAGCGGAAGGCGAAGGCCGCGTAACGGCGCACCACCTCTTGAGCGAGCGGGGGCGCGCCCAGCGGGTTTTCATTACTGGCCATCTTGATAACCTGATCCAGGCCGTATTTCTGGCGTATTTCAGCAATGGAAAGCCCCGGCGCGTAGGCGTCGAGCTTTTGGATTTCCGGGCGCACGCTGATTCTGAACATTCCTGCCTCGTTTCGGACACGACAAAACCGCCGGAGCACGGCAGCCTTGTCAGGGACGGCGGTTTGCACGCAAGCGGGTTTCCGCAGGCAGAGCGTCAGGCCGCCGGTGCCTGGGGCCGTACGGTGAGTACAGGCATATCAGCATTTTTGACAACTTTTTCGGCAACAGAACCGAAGAGGATACGGTCAATGCCTTTGCGCCCGTGTGTGCCCATGACGATAATGTCCACGTTTTCCTCATGGGCGCGGTTCAGAATTTCTTCGGCGGCATACCCGACCCGCACCTGACTTGCGGATTTCACCTCGGAAAAATTCTCCGCCACAAAGTCTTCCATGGATTTTTCCGCGCCGGTGACGATTTCTCCCACAAAGTTTTCAATGGTGTTGGGCGGGACGTGAAAACCGACGTACTGGCTCAACGAGGGGGCCGTATAGACGACAAGAACGCTAGCGTCGAGCTTTTTTGCCAGCAGAACCGCGTATTCGGCCACGGCCTTGCTGTGTTCGGAAAGATCCACAGCGCAAAGTATTTTTTTAATTTCCCGCATAAAGCACGCTCCGTTTTCCCGGCGACGCAAAGGCGCAGGGCATCTGTCCGTGAAGGGGTAATTGCAATGTCTTTATAAATCATAGACGGTTGTAAAAGAATAGACAAGACGTGCGTCGCGGTTTATCACACATGGAAGGGGGAAATCTCCTCATCAGCCGAAGCCTGCGTGAACCGTTCTTTCAGGGCCAGCAGTTTGGCCTTTGCGTCCAAAAGGCGCGCGGCCCGTTTCTGTTCGCTGGCTACCACATCGGCAGGCGCGCGGCTGACAAAGCTCTCATTGCACAGTTTTTTATTGACGGCCGCAACGTCTTTTTCCATTTTTGCCAGTTCCTTATCAAGCCGTGCCAGTTCGCTTGCAAGATCCACTGCGCCCCTGATCGGCATAATAATCTGGCAGCCCTGCGCCACAGAGGATGCCGAAGCCTTGGGCGCGGTCGTATCCTCGTCGGCGCTCAGAGATTCCAGACGGGCCAGCGTCATGATCATTTCGCGGTTTTCCTCAAGCAGGGCGGCCTGCGCCGCTCCGGCAGGGCGTAAAAGCAGACTGACTTTCTGCGAGGGATTAATGCCGAGTTCGGCTTTCATGGTGCGTACAGCCACAATCACTTCCTGAATCATCTCCATATGCTGAGCGGCCGTTTCGCGCACGCAGCAGGGCCGCGCCGGCGGCCAGGGCATCACGGCCAGCTCTGCCGCGGCCATATCCGCCATGTCGGCGGCGCCGGACGGCAGGGCCTGCCAAATTTCGGCGGTCACAAAGGGCATGATGGGGTGCAGCAGGACAAGCACTTCGCGCAGGGCAAGCTGGAGCACATGCCGTGCTGTATTCGCGCGGGGTGCGTCGTCTGACTGCAGATCCGGCTTGATCAGTTCCAGATACCAGTCACAAAATTCATTCCAGAGAAATTTATAGCCTGACTGGGCCGCGTCGTTAAAGCGGTATTCCTCAAATGCCTGATCCATGCCGCTCTTGACGGCCTCCAGACGGTGCAGAATCCACTGGTGGTGCAGGCCCTGCACCGTGCGCGGGTTAACAGGCTCCGGCCCCGCCGCAAGATGCATCATGGCAAAGCGGGCGGCATTCCACAGTTTGTTCACAAAATGGCGGTAGCCTTCAATGCGTTCTTCAGAAAGGCGTATATCTCTTCCCATGGCCGCGAACGCAGTGAGCGTGAAGCGCAGGGCGTCGCAGCCGTATTTTTCCGTCATGGCCAGCGGGTCAATAACGTTGCCCGTGGATTTGGACATTTTGCGTCCTGCGGCGTCGCGCACAAGCGCGTGCAGATAAACGTGCCTGAATGGGGGCTTGCCCATAAAGTGCAGGCCCATCATCATCATGCGGGCTACCCAGAAGAAGAGAATGTCAAAGCCCGTCACAAGCACTGAGGTAGGGTACCAGCGCGCAAGCTCCGTGGTTTTTTCCGGCCAACCCATGGTGGAGAAAGGCCAGAGCGCCGAGGAAAACCAGGTGTCCAGCACGTCTTCGTCCTGCGCGAGACCGCCTGCGCCGCAGGAGGAACAGGCGGCGGGGCTTTCTTCGGCAACGGTCAGCGCGCCGCAGGCGGGGCAGGTCCACGCGGGGATGCGGTGCCCCCACCATATCTGGCGGCTGATGCACCAGTCACGGATGTTGTCAAGCCAGTGATTCCAGGTTTTGATCCATGATTCAGGGTAGATCTGCGTGAGTGCCGGCGTCGCGTCGCGTGCGGCCGGGGCCAGTTTTGTGGCTGCCACAAACCACTGGGTGGAAACGTGCGGTTCTACGGCTGTGCGGCAGCGGTAGCAGTGGCCGACGGCGTGTTCCATATTTTCCACGCTGAGCATGTCCCCCGCCGCCGCTATATCGGCAACGATTTTTTCGCGGCAGAGCTCCTTGGAAAGGCCGGCATACGGCCCCGCGTCGTGCGTCATCAGGCCGTTTTCATCAATCACCTGAATAAATTCAAGATGATGCTTGTTGCCCAGCGCCCAGTCGTTGTGGTCGTGGCAGGGCGTTACTTTCAGCGCGCCGGTGCCGAACTCTCTGTCCACATATGCATCGGCAATGATGGGCACGCTACGCCCCAAAACAGGCACAAGCGCGCTTTTGCCGATAAGAGCCGCATAGCGCGCGTCTTCCGGGTGCACGCAGACGGCAGTGTCGCCCGGTATTGTTTCCGGCCGTGTGGTGGCGACGGCAATCGAACCGGAGCCGTCGGCCAGATGATAGCGCACGCGCCAGAGACGGCCTTTTTGCTGTTCGTGTTCCACTTCGTCGTCGGCCAGCGCGGTGTGGCAGCGCGAGCACCAGTTGATGATATACTTTCCCTTGTAAATCAGGCCTTCATTGTAGAGCCGCACAAAAACTTTGCGCACAGCGGCGGAGAGGCCGTCGTCCATGGTGAAGCGCAGGCGCGTCCAGTCTACGGAAGCGCCCAGTGCCCTGATCTGATCCAGAATGCGGTGCCCGTAGTCTTCGCGCCAGGCCCAGACACGCTCCACAAAAGCTTCGCGTCCCAGTTCCCGGCGGTTTTTCCCTTCCGCCGCAAGCGCGCGCTCCACCACATTCTGCGTGGCTATGCCCGCGTGGTCCGTGCCCGGAATCCAGAGCGTGTTTTTGCCCTTCTGGCGCGCGTGGCGGCAGAGCACATCTATAAGGGTCAGGTTCAGCGCGTGCCCTATATGCAGTGCGCCGGTGACGTTGGGCGGCGGGATGACAATGGAAAAAGCCTCGCCGGGCGCGTTCGCGTCCGGCGTGAACAGGTTTGTCTCTTCCCAGTGTTTGCGCCATTTGGCTTCCACATTTTTGGGCTCATAGCCTTTGGCAAGTGCTTTCTGATCCGTCATGTCATGTCCTGTTAAGATACTGTCTGATCCCATCTCCTGTCGATTTGCGTGAAACGGTCTTTGAGTTTTTTCCACTCATCTGCGCCGTCTTGTTTTCTGTGTAAAAGACGGCCATAGTTCCGCCATGCGGCCGTTGTATATTCTCTGGGACGCTTCCCACATCTGGGGGCTGATGGCATGGCGCGCCATGCGCACAATGGGCGTTGCCTGCCGTCTGGTCAAGGGCAAAGAAATAGCCGAAGGCGCGCTTTTAGGCAAGTCGGCCGGCATCGGCGTGCCCATGCTCCTTGTGCCCGGCGGCAATGCCCGGCTGAAATCCCTGGCGTTGGGGGCGGACGGCCGCAAGGCCGTGCGCGACTATCTTGCCCGCGGTGGGAGCTATCTCGGCTTTTGCGGCGGCGCGGGGCTTGCGCTCAGCCATGCGGCAGAGGCAGACGGCCTGCACATCTGCCCCTGGCGGCGTGCCGTGTACCCCGAGCGTCTGCACCATCTCATCTCCGGCCATGTCAAGGCGCGTGTCGCTGCCAACTGCGAGCTTGCCCCGCCGTCGGCGCTGCTGTGCGAAGGCCGGCTGCGTCTGCCGGTGTGGTGGCCGGGGCGCTTTGATCTCCCGTCAGACGACAGCGGAGACGGTGCCCGCGTGCTGGCGGCTTACAGCGCGCCGGACAAAGATTTCTGGATTGCTGACCTGCCCCTCGCCCGCATTCCGGCGCATGTTTTTGACGCATGGCGGGAGATGTACGGCGTCAATCTGTCCGCGGATTTTCTCGCAGGGCAGCCGCTTGTCGTCAGCGGCGCTTACGGCATGGGGCGCTATGTGCTGAGCTATTCCCATCTGGAAACGCCGCACAGCCCGGACGCGAACAGATGGCTTGCCCGGCTGCTGCGCGTTTTGGGCGGTATCACGCCCGAGCGAGATCATGCCGGCGCGTGGGACTTGCGCCGGCCGCTCATTGTCTGGCCGCGCGACAAAGCAAGCGCGCCGCTTTTGGGGGCTTTGCGCAAAAGCCGGGCTTTGCTGCGTCTTGCGACGGAACACCATCTGTTTTTTGAACGCGTGCCCTGGTTGTGGGGCTGGCGTGCAGGTTTGCCCGGCGCGGCCTGCAACAGTCTGCACGCGGCGCTCTGTACGGCCGCGGGCCTTGCGCCGGGTCTGGCGGCATGGGAATACTGGCACGCGGCGCGGCCGCAGTTTGCAAAACTGGCGTCCCTGTTTTTTGCCGGAGCGGAAGGATACCTTCTGGCATGCCGTCTGGCGGCAACCCTTTCCCCCTCTTTGCCGCAGGCTGTGGACAAACAGGGCCTTGCCGCCAGGTGCGCCGCGCTTTTCGGCCACGCCATGCAGGGCGGCGGCATTGTGGAAGAACTGCTGACCATTGTGGAAGAACTGATTTATCTGTCGCAGGATGAACAATGAACAGCGCGCGGCACTTTTTGTTTTTCTGTGCTGCCTTTGTTCTCTCTTGGGTAATGGGCTTGCCGCTGTCAAATTTTCAGTGTACCCTATGAACATAATTTCTTTAGTATTTGAACATATTCTGCAAGGTTTGACGTGAAAACATATTTAAGCGCTTTAAAAGAATTAAGCGCCACAGGGGTCACGATGGAGCACTCTTTCAGAGGCTCGCTGGGGGATCTCATCAAAGCTGTGGACAAGCGCTTTACGGCGGTCAATGAGCCGAAACGTCAGGCTTGCGGCGCTCCTGATTATGTCGTTCTGAGAAATGCTCAGCCCGTTCCCCTCAGCGTCGGTTATATTGAGGCCAAAGACGTGTGGGTGTCGCTGGACAAGGTTGAAGAAACTGAGCAGTTCCGACGGTATGTCTGTTCACTTGATAATCTCATACTCACCAACTATATCGAATTTCGCCGGTATGTCCGGGGCAAATTGAGCGGGAGTCTTATTCTCGGCAGATGCAACCGGGACAGAAGTCTGGAAATATATTCCGGCAGGGAAGAAGAGCTTCAGTCTCTTCTGCGTGGTTTTTTGGATTTCCCCGTTGAGTCTGTCGCATCAGCGCGGGAACTCGCAACGTGTATGGCGAAGCTGACTCACGCCATACGGGAAACGGTATTGAGCGCCCTGGATTCACCGTACAGGGAAAAACTGGAAGCATGGCGCGAAGCCTTTGCCCGTACGCTGATTCCTGACCTG
>JAISKZ010000023.1 GCA_031260725.1 Desulfovibrio sp. | reverse complement strand
GTTATCCCCCCAAAAAAGAATCGAAAAGTACCGCGTGAGTACGACAAATACCTCTATAAGACTCGGCATCTGGTAGAAAATGCTTTTTTATACTTGAAACAGTGGCGCGGGATAGGGACTCGATACGCGAAAAATACAGCATCCTTATCTTGCCGCTATCCAGATCAGGTGTATTTTTTTATGGGCTTCAATCTCATGACTATACCGCTTAACTATCAGCATGTTAGCAAAGAAAAAAGCGGGACACCAATCGGGACAGAAAGCGGGACAAGGGTCAAGTTCGACCGATCCAGAAAGTTCCGGAAGTCCTCCCCAACAGAAAGCAGGACAAGCCTGGAAGTGCTATGCTGTATGCTCGTATTTCCATTACACCGAGAGCTACGAGGCAGGCGTGTGTGCAGTGGATGGAAAGCAAGTTGAGATAACTGACGCCCTGCAAGTGGGGATTTATCCGTGAGCGGTGACGTATTGCTGACGTCCCATGCGCTGATCAACGCCGACCGCAAAGACGACTACGGGCCGCATGATCTGCCCTTTCGGCGTCTTGCGGAGCTGTGACGGCGGGGGTATATCCGCCTCGCTGGTGATGTGCCGGCTTGCGCGTTGCGAGGATGCCCAGACCGTGCGCGCCTTTATTTCAACGCGGTCAATTTGGAGCAGCAGAAGCAAGAGGGGAGGGTGGAATGAGTATGCAAAATGAAGAACGCAGCACTGAGACATTATTGAAATCAGCGTACATGAGCGGCATAGGTATATTTGCCATAGTGCTGATGTCCCTTTTTTGCCGGGAAGTCTGACTTCCACCGAGGAGGGGACACCTCCGAGCTTCTTTTTTAACCGGCTATCTTTTTACATGCTTGTTTACTGTGCCCTGTTTCCTTAATGTATTTCCGTGTGTTCATGATAACCTACAAAAGGATTCAAAGGAAAAATGACTAAAGAATCCCAAGCCAAAATCTGTGCCGCACATACGAGCGGAAGGCTATGAGGCTCCCGCAAAAGGAGTTTGACGCCCGGCAGGCGCCGGCAAGGCAGTCAAGACGCAATGACGGCGACGAGGCCGCATACAGGAGGGTATTATCATGGCAAATTCTGCCAACTTAAAACCTGTCCGAAGCAAGAAAGAAGCAAGAGAACGCGGAAGAAACGGCGGTATTGCTTCGGGCGTTGCGCGGCGGGAAAAGCGTTTGTGGTCTGAAATTCTTTCGGACTTGTTCTCCCGCCCGGCGTCATATGTCGCTAAATCTTTGCCTGATGAAATATCGGTTGCCACTGCTGCGGCAATCGCAATGGCAAGAAAACTGATTGCCACCGGGGATCATCAGATTGCGGCATTTGTGCGTGACACGATGGGCGAAAAACCGGCAGAACGGGTGCAACATAGCACTGATGACGATTTTTATACAGCTGATGTTAGATGCAGAAAAAAGGTGGAATAATGGGGAACGGCCAAGAATTATTGAGGCCACAGACGCCACAGCAGGGTAAACAGCTTTGTATAGAGAATTTTTTGACATGCCACCGGAAGGCGGATAATCTCTTCTCAAGGGCTAAAAGCCGGAGGCGTTATGACCGCCCCCGGCCGGGCAACCCTCCTGTAAGTCAGGGTTACAGGGCTGATTTTTCCCCGGTATGACCGAACTCATGCCGGGGGGTATCGCAAAAATCTTATTGAGCTATTGATTTTCTGAAAGATATTGAAAAAAGGGGGTAGCTATGGCAAAACCGATTGAACCGACCCCAGCATTACAGGGGGAAGCGGCAAAAAATTTTCTTGAAACTGCTAAAAATCCGAAGCCCTACGTGCAGAGAAGGTTTGACATCAAAAAAATGAACCTTCACATTAAAAAGGTTCTTGAAAAAAGTGCACCGAAATAGCCTGACATATAAAAATTATATCATAAGCCCCGTTGAGGATTTTTCAATCCTCGCGGGGTTTAGTTGTATCAACCCTGATGATCCGGATCAGGATTTAAACGAGTTTGTGCGCCAAGACGCAGAACAGCATTATCTTGATAAAATTGCTGTAACATATATTCTTAAAGATAAGCGTAATCCAAATATTGTTCTGGGGTTCGCAACTCTTCAAAATGATGCCATTATTATTGATGGGAAAGAACAAATTCCAAGCATTGCGTCTTATGAATATAAGACTTTCCCTGCAATAAAAATAGGGAGATTTGGTATATCTATTGCCTATCAAAGGAAGAATTTCGGAACTTTGTTTTTATTTATGCTTAAAAAACTTATGTTAAAGGCGAACAGAACAGGCTGCCGATTTATTACAGTAGATGCACGACGTATAAAAAAACAAAAAATTGATACAAGGCCATTTTATAGAAAAAATGGTTTTTCAGATTTGCCATCTAGGGGTAAAACATCTACGTATTGCCCAATGTATTTTGATCTAAAAAGTATTGTAGATGCCCACGAAAGAGGGCTTTTGTTTACCGACTCAGCCAGCGAACAATGACCAGCATCACAATAGCACCACAACAGCGGCGAGGACATTCTTCCGGAATTGCGCCATAGGCGTTACCCACTTATCAAAGATTCTCAAACATTGCCGGAGGCAAGGCCACCTCCCCGGTGAACTTTCAGACACGCCCTTTCGTTCTGTCAGCAAACCTGCCTGTCTTCTCTTGACGGGGATTTTTCTCTTTTCCATTGGCCGAGCTTTCTACCCTCTTTTCTTTCTGGTGGTAGCCCATACAAAAAAAGGGCTTACGGCGTTACCCACAACCCCTTGATATTCTTGGCTCCCCGAGACGGACTTGAACCGCCAACCTAGTGATTAACAGTCACCCGCTCTGCCAATTGAGCTATCGGGGAATGCATAATGGCAAATTACCTTATACAAAAAAACACCCCAGAGGTCAAGTAAAAAATGGTATCATCGCGTCACGACCACGGCAAGGCGTTTCTTGTAGCGTTCCGCCTCGCTATACACGCAACCGCAATACGCCTGACGGTAGAGCCCCAACCTTTTTGACAGCGCTATGCCGTCCTGCCAGTCGTTACGAAAATCACGATAGACAAAACGAGGCCCTGCAGGATGTTCCTCATCCATACGTCTGCCCGCCGCCGCAATGCAGTCGTGCGGCTGGTAGCGGGAATACAGGAGAGAACTGCTCACACAATCAAAATCCAATTCAGAAGCTTTGGCAAAGGCGGCAGCGATACGGCTTTCACAACAAAAAACACAACGTCCGGGCTTTGTGTCCCGTCCGGCCACGCTACGTAGCCAGAGCGTGGTGTCCCAAGTTTCGTCCGCGCAGATGATATCCACATGCAGCAGCGCGGCGGCCTTCAGCGCCGCTTCACGCCGGCGCAAGTATTCTGTCAGCGGCTGAATGTTGGGATTCATAAACCATGCCGTCACACTGAAACCTTCGTCCAAAAGACGCACAATGGGCATAACGGCACACGGCCCGCAACAGACGTGAAGCAACAGGCTGTTGCCTCCCGAGTTTCTGGGGACAGGAGCCACGGCTAGTATCTAATTGCTAAAATTTCAATTATATGATATTCGTGCCTAAGCATTTTGCTATTGAAAATATCGACAGGTTTCAAACCATCCACATGTGTCGGCCGCGGTAAGTGATTTCAAGGCTTTCCCAATTGCTTCAAAGGGGAAAGCACCGTACGCCGGTCAGCGGATTTTGCCGGTTTACACTACGCCGTGTTCATCGGGGCGTTCGTAGATTTTTTCCTTTGACTGAAGACTGCGGTAGAAGTCCGTGTCGCCCAGCGAAAGCAGAATGGCCGAAGCCACATAGATGGAGGAGCCGGTGCCTATAAAGACGCCGATGAGCATGGTGAGCGCAAAATCGTGTATCACCCCGCCGCCGAGCAGCAGCAGGGCAAGAGTGGCGAGCAATGTTGTTCCGCTGGTGAGAATAGTGCGCGAGAGCGTTTGGTTGACGCTTTTGTTGATAAGAGCATCGATCGTCAGTGTGTCGTTTGAACGCAGATTTTCGCGCAGCCGGTCATAGACAATGATGGTGTCATTGAGCGAGTAACCTATCAATGTCATCAGGGCGGCCATGACGTTCAGGTCAATTTCCACATTCAGGATGGACAGCAGACCGGTGGTGATAAAAACGTCGTGCAGAAGGCCCACCACAGCCCCCAGAGCAAAGTTGAGTTTGAGAAAAAAGCAGACGACAAGTGTGATGCCGAGAGCGACCAGCACAAGTGCGCCCATGCCGAGGCCGGTAAAGCTCATCAGGTACATGCCGCCCCACAACACCGCAGCCATGATTGCCGCAGCCATCCAGCGCTGTTCAAAGCGGCCGGAAATATAGACGGCAATCAATAAAATGGAGTAATAGAGCGCGGCCAGAGCCTTGTTTGTAAGATCGGCGCCTATTTTAGGGCCCACAATTTCCAAACGCTGTATCTGCGCCGGGTTGTCGGGAAAGGCCGTTACAAACGTCTGGGTCATCTGTGTGCGCAGCGCGGACGCGTCGGCATTTTCCAGACTGGAAAAACGCAAGAGATAATCGCGTCCCCCCTCGCCGAAACGCTGCGTGGATATGCCCGGCAGGGCGGACATATCCAGATTTTTTTTCAGAGTCTCGTCGGCCACAGGCTTTTGAAACTGCACCTGCACAATAAGCCCGCCAGCAAAATCAATGCCCATTTTGACGCCGTTGCCCCATAGTGCCGAGGCCAGCCCGATCAGAATCAGCGCAAAGGAGATGGCGTACGACCAATATCGCTTGCCGATAAAATCTATGCGCGTATCGTGTTTGATGAATGCGAAAGCCATATAGTATTCCCGGCGCTAAATACTCAGACCCTTAGAACCGCAACAGCGCGCCCATTCTTCAAAAACAGCGCGCGAGACAAAGATGGCCGTAAACATGGAAGCAATGATCCCGAGGGAGAGCGTCACCGCGAAGCCCCGTATGGGCCCGGTGCCGAACTGGTATAAAATGATCGTGGCGATGATGGTGGTCAGGTTTGAATCGGTAATGGAAACAGCGGCGCGGTCAAAGCCCGCCTTCACTGCCGCCAGTGGGGTAAAGCCGATACGCAGTTCTTCTCGAATGCGTTCGTAAATAAGCACATTGGCGTCAACAGCCATGCCTATAGTCAGTACAATGCCAGCTATGCCCGGCAAAGTCAGGGAGGCGCCGAAGGCTGTCAGACCAGCTACAATCATGAGCATAGTAAAGCAGAGCATCACGTCGGCAATAACGCCGCTTATGCCGTAATAGATCGCCATAAAAAGCGCAACGCCAGCCGCACCCGCAACAGCGGCCCTGATACCGCCGTCAATGGATTCTTGCCCCAGAGATGGGCCCACGCTACGTTCTTCCAGCACGGTGATGGGGGCGGGCAGGGATCCGGCGCGCAGCACAATGGCCAGATCCTGGGCTTCTTCCGTGGTGAAATTTCCTGAAATGCTAGCTCTGCCGCCGCCGATGCGTTCGCGGATGACCGGAGCGGAACAGACTTTGCCGTCCAGCACAATGGCCATGCGCCTGCCCACGTTTTCGCCGGTGATCTGTTCAAAAACGCGCGCGCCGCGGCTGTTGAAGCTGAGCGTCACATACGCTTTGTTCATTCTGTCAAAGGCGGGGCGGGCGTCAGCCACGTCCTCGCCGGTGAGCATGACGTCTTTTTCTACAACAATACGACTTTCCGGTTGCTGCTGGCCCGCTGTTTTCTCAAGCTGCGGCAGGGCGGTAACGCCTGTGGGCAGCACGGGTTTGCCGGGGTCCACATCGTCACGCACCAGATGAAATTCCAGATGCGCCGTCTGCTTGAGCAGTTCCACTGCGCGGCGCGGGTCGGAAATGCCGGGCAATTGCACCTGGATGCGGTTGCCGGCCTGCTTGCGTATGTCCGGTTCCGCAACGCCGAACTGGTCTATACGGTTGCGAATTGTGCGCAATGCTTGGTCGAGAGCCAGATTTTCCAGACGCGATACTTCCGCTGGCGTAAAGCGAGCGACATAACGCAACTGGCCGGAGTCTCCCTTTTGGGGCTCATTGACGGAAAGCTGTGTAAAATGCCTGAGCAGCAGCTCTTTAAGTTTTTGTTCATCTGCAGCGCGCGGCAGCAGAAATTCCAGAGCGTCGCCGCCCACAACACGCGGACGCAGGATCACAATTTTTTCTTCCTGCGCCAGACGACGCATATCCTGCCCGGCAAGCGCCAGAGAGTTGCTCACTGCCCTGTCTACTTCCACGCCGAGCGTCAGGTGGATGCCGCCCTTGAGATCAAGCCCGAGGTTTATTCTGCCGGACGGCAAAACGCCTTCCAGCAGAGTGCCGGGAGCCGTGACGTTCGGCAGGGCGTACACAAGGCACAATACAAAGACAAGCAGTATTATGGACAAACGCAAGCGCAAAGCCATCATTTACCTTCCGCGACAAACAGGGCGAACAAAGCCCGTGTTAGTTCTTCTCTTCCGTCCCTGCTGACTTTCCGCCTTTGTCAGGCATCCGCACGCCGATTGCCCCACGGGCAATAAGGAGTTCGGCTTTGCCGCATTCCAGCCGCGCCTTTTCTTCATCAATTTCCAGAATACGGCCAATGAGCCCACTGCCCGTTTGAACGTAATCGCCGCGTTTGAGTTCCGCCAGCATCTGTTTGTGCGCTTTAGCGCGTTTCTGCTGAGGGCGGATAAGCAGAAACCAAAAAATGACGAACATCAGGATCAGCGGCAAAAACTGCAACAGCATATCTGTGCCGCTTGCGGACGCGGCGCCGGTCTGGGGCGTACCCATGGCAAAAGCGACGGAGTCAAACAAAGCGCACCTCCAGAGGAGCGGTTAAGAACAGCCTAATATTTTATTCTTTGTCACGCCGATTTGCAAGCCTGTTTGTAATCCACAAAAGACGTCAGGGGCTGGTTCAACTCCTGTGGAACGCTTTATCTCCGCTTACAACGAAACCGCAAAGCCTTTTGCATGGAGAAAGCGTGGTGTCAAGGGTAGTCAGCTTAAAAATAATGCTCAAAACTTTAATAATTAGACACTAGGACACGGGGTGATTTCTAGGCATTTCCCATAGTCCTGCTCCATTTCGCGCAGGGTGTCGCGTTTATGATTAAGCAGATACAGGGCCAATTCCAGAGAGGTTGCAAAAAGGCACTTTTCGGCGCTTTCCATCCGCAACGCGCGGCGCACGTCACGCAGGGCCTGAAGCGCCTGCCATTCCAAATTGCGGCGCTGCCCTGTGCCGCCGCAGGCGTGGCAGGGCTCCATCGTGATGGCAAGCGCGGAAGAGCCTGTGCGTTGGCGCACAAGTTCCAGCAGGCCAAACGAGCTGATATTCCCCACATCGTGTCTGGCACGATCATTCTTCATCGCATGGCGCAAAATTTTTTCCACTTCCAAGACATGCTTTTTCTCACGCATTTCAATGAAATCAATCACTACCTGCCCGCCCACATCCCGCAATTTGAGCTGTCTGGCAATCGTCTCCGCGGCTTCAATGTTGGTTTTGTAAGCCATGTCCTCAAAGTTGGCCTTGCCGGAAATTTTTCCGGAATTGATATCAATGGCCATCATGGCTTCTGTCTGGTCAAAAACAAGCCGCCCGCCCGAAGGCAGCACAACTTCACGCGAATATATTTGATCAAGCTGACGGCGCAGATTAAACCGTTCCCACAGCGGCTGATGCGCATCGCTGTAAACACGCACCAGATCTCTTCTGCGTGGGAAAAGCAGCGTGACGGTATCGCGCACCGCCTGAGCTGTGTCTTCATTGTCAAGCCAAATTTCATCCACATCATCAGTCAGGTAATCCCGCACGGCGCGCTCGGAGAGGCCAGGTTCTTGATGCACCAGAGCGGGCGTTGCAACTTCCGTGGCCTTTTTGCGGATGTCGCGCCAAAGGCGCTTCAAGTATTGCAAATCGCTTTTCAGCGTTGTCTTGGTGGCACCGGCGCTCACCGTGCGCACAATCACACCGAGACCGGAGCCAGGACACATATCGCTTATCAGCTCACGCAAACGGACGCGTTCATCTTCATTGTCAACCTTGCGCGAAACGCCTGTCTGCTCCTGTCCCGGCGTAAGCACAAGAAAACGCCCGGCCAGGGAAAGCCAGGTTGTTAAAAAAGCCCCCTTATTGCCTGTAGGTTCCTTGACAACCTGCACCAGCACATCCTGGCCGACTTTGAGCACTTTTTGAATGAGTGGGAATTTATTGCCCCTTGCGGCCTCATGATGGGCCTGCCAGTATTCGGGATGAATTTCGTCTACCTGCAAAAAACCGTTCTTGCCGACGCCGTAGTTCACAAAGGCGGCCTGAAGATTCGTGTCTATGTTCTGCACAATACCCTTGTAAATATTGCCCTTGATTTTGCGCTGATGCAGCATTTCCAAATAATATTCCAGCACAACGCCTTCTTCCGTCAGGGCCACCTCCACCTGCTCCCCAGGCATCACACTGATAAACATACGCCGCTGTACTGCCACATCAGCCTTGGCTTTGGCCGCAACGGCGCGCACCGTGGCCTTTTTTCCTCCTTCAGCCGCAGTCTTGCCGGATCCACCGCTTTTTCGTCCCGCACCGGCGGACGTATCCCGCCCAGTATCAGCGGCGTCATTTCCCGGCACCGCGTCGGCCTCCTCAGCCACAGCAGAAACGGCGCTTGCGTCTGCCTTTTCGTCCTCAGTTTCGTTCGCGGCCGTCTGGCTTTTTTTACGATTACGCCCCCTGCCCCCACGCTGTCCGCGCCGGCTTTTGCGCCGGGGTGTTCCTTCCCCATCAACAGGAACAGCTGCCTCCTCCGCACTGTCTTCTGTGGCGGCAGCTATGGAAACTGATACAGCGTCGGACGCGACAGACGGCGTCACTTCATTATCAGGCCGGGGCTTTTTTGCGCGACTTGCGCGGCGTCGCCCTAGGCCATCGGAAGAAGGCGCTGGCTTGTCCGCGCCTATCATGTGATTGTCCGCACCTGTCGCGGCATCAGAGGTGGTTGTTTTGCGGACGCGGGACACCCTGCGTCGTTTTTGGTCATGCGCGGCATTGCCTGCGGCAGCCGCAGAGAAATCCTGTTCTATTATCATGGAAATCCTTTTGAGCGGCAGCCGGATCAGGGTGCCGCGAAAATTTTTTGGCCGGGTGTCAAACAAGACACAGCAGTGCGGTAACTACAAAAAGCTCTCACCGCAGGCATGCCCAACCTGTATGACACAGAATACGTTTTTTAAAAAAATATGCAAGCATGTGTATTGGTTGATGCGCTGTGGCATGCCATACTGATGCAGCATAATGATTATTTTTTTGTGGCGCCCTTGCGCTGCAACATAAAAAATAATGTGTCGTGCCCAGGTTCTATCGACATACAAAATAAGTTCTTATATAGTTCGGACTCATCAGCACGCGGCAGGGGCAAAAGGGGGGAGCCACATCAGGCGTTAAGTGGAGATCGCGTGATGGGTTCAGTACCAAAATTCATGCTCTTATGCTCTTGTCGACGCTCTGGGCAATCCGATGAAATTCATCCTGGCTGGTGGAGAAAAATCAGATTTTCTCCAAGTGTTACTGCTAACAGAATCTGGCTGTTGTCCGTGAGTTATTGCCCGCTACTGTGCGGCTGAATCGCCTGTATGTGGTGATGTTGAGACGCATTTGACACCGACGCGGTACAAAGAATATTTTTTGCTGTAATATCCGATCGCACCACGGGAAAATGTTTGGGAGGCAATATTGAACCAATTTAGCCGTAACCTGATGATCTGGGCGATCATCGTCCTGGCGATGGTTATGCTTTTTAATACGTTTGAGCAGACGCAGAACAATCTGCAGCGGGTGCCCTATACGGAATTTTTAAGCAAGATCAACGACGGGCAGCTTTTGTCCGTAACGATTCAAGGGTACACCCTCACAGGCAAAACCGCCGACGGCAGAAGCATACAGACTTATGCTCCACAGGATATCGGCCTTGTAGCCAGACTTATTGAGAAAAAAGTGGAGATCAAGGCGGAGCCGCCGGAAGAGCAGCCCTGGTATATGACTTTGCTGGTCTCTTGGTTCCCTATGTTGCTGCTGATCGGCGTGTGGGTTTTTTTTATGCGCCAGATGCAGGGAGGCGGGGGCAAAGCCATGAGCTTCGGTCGTTCCCGTGCGCGCATGCTCAATCAGGACAGCGCGCGCGTGACCTTTGAAGACGTGGCCGGCGTGGACGAAGCCAAAGACGAGCTTTCTGAAGTTGTTGAATTTCTGTCAAACCCTAAAAAATTCACGCGCCTTGGCGGGCGCATTCCCAAGGGCGTTTTGCTGGTGGGCCCGCCGGGCACTGGTAAAACTCTTCTGGCGCGCGCTGTGGCAGGTGAGGCCGGCGTGCCGTTTTTTTCCATTTCCGGATCTGATTTTGTGGAAATGTTTGTAGGCGTCGGCGCGTCGCGCGTGCGGGATCTTTTTGTACAGGGCAAAAAAAACGCGCCCTGTCTGATTTTTATTGATGAAATTGACGCCGTTGGCCGTCAACGCGGCGCGGGCTTAGGCGGCGGCCATGACGAGCGCGAGCAGACCCTCAATCAGCTGCTGGTGGAAATGGACGGTTTTGAAAGTAACGAGGGCGTGATTCTGATATCCGCCACCAACCGGCCGGATGTGCTTGACCCTGCCCTGCTGCGGCCGGGACGCTTTGACAGGCAGGTTGTGGTGCCCACGCCGGATTTGCGCGGTCGCAAGCGTATTCTGCAAGTGCACACTAAACGCACGCCGATTGATGAAAGTGTTGATCTGGACGTGCTGGCCCGTGGCACGCCAGGCTTTTCCGGCGCTGATCTGGAAAATCTGGTGAATGAAGCGGCGCTGCAGGCCGCCAAGCTCAATCAGGACGTGCTCGACTTGCGTGATTTTGAATACGCCAAAGACAAGATGCTCATGGGGCGGGAACGGCGCAGTCTGATTCTTTCGGAAGAAGAAAAGCGTATCACCGCCTATCACGAGGGCGGGCACGCTCTGGCGGCGCGGCTGCTGCCCGGTTCCGATCCTGTGCACAAAGTCACGATTATTCCGCGCGGACGGGCTCTGGGCGTCACCATGCAGTTACCGGAAGAAGACCGCCACGGCTATTCGCGCACGTTCCTGCGCAATAATCTTGTTGTGCTGCTCGGCGGACGCGTGGCTGAGGAGCTGATTTTTGACGACATCACCACAGGCGCATCCAATGATATTGAGCGCGTCACGCGCATGGCGCGCAAAATGGTTTGCGAGTGGGGCATGAGTGAGGTTATCGGCACGATTGCCGTCGGCGAAACCGGTGAAGAGGTTTTTATCGGCCGTGAATGGGTGCAAAACAAAAACTACAGCGAAGACACGGCCCGTCTTGTGGACGCTGAAGTCAAAAGCATTGTGGAAGAAGCCCACAGCCGTTGCCGCGCGCTTTTGGAGAAAAATGCGGGAATGCTGCACCGCATTGCTGCGGCCCTGCTTGAACGTGAAACTTTGAGCGGCGACGAGCTTGACATGGTTATGAACAACCTGGAATTGCCGCCCCTTGAAACAAACGGCAAAAAACCAGCACAGAACCAGGATGATGGAAAGGGTGAAGGATGGAACGACGGAGGAACGGACGGAAGCGACGCGAAAGCGGGTGATTTTGCACTGGAGCCGGACGCCGCCGGCAAAGAGACGGATGACAAGCCGAAGTGCTGAACAATACACTGGCCCTGTTTTTAGAATGTGTCTTGTGCGTGGCGTGGCGGGCGAGGGGCGAGAGGAAAGGCGGCAATGTCCCAGACAGAAACATCGGCAGGGTCGGATGAAGCGGAAAAAAACGCAAGATGGCATGTGCGCAGGGGGCGTTTGCTCACGCCGTCAGCCCCCTTCGGGGTCATGGGCATTGTCAATCTGACGCCAGATTCTTTTTACGACGGCGGCACGCACGCAACAGCTGAGGCCGGCGTCGCCCACGCTTTACGCCTTGTCGCCGAGGGCGCGGACATTGTGGACCTTGGGGCCGAGACAACAAAACCGGGGGCCAAAGAACTTGCGCCGGGGGAAGAACAATCCCGCCTGTTGCCCGTACTGGCCGCCCTGCGCCGGACAACTCCGGACATTACGGTTTCGGTTGACACCTATCACGCGGGCACAGCCGCCGCCGCACTTGAGTTGGGTGCGGCCGTTGTTAACGACATTTCCGCCTGTGCGTTTGACCCGGAGCTGTTGGACGTGCTTGTTCAGTACAAGCCGGGCTATGTGCTCATGCACAGCCGGGGATGCCCAAAAACCATGCAGCGTAATCCGCGTTATGACAACGTGCGCCGTGAGGTCACGACGTTTTTTGAGCGCGAACTGACGCGTCTGACAGGGGCTGGTCTGCCTGAGGACCGTATTGCGCTTGACCCAGGTATAGGCTTTGGCAAAACGCTTGCTCACAATACGGCATTACTGGCCTATCCTGAAGACTGGCTTTCTTTCGGCAGGCCGGTGCTTGCGGCGTTGTCCATGAAGTCTGTTTTCGGCGACCTGCTGCATCTTACCACAGCCGCACGCGGCGATGCCACGCAGGTGGCCACCGCCCTGCTCTGGAGCAGGGGCGTATTTTGGCACCGTGTGCACGATGTAACCGCCACCCGCCGCAGTCTTGTTCTGGCAGCGGCGTTGCGGCCGGCTGAGAGGCAACGCGGCCGTGTTTGATTCCCTCGTCTTTGGCTGGCGCGATTTTTTCGACATCGCCCTTGTCAGTTTGCTGCTGTATCAGGTTATCCAGCTTGTGCGCGGTTCACGCGCTTTGGCTGTGCTGACGGGCCTTGGGCTTTTGACGCTTTTGTATTTTATGTCCAGTTCCTTGGGACTGTATACACTTACTTGGCTTTTACAACATATCTTCAGTTCTCTGTTTATTCTTATTGTGGTCATCTTCCAGGGAGACATACGGCAGGCGCTCGGAAAAATTGGCACGCGTCGGCTCTTCAGGCAGCATGAACTTCAGCAGGGCGGCATAGAAGAAGTTGTCATGGCCTGTCAGGAGATGGCGCGTCTGCGTGTGGGAGCGCTTATTGTTATTGAGCGCAGCATGCGCCTTGGCGACATGATTGAGCGTGAAGGTGTGCGTGTAGACGCACTGCTCTCACGCCGTTTACTGATGAATATTTTTCATCCCAAAGCTCCCCTGCACGACGGCGCTGTGATTATCAGCGCCGGGCGGGTCATGGCTGCGGCATGCATTCTGCCTCTGGCCGTGGCCAAGGGGCAGAGCTTCGGCACACGCCACCGCGCCGCCCTGGGCATCACGCAAGAGAGCGACGCGGTAGCTGTGGTTGTTTCAGAAGAACGCGGCGAAATTTCGCTGGCCATGCGGGGCGAGCTGCTGCTCACCCCAGACGCCACACGTTTGAGGCAGGAACTCAATGGCATTTTTTAGACGCCCGCAGTTGCCCCATCTGTTTTCACTGGTTATCGCCGTTCTTACGGCTGTTTGCTTATGGTATGTGGTGAGCGTGCGCGACAGGCTGGAAGCCCAAGTTGAGGTGGGTATAGATTATTTCGGCATTCCGCCGGGCCTTGTCGTCACAGACGGCCTGATCAGCAAGGTTGTCATACGTCTTCGCGGTCCTGAAATCCTGTTGCGTTCCGTCACCCAGCAAAGGCTGGTTCGGGCTGTAAACATTGCCTCCATCAAGAAGGGCGTTACCGTTGTGCCTCTGAGCAGCGACACGATGGGGCCGAGCTTCCGGGCATTTGAGATTGTGGACATTCAACCTACGCGTATTGTGATCAATGCGGACAATTTGACTGAACGCAGCGTGCCCTTGCGCCCCATTCTGGATTCGCCCCTGCGCAACGGCGCCTTGACGGTGGACAACGTCAGCGTGACGCCGGCCTCTGTTCTTCTGCGCGGGCCTGAGAAGGTTGTTTCGGCCATTTCCAGTCTGCCGCTGACCATCATGCTTGACCCCAAGGCCACGGGCGACACTGTGAGTAAAAACATCGTCCTTGATACGCCGAGTCTGGTTACAGCGGCGCCTTCTTCCGTGCAGGTGCAGTACACCATAACGAGCGGGCGCACCGTGCTTTCGCGCCAGTGCAAGGTAAACCTGATTACGGAAAACAGCCAGCTTTATGACATCAGCCCGACGGTAATAACCGTGCTTGTGGAAGTGCCGGAGGCATTGAGTAAAAATACAAGTTACCTTGAGCAATTAGATGTCAACATTGTGCCGCCGTCGATTGAGCCTGGACAAAAAGTCAAGGCTGACCTGCGTTTTCGTTTGCCCGCAGGGATGACGCTCTTGAATCCGCCTGCGGAACAAGTTATGATTATCCGTAAAAATATCGACCCGGTGACAGGGAACATTGATGCTGATGGGCATTCCGTCGACTGAGGAGAGTGATGATGGCTGAACGCCTTTTCGGCACAGACGGCCTGCGCGGCACGGTCAACGCCGCCCCCATGACCGTGGACGTGGCGTTGCGTCTTGGCATTGCCGCCGGGATGCGTTTCAGGCGTGGGACGGGGGGCCATAAGGTGGTGATAGGCAAAGACACGCGGCTTTCCGGCTATATGTTTGAATCCGCGCTCACATCCGGGCTGTGCGCGGCCGGCATGCACGTCATCATGACGGGGCCTTTGCCGACGCCGGCCATTTCCTTTCTCACGCGCAGCATGCGGGCCGATCTCGGCGTGGTGATTTCCGCCTCCCACAATCCTTTCTACGACAACGGCATCAAATTTTTTGACGCGGACGGCTACAAGCTCTCAGATCAGATCGAAAATGAAATCGCCGACATGGTGCTCAATACGGACATAGCCTGGTCCTGGCCGGACTCGCGCTGTGCCGGGCGGGCCACAAAAATTGAAGACGCCGGCGGCCGCTATATTGTCTACACCAAGAGTTCCTTCCCTGCTCATCTTACCCTCTCCGGCCTGCGCGTCGTGGTGGATTGCGCCAACGGCGCGAGCTACAAGGTTGCCCCGCTTGCCCTGGAAGAGCTTGGAGCTGAGGTTTTTCGTCTGGGAACAGAGCCAAACGGCGTCAACATCAATGATCACTGCGGATCGCTTTTTCCGGAGGTGGTGGCGGCCAAAGTGCGTGAAGTGCGCGCGGATGTAGGGCTGGCGCTTGATGGAGATGCTGACCGCCTGATTGTCGTGGATGAACACGGCGCAGTTATTGACGGTGATCAGCTTATGGCAATCTGCGCGCAGGCCATGATGGCACGCGGCGAGTTGCCGGGCAATCTGCTGGTGTCCACGGTTATGAGCAATATGGCATTGGAAATTTTTATGGACGAGCACGGCGGAAGGCTTTTGCGCACTGCAGTGGGCGACCGTTATGTGGTTGAGGCCATGCGCCGTGAAGACGCGATGCTTGGCGGCGAACAGTCCGGCCATTTGATTTTTCGCCGTTACAGCACCACGGGTGACGGTTTGCTGGCTGCCCTGCAGATTTTGCGCATTATGCGTGAAAAAGAAAAACCTCTTTCTGAACTCGCCGGTTTGCTGACCCTCCTCCCGCAAGAACTGGTGAATGTGCGGGTGGAAAAACGTCTGCCCTTTGAAGAACGCCCCGCCATAGGCAAGGCCGTGGCGCAGGTGAACAACGCGCTCGCCGGTCGGGGCAGGGTGCTTTTGCGTTATTCAGGAACTGAGGCACTTTGCCGCATCATGGTAGAGGGAGAAGACGAAGACAAGGTCAGGGCATACGCCGCGCAACTGGCCAAAGTGGTTGTTCGGGAACTGCGCTAGACATTAGAAAATCTGACAACAGAGCAGCCACGGTAG
>JAISKZ010000063.1 GCA_031260725.1 Desulfovibrio sp. | reverse complement strand
CATAATAATTAATTCATACTGTAAAAACAGTCTAATATGATGAACATATTTTGGCACGAGTTCTGCAATATATTTATTACCTTCCTTTCTTTTGCTGACAGCCTTCTTCATCAAAACGGTCTGCCTCCATGCAGGCCGTTTTTTACTGTGTATTTTACGGAATCAGCGGCATGAGAGAACAGTATTTTCTGGCTTCTGAATACGCGCCGGTTGCGCCGGAACGGGCGGCGTTTCACATTATCCCCGTGCCCTTTGAACGCAGCGTGTCGTACGGCACGGGCGCGGCCTGCGGACCCGCGGCCCTGCTGGCCGCCACATGTCAGCTTGAATCCATGGAAAGCGGCTGCGCGCCAGGCGAGGCAGGTTTTTATACTGCGCCTGCGGTTGACTGTGACGGCAACGTGGAAGCGGTACTCGCGCGCATAGAGACAGCCGTCGCCCGCGCCGTGAGTTGTCGCGCCTGTCCCGTGCTGCTTGGCGGCGAACATACGGTGAGCCTTGGCGCTTTGCGCGCATTGTCGCACAGCGGGCCGCTCGGGGTTGTGCAGATAGACGCCCATGCGGATCTGCGTTCTCAGTATGAGGGGAATCCGTTTTCACACGCCTGCGTTATGTATCGCGCCGTCGTTGATCTCGGCCTGCCTCTCGCCCAGTTCGCGGTGCGTGAGTTGAGCCGTGAAGAAGCGGAGATTCGCCGGCGTCTTGGCATCGTGCATTATGACGCTGCGACGTTGGCACGCGAAGGCCTGCCGTCCGCCCCCCTGCCTCTGGATTTTCCGCGCCGCATTTACATCAGTTTTGATTTGGATGGGCTGGACGCCTCGCTGATGCCAGCCACGGGCACACCGTCGCCTGGCGGGCTTTTTTGGCACGAAGCCGTACAGCTTTTGGAAAGCTGCGCGCAAGGCCGCGAGATTACCGGCTTTGACGTGGTGGAGCTTGCGCCCATACCTGGTCTGCACCATGCGGATTTTACCGCCGCCAAACTGGCGCACGTGCTTATGGCGCTTGTTGTCAATACGAACAGAAAGGACAGGCTATGAAAAACACCGTCATTACCTTTCGGGAAGCCAAAGGGCGGGAAAAGCTCGTCATGCTCACGGCCTACGATTACAGCACGGCCAAAATCATGGATCAATCGGGCGTGCACGCCCTGCTTGTGGGAGACAGCCTCGGCAGCGTGATGCTGGGGTATGACAATACGCTTGCCGTCACCCTTGACGACATGATCCGGCATTGCACGGCAGTGGCGCGTGCGTCCGATAACGCTCTGGTTGTCTGCGACATGCCTTTTATGAGCTATCATGTGAGCGTGGAAGAAAGCCTGCGCAACGCCGGGCGGCTGCTCGCGCAGGGCATGGCCCACGCCGTCAAGCTGGAAGGCGGGACGGATTTCTGCCCCACAGTGCGTGCCCTGATAAAAGCCTCGGTGCCGGTGATGGGACATTTGGGTTTGACCCCACAGTCTGTGCACGCTTTGGGCGGCTACAGGGTACAGGGCAGAAGCCTTGCCGCTGCACAGAAATTGCTTGACGACGCCCGCGCCTTGCAGGACGCCGGCGTCTTCGCCTTGGTGCTTGAGTGCGTTCCCGCGCCGCTCGGCGCGCGGATCACGCATGAACTCGCCATCCCTGTCATCGGCATCGGCGCCGGGCCGGACTGTGACGGGCAGGTGCTTGTGTGGCAGGACATGTCGGGCCTGACAAGTGCGCCGCCGAAGTTCGTCAAAATTTTCGGACAAGTTGATTCCGCTATGCGCACGGCTTTCACTGCCTATGCCGAAGCAGTGAAAAGCGGGGTTTTTCCGTCGCGGGAGAACAGCTATGCCATGCCGGATGCCTCCCTGTTTGACGCCCTGCGGTGATGCGCCGGCCGCTGTACAGCGGATTTTTCTTGCCATCGCGCTGGCCTTGTGCTATAAGGCCCATTCCATTACGCACATCCTGGCTGCGATCCGGGGTCCGGCTGTCAGCGCGTTGGGCGTTTGACGCCGCAAAGCCGGTGAAGGATCCAACCTGGCCGGGGTGGAGGAAAAAACCCTTTGGAGGCTCATTGTGTCTTACGTCAGCATGAAACAAATGCTGGAAACCGGCGTGCACTTCGGGCATCAGACCCGCCGCTGGAACCCAAAAATGCGTCCTTATATTTTCGGCTCGCGCAACGGCATTCATATTATTGACCTGCAGCAGACCGTCAAACTGTTTTGTATGGCTTACGACAAGGTGGCGGACACGGTTGCTAAAGGCGGCAAGGTGCTTTTTATCGGCACCAAACGTCAGGCGCAGGAGGCTGTCGCCGCGGAGGCGGGCCGCGCCGGTCAGTACCATGTGGCCAACCGCTGGATGGGCGGCACTCTGACAAATTTTGTAACCATCCAGAAGAGCGTGGAACGTTTGAAAAAAATTGAAAGCATGTTCGCCGACGGATCCATCAGCCGTTATCAGAAAAAAGAAATTCTTTTGTTGGAGCGTGAGGCGCACAAGCTTGAGGGAACCTTGGGCGGCATCAAAAAAATGGATCGTCTGCCGCAGATAGCTTTTGTTATTGATCCCAATCGTGAAAACATTGCGGTGAAGGAATGCCGCAAGCTCGGCATTCCCATTGTGGCTGTGACAGACACCAACTGTGACCCCGATGTGATTGATTATATCATTCCCGGCAATGACGATGCCATTCGGGCGATCAAACTTTTTGTGACCGCTTTTGCCGAGGCTTGTCTGGAAGGCGAGTCTCTGTCCAAAGACGCGCCGGGCAAAGCCGCCAATGCCGAGGAAGTTATGTGCAAGGCCGCCGAGGCCGAGGAAGCGGCAGAATCCGCCCCGGCCGCGCCGGAGCAGACGACGGAATCCGCGCAGACAGCGCCCGCCGCTGAATAACCGCTTGTTTTTTATTACTCCGGTTTTTGTCGGACGGATATGGAGAGGTACATGGCAATCAGTGTTCAACTGCAATTGGTAAAAGAGCTACGCGAAAAAACCGGCGCCGGTATAATGGACTGTAAAAAAGCCTTGGAGGAAGTGGCCGGCGATCTGGAAAAGGCCGTTGACTGGCTGCGCCAGAAAGGCATGGCCAAGGCCGCCAAAAAATCCGGCCGCGCGACCAGTGAAGGGCTTGTGACGGCTGCCAAAAGCCCGGACGGCAAGCATGTGGCCATGGCGGCTCTTTTATGTGAAACAGACTTTGTGGCCCGCGGCGATAAATTTCAGAATATGGCCGCCCGTGTGGCGCAGACAGTGCTGGACAGCGACCCTGCTGATCACGCGGCGTTGGAATCGCTGGTGGGCGAGGATTTGACGCAGCTTATCGCCTCTGTGGGCGAAAATATGCAGATCGGCAAGTTTGCCCGCCATACGTGCGCCTCTGACAAGGAAATTGTAGGCAGCTACATTCACGCCAACGGCAAGATCGGCGTGCTGGCATATCTGACCGTAGGCAAGGCGGCCAGCGCCGGCAGGCCTGAAGTGCTGGAGCTTGCCAAAAATCTTGCCATGCAGGTGACGGCGGCCAACCCTATGGCACTGGACGCGCAGCATCTTGACCCGGCGGATGTGGAGCGCGAGCGTGAAATATACCGGCAGAAGGCTCTGGATGAAGGCAAGCCCACGAATATTGTTGATAGGATCGCCGACGGCGCTGTGAAAAAATTTTATAAGGAAGTCTGCCTCATGGAGCAGCCCTATATACGTGACGACAAGAAGAGTGTGAGCGATATAACGCGTGAAGCGGCCAAAGCGGTTGGCGACGGCATTACGGTGACGGGATTTGCCCGCATTCAGCTTGCGGTGGTATAGCCGCAGGTTTGTTTTGACATCGTCTCAGAGGCTCTTGCGGACCTTTGACGGACGGCAGACCCGCTTAAGGCAGGTTTCCCCCGCTTGCGCGGACGAGCGGTAAAGCCGCTCTGCTGTTCAGCAGGACGTTATCCGACCTTTCATGCGCTGGGCAGAAAAATCACATCGTCCTCCCTTGTGTAGCCGCAACCCTTGACAGGGCAGACGACTTTTACACTCTCTCCTTTCTTTTTTTCTACCAGATACGGGGCTTCGCACTGCGGGCAGGAGTTCGGCACGGGCTTATCCCACAGCGCAAAATCACATTGGGGATACTGATCGCAGGAATAGAAAATCTTTCCCCGCTTACTGCTTTTTTCAACAAGCATTCCCTTGCCGCAACGCGGGCAGGGCACCCCTGTGGAAAAGGGCGCGGCATAGCTGCATTCCGGATAGCCTGTGCAGGCGATAAAGCGGCTGCCTGTGCGTGATTTTTTGACAACTGTATCCTTGCCGCAACGTGGGCAGACGCCTACTTTTGCCGCTTGCGTCTTTTTCGCGGGCATAATTTCCACCTGACCGTTTTCCGCACGCGTGAAGTTGCTTGTATAGCGGCAGGCGGGATAGCTGGAACATGCCAGGAAGTCGCCTGCCTTGCCGAATTTGATCAGCAGGGGGTTTCCGCATTCAGGGCAGGGCACGTCGGCGGGCATGCCGCCCTTCAGGCTTTGCATATTTTTGGCCGCCGCATCCAGCATCGGGTTGAACTGCGCGGCAAATGCCCGCAATATATCCACACGCTGCCGGCTGCCCTCAGCCACTTTGTCCAGGCTTTCTTCCATCTGGGCTGTAAAATTCACGTCCATCAATGTGGTAAAATGTTCGGAGAGATGGCGGCACACTGTCCGTCCGAGCTCAGTGGGAATAAAATGCTTGTCCGTCAACCGGACGTAATCACGGTCCTGGAGTGTGGAAATGATGGTCGAGTAGGTTGATGGGCGGCCGATGCCGCGTTCTTCCAGTTCCCGAACAAGGCTTGCTTCGTTGTAGCGCGGCGGCGGCTGGGTGAATTTTTGCTCTTGCTCCAGTTTGTCCAGCGTGAGGGTTTGCCCGGGTGCAAGCGGCGGCAGTGCGGCTTCGGATTCCTCTTTTCTGCTTGTCGGCATGACTGTGAGGAAACCCGGAAAAAGCAGGCGCTCGCCTTTTGCCCGCCACTCGGTTTTTCCGCATTCAATCAGCGCCGTCGTGTCGTGAAAGCGGGCTCCGGCCATCTGTGAGCCCACAAAGCGCGACCAGATAAGTTTGTAAAGATTGTATTGATCGGGAGGCAACGCGCCCCTGATCATTTCGGGGACAATGGTCATGTCCACAGGGCGGATGGCTTCATGCGCGTCCTGCGCGCCGGCTTTTGATTTATACGTTCTTGATTTTGCAGGCAGATAGTCTGGGCCGAATGTTTTGGCAATGAAGTCGCGGGCCGCGGCCCGCGCTTCATCGGCAACGCGTGTGGAATCTGTGCGCATATAGGTTATCAGGGCTGTGAGCCCCTTTTCACTCAGTTCGACGCCTTCATAAAGCCGTTGGGCTATGTTCATGGTGCGTTTGGTCGAATACGACAGGCGCTGGTTGGCTGCCTGCTGCAGCGAGGATGTGATGAATGGGGGTTTGGGAGCGCGTTCGCGTTCTTTTTCCGTCACGCTGCGCACCACAAAGGATTTGCCGCTGATTTCCGCTTTCAGGGCGTCCGCCTGCTCTTTGTTGCCGATGTGCGCTTTTTTGCCGTGCAGTTTCAACAGTTCCGCCGTGAACGGAGGCGGCGCGTCAGCGCAAAGAAACGCTTTGCAAAGCCAGTATTCTTCCGGGGTGAATGCCTCGCGTTCGGTTTCGCGGTCCACAATCAGTCTGAGTGTCACAGACTGAACCCGCCCGGCGGAAATGCCGCGTTTAATGGTTTTCCAGAGAAGCGGCGAAATTTTGTAGCCCACCAGACGGTCCAGCACACGTCGTGCCTGCTGTGCGTCAAAAAGATTGGCGTTGAGCTCGCGCGGGCACTTCAGCGCTTCCCGCACGGCTTTCGCCGTGATTTCATTGAACTGGATGCGTTTGATATTTTTTGTCTTGTCGCGGATAAGCTCGGCTATATGCCAGGCAATCGCCTCGCCCTCGCGGTCAGGATCCGGCGCAAGATACACGACATCGGCTTTTTCGGCGGCGGCGCGCAGTTCGCTGACAACGCGTTTTTTGCTGTCAATCACTTCATATTGCGGAGCGAAATCATCGGCTTCGTCCACGCCGAGCGTACTTGACGGCAGATCGCGCACATGGCCGATACTGGCATGGACGGCGTACTGCGCCCCGAGAAATTTTTTTATGGTTTTCACCTTGGCCGGCGATTCCACAATGATAAGCCGTTTGTCCATGTGTGTTCCTGGGGTCGGGCGTGTTGTGCGGACTTGCCGCAGGAAAAAGATACGATAAAACACGTTGACGTCAAGTGCGGTCTTTTTATGTGAAAAAATCCGCCATGCAGCGTTTTGCAGCAGTCGGCGCGACAGGGTGATTCCCAGTTGAGCCGGCTTGCGCTTGTCGCCGTGGTGTTGCTGGACAGGCGTTCTGATCTGGGGTAATGTTTAAAAAATGGGGACAGTCCATGCGTTTTTTTTTTCAGCAGCCATTTTTTTTGCCGTTCTGTTTCACTGTGCCGAATGAGGCTGATACGCGCATGATAAGGAAAATTTTTTGTGGAGTTTATGAGGAAAACGCATTTTTTTGCCGGTCTGCTGCTTTTGTTCTTTGCCTTTGTTACGTTGGCGGCGTTCAGC
>JAISKZ010000008.1 GCA_031260725.1 Desulfovibrio sp. | reverse complement strand
GGCGTGTCAGACTGGCGGGTGTTCATCACGTTATTTCGATACACTATATAATATCACAGGTTACATAAACAGCAGCGCAACAACGGGGCAGGCTGATGGGCGCATTGACTCGACGCACTAAGGGCTGCTACCAAAATATAGCAATATTATCGTATATCGTCCAAGGAGACAAGAATGACAAAAACGCTGGATTTAACCTTGCCTTACAAGGTTGCGGACATTAACCTTGCCGACTTCGGCGCGAAAGAAATACAGCTTTCCGAGCGGGAAATGCCGGGGCTGATGGAGTGCATAAAAAAATACGCCGTGAAAAAGCCGCTGCATGGTTTGCGTGTTACAGGTTCGCTGCACATGACCATACAGACGGCCATGCTCATCAAAACCCTCCATGCGCTCGGCGCGGATTTGCGTTGGGCCTCATGCAACATTTTTTCCACACAGGATCACGCGGCTGCCGCTGTTGCGGATCTGGGCCTTGCCGCCGTGTTTGCCTGGAAAGGCGAAAGCCTTGAGGAATACTGGTGGTGCACAGAGATGGCTCTGATCTGGCCTGACGGCAAGGGCCCTGATTTGATTGTGGACGACGGCGGTGACGCTACGCTGCTCATCCACAAGGGGGTGGATGTTGAAACAGACCCGTCCCTGCTGCAAATAAAAACTGGTAATAAAGAGGCCCAGTGTATTATGGACCGTCTGGCGTTGCGTCATGAGGAAAACCCCTCCCACTGGCGCAAGGTAGCGGCAAACGTGAAGGGCGTTTCAGAAGAAACTACCACCGGTGTACGCCGTCTCTATCAACTGGAAGCAGCGGGCCGTCTTCTCTTCCCCGCCATTAACGTCAACGATGCGGTGACCAAGTCAAAATTCGACAATCTGTACGGCTGCCGCGAATCGCTGGCAGACGGCATCAAGCGCGCCACAGGGATAATGGTGGCCGGCAAGTGCGTGCTTGTTATCGGCTACGGCGATGTTGGCAAGGGCTGCGCCCAGTCTATGCGCGGATTCGGCGCCCGTGTGCTTGTGGCGGAAATTGACCCCATCTGCGCCCTGCAGGCGGTCATGGAAGGTTATGAGGTCACTACCGTCGAAGACGCTCTTGCCGAAGCGGATATATTCGTCACCTGTACCGGCAATCTGCACGTTATTACGGGCGCTCACATGGAAGGCATGAAGGATGAGGCTGTGGTTTGCAACATCGGGCATTTTGATAATGAAATAGCCATGACGTATCTTGAAAACACGCCAGGTGTGAGCAAACTCAACATCAAGCCGCAGGTTGACAAGTGGACCTTGCGCTCAGGGCGCAGCATCGTGGTGCTGGCTGAGGGGCGGCTCGTCAATCTGGGGTGCGCCATGGGGCATCCGAGTTTTGTCATGTCCAACAGCTTTACCAACCAGACGTTGGCGCAGATGCGTCTTGCTTCAGACAAAAGCCTTGAGAAAAAAGTCTACACTCTACCCAAGGAATTGGATGAAGAGGTCGCCCGTCTACACCTTCCGCGCATTGGCGCGAAACTGACCACGCTGACGCAGGAGCAGGCGGACTATATCGGCGTCAATGTTACGGGGCCGTATAAACCGGAGCACTACCGGTATTAACCTGGAACTGTCATTTCAGATAACTTGAATCCGTCGAACGTTACAGCAACGGATTCAAGTTATGCCTATCTGATTGAAAACAACGCTACAACACGGCGGTTTTACTTGGTGAAGCGGGTTGTCATTCATACCGACGGCTCCTGTTTGGGCAATCCGGGGCCTGGCGGCTGGGCCGCTGTGCTGTGTCTGGAAAACGCGGAATATCGACGGGAACTGTCAGGGGGTTTTGCCCTGACAACCAACAACCGCATGGAGATCATAGCAGTGCTTGAGGGGCTTTCCGCGCTCCGGGAGCCGTGCGAGGTTGCGCTGTTTGCTGATTCACAGTATGTCTGCAATGCGGTGGAAAAAAAATGGCTGCACGGCTGGCACGCAAAAAACTGGGTCAAGCCGGATAAAAAACCTGTCAAGAACGCGGATTTGTGGCAAAAGCTCCTGCCGTTGCTCTCGCGACACACAGTGCGCTTTCACTGGTTACTGGGCCATGCGGGCCACGAGGAAAATGAGCGTTGTGATGAACTGGCCCGTCTGTGCGCAGCACGGGTGGATCTGCCGCCGGATATGGGGTATGTTCGTGAAGAAGTCTGGCAGGGCTGATGCGCCTTTACCGAACAAACAGGCCGACATGCTGGCTGCGCATAGGGCGAATATGAACTGTTTCAAGAGTGAAATGCTCTAGCCGACACGGTGCGGAAAATTTTTCCGGAGGTGCAAATGTCGCTCAGTTACACTGAAATGGAAAAAATTCTGATGTGTGAGCTTAAGCTCTATCACAACCCTGTTGCCGTGACATGGCTGTTTACAGACGCCGAGGTTGCTGAGTTCAGAGCAAAAACAAGCTGTGTCATGCCCGCCAAACCGCTTACGTTCTGTCAGTGGGAAATAGCCGCCCGCATGCAGGGCAAGACCGTGCTGGGAGGCAGGGAGCGCCTCGGCTGCACCAACGCCCAGGTGAGCTTTGGCTGGAAAGATATTGACGATAGGGAAATCAAGTCACAGATAAAATACTGCACGGACCTTGACCAAGCCGAACGTTTTTTGCGTTCAAAACCCCGCATGCCCCTTGACTCTCTGAAAGCCGTTGCCGTCAGCCCCTTGGGTAAGGCCGCAGCCGCCCCGCACGTCGTGCATTTTTACTGTGACAATCTGCAGTCATATCATCTGGCTGTTGACTATATGGCCGCAACAGACACTCACCCGCTACGCCCGCAGATCGCAATGAGTTCCTCTGCCTGCGGAGGGAGCGTGTTCACCTCGCGTGAAAAAACCTTCAACTGCTGCCCGGCGTGTTCCGGCAGCTATAACGCCGGAAAAACAGAACGCGGAGAAGTAAATGTGTTCATCCCCGGCTGGCAGATTGAAGCTGTAGTTAAACGGCTTTTGCAGCGCATTGAAAAATCCGGTTCCAGTTCCGTCACCCGCCCTGGCGATCCCTTCCCCGGCGGCAATATATGCAAAAACTGCCCGCTTATTGCCTTCAAAACCGACGATGGTCAAAATTGCTACGCTTCCTGTGGGAAATAGCGGTAATGATTCAGCACGTCAGCGGCCCCAGACAGCAGCAAGCGGACGGGCATTGAGCAGTTCCTCAAAAGGCATTTCCACTTGTTGTGCGCCGGCGGCCCATGGCGCCACCTGATAGGGCTGGAACTGAATGGTCACGCCATCCGGTGTGAGGGTGAGGTTGGCGAAATTTTCCGCTTCCGAGGCGGTGCCGTCGAGTATCATCTGTTTCATCTGGGTGCCGGCAAAACGACGCAACAACTCACGCGCCGACCAGTCAGACATGAGCTTGAGCGCCGCGTCTGGATATTCAAACAGATCCACGAGATCCAGACATTGCCCTGTGAGCAGGCTGTAATTCAAGGTGATAATGTCCAGATTGCCGTGTGCGCCGCCGGTATATGTCCACAGTTCAAACGTAAAACTTATGGCGGTTGCGGAAGGGCGCGTGACGACGTAGGAGCCTTGAAGCTCGTATTTCGGCACATCGTCGTCCGTCGCGTCGTCGCCCGCGAAGTTTTCTTCAAACTCGTCGGCAATGGCTGTAACCCATCGGCGTATCTCCGCGTCAATGCCCGCACGCCCCAGCGACGGGTATGTGATATTGATCTCCGTTTTGTTCTGCGGATTCGAGCGTTTTACAAGATTGTCAAACACGCCCGGCTGCGCGGCAGCAGACAGTTCCGCGCCGAACCGACTGGCCGCCCACCCGGCAATGCCCACCAACGGCAGGGAGGCCGCGTACTCGGCCCAAAACACAGACATGCAGCCGACAAGCGCCACGGCCGGCAAGAGAGGAGAAAAACGGTTACCGCATTTCACAACAATACCCTCAATAAGGGCTAAACTTTTAAACCGAAACGTAATGTCCAGACATGCCGCCTGCTTCTGAACAGCAACACCGCCGCCAGAAACAGATACAGCCAAGCAAACCAGGCGTGCAGGCGCAACGGGTCATGGGCAAGGCCAAGCAGCACTTCCAGCTGAGCGTCATACAGGGGCGAAAGCAGCTGCGCCGCAAAGAGCGTGAACAGCCAGCCAGCCCCCCATACGGCAATGCGCAAATCCGACAACAATGCCACGGCAAAAAGGGATTGCCCCGCTGTCAGCAGTATTTCCTCAAACTGATGGCTGTCCAGATGCATCGGGGAAATCCCGCCGGAGGATACGGCGTACACGCCGGGAATCATGCCCACAAGTAGGGTCCATTGATTGAGCTTGGAAGAGAGCAGGCTGCCGAGCGCGAGCCCCGCGTTGCCGCGAAAGGCGAACATCAGTGAGACGATAAATTCCGGTGCTTCCGAGGCAACAGGCGCAAGCCATTGCACCAATAAAAATTCATTGACGCCGAGTAGCTTGCCGCTGGCCACCAGATTTTCGCTGAATGGTTCGGCATTGCACAAAATCACCAGCGCCGCGAACAAAAAGATGCCGGTCACCACTTTAAGGCGGCGCGTTTTGGACAAGGCGGCCAGCACGGCGGCAGGGCCTTCCGGCATTTCCTCCTCCGCTGGACGGCGGCAGATGATCCACATATACCAAGCGTAAATGCCTAGAAAAACAAGGCCGTCATATATGGTCAGCGAGACCTTGAGCGGAATGAGCAGCGCGTAAAGCGTGGCGAGCCCCAAAAAAACAACATCCGTGCGCTTGTCTTCCGCCAAAACGACGGCCTTATGAAAACGTCCGGCGAAAAACAGCACTATGGCCGACCAGCCGACGCCGATCAGCAGGCGGTTTGCGCCGGTCATATTGGCGATGGCATAGTGCGAATAGGCGCTGGACGGATTCTGCCCCGCCATCCAGGTGAAATACATATCTACCGCGTATTCCGGCAATACGGCTATAAAGGCTACCACAGCTACGGCCACGGCCTGCGGTATGTCCATCTGGGCCACTTCGCAGGCCCAGGTCAGCAGAAAGGAAGCCCCAAGAATGGCTAGCCCGGACAAAAGAGCAACCGAGAGGGGTGAAATGTCAGGGTGGACAGCGCGTAACACAAGGCTCGGCAAGGTTAGGAGAACAGCCAGAATAAACGGGCGCAACACGCTGAATGCCATAATATTGCGACTCCGCGGAGATTCGCTTTAATGAAATTTGCAGTTTGTATAGTATTAGGACACAATCTGTCAATGCCGTTTACAGCTTACACGGACGGCACTTCACGCCCGCAATGCGGGCTCAGGTACAACGTTCAATCGGTCAAATCCTTTGCCGCGGCATTTCGTGCCGTCCGCAAAGGCTTTCAGGCAAATAAAAAAGCCGCTCTTGAGAACGGCTTTGTATTCCGGGTAGTCGGCTTTTTCAGAATGTAAAACGCAGACCAAGGCTGACTTCATTGGCATAGGGTGACATGCCGGCTTTTATGTCAGTCTCGTAAACGTTTTCTGATGTTTCGTGATAGCCAAGTCCGACAAAACGGTAGGCAAGGTCTGCGGACACGTTTTCACTGAAGGCGTAAGAGCATCCCAGACCGGCATTCCATGCGAACACGGTGTCTGTTTTTTCTGAGTTGCCAAAATCATATCCATTTATCGCAGCTTCATACCTGCTGTTTATGAATCCTACCCCGAAACCCGCGCCGATGTACGGCGTGAAGTTTGTGCTGTTGTGGAAATCCCAGTACGCGTTCAGCATAAGTGTTTGCAGATTCCATTGTGCGTCAATGCTAGTGGTAACACCCTGTAACGGGTTGGCATCCCATGACGTGTTCATGTTCGTGCGTATTGCGTACTCAATTTCAGTGCGGATCGGAACATTATGTTGGGGATAAAAATCATAGCCCACAAAAACTCCGCCGCCCACAGTGTTTTGCGAGTACTCACCGATACCCAGGCCGTTCATGTTGTTTTGTGATACATGGCCTGTGTTCTGTATTGAATCAATAAAATTTAATTCCCGCATACACGCCGTTCACTTCGGCGGAAACAGGCGCTGAAAACGCAAGAAGCAGCGCCAGCGCAAAAGCAAAATGTTTCAACATGGCTTCCTTCCTTTTTTAAAAAATGTGACACCTTACGAGCTTTCAATCATTACCTACCTGCCAGTGCGTGGCCAGTGGCGATTGATTGCCACGACGCACTGTATAGGTAGTATTTTACTTTTTGTCAATAAATAAAAAGTAAGATATATGGTGTTCTCCTCATCTGTTGCGCGTATTTTTGATAAATAAGGAACCCTATGTGTAGATGACAAAATGTGCATAAACAAGCTGTTAGGATTGAGAATACGCAGACTGCGCGAAGCAGGGGGACAAACGCAGGACGAACTTGCAGAAAAAGCGAAAGTGTCGACAAAGCATCTGGGAGAGATGGAAAGAGGGCGCGGGAATCCTTCCCTGCGCAGCATACAGAACATATCCGCTGTGCTTGGCGTTTCTCTGCGTGAATTATTCGATTTTGACCTGGAGGAAAAAACGGAAACCATGCTTCAGAACGAAATCACGCATCGCCTCCGGCATGCCAGGATTGACGTTTTACGGATATTGCACAGAGCCTTAAAACCTTGAATGCCGCAAACCGTTGTCACAGTTCGCCTGTGCGGAGTACGATCCCGCTTCCTGTTGACCTGAAAATTGCCCCAAACGCCTTGCGCGCCGGTCGGCATTGTAAAGGCTCCGCCAACGGCCCAGTCAAGTGATCCAAGGACTGCAGCCGAATCTCCCGCATCGTTTTTGACGAGAAGCACCGCTTCTCCATGCTGACGACAGCAGGCAATGTCGGGATACTTGTTTCGCAAATCTGAACATGGACAAATGGCGGGCGCAGAGAAAGAATTTTTGTTCTGTGACGTCTGCGGCGACTGTAGGAAAAACGCGTTTATGCCTGCAAACAGGCTTGCCAGCGGAGGCGGGCGTCGTTAAGATAGCCGCGTGACTAAGGAGAGTGCTGTGAAGATCACCTGCCCCCGCTGCGACTTTTCCCGTGATGTGCCCCCTGAACAACTGCCCGCGCGTTCCGTCATAGCCACCTGCCCTGCCTGTTCCTGCCGTTTCCGTTTTTCGCCCGACAAAGGAGAGATAGAAATACTGTCCGACACGGCAACCCCGGCACGGGAACAGCCAACGCAGCCGGACAACCTGGGAAAGGACGACCCCCTCCCCCCCGATGCCATTGTGCCGCAAAGCGGGGGGGTCTCTAAGGACGGATTGAATGAAGCGGAACAGGAAGACACGCGCCTGACGGCCAGCCGGGCTTACAGACGGGAGGCGAGTGGCTTTGACGACGACGCGCCGTCCGCCGCCGACAACCCATGGGAGACGGCCCCTGGGGAAAACGGCTGGCTTGCCGCGTTTTATCAAACAGTCATGCGCGTCATGTTTGCATCGCCACGTTTTTTCAACGCGTTGCGCCCTGAGGCAAAATCCATGCGCGCGCTTGTTTTTTATTTGATCATCTGTGTGATGCAGATTGTTGTGGAACGCTTCTGGGGCGATCTGTTGCTGAAATTCATGACACCTGGCACAACTGCGGACCCGCAACTGGAAAAACTGCTTGCCATGCTGGCACCGCAGGCCAGTCTGTCCATGACACTGCTCATCAGAACAGGAGTGCTGGTGCTGCAGCTCTATTTCTTCACCGGCCTCATACATCTGACCTACCACTTTCTGGCGCCGGACAAGGCAAATTTTTCCTTGGTGTTTCAAGTAATAGCCTACAGTGCGGCCCCGTCGCTTCTGTGCGTCGTCCCCTTGCTCGGTTCTCTGGCAGGTCTTGTGTGGTGCATTGCTTGCGTGACAACGGGCTGCCGTTCAGCCCTGCAATTAACCTGGGGCCAGACCCTGACAGGTTTTGCGCCAGCCATTCTTGTGTCGCTCTTTTTGCTTATGCAGTTTTTGTCCGGAGCCAAAGGGTAGGCCGCAAACAACTGTCTGTGACCTACCATGATTCTGGAGCAATACATGGAGTTTCTTTTACCGCGCAGCCGTTCTCTCATCCTGACACTCCATGTGCTTTTCTTGTCATAACGCCTCCTTCGTTGGCGCGACAGTGGCGCGTGGGAAAGGCTTCTTGAAATTTTGATAGACGAGCCCGATTTTGAATGGCTTATGATTGACGCCAGTCACTGCAAGGTTCACCCACATACGGCGGGGGCAAAAGGTGGCAATCAGGATATGAGCAGCACAAAAGGGGGCTCAACACAAAATTGCATCTGGCCGTGGATGCGCATGGTATGCCGCTCAGGGCTCTTATTACACAAGGTACAACAGCAGATTGTACTCAAGCAATTGCCTTGATTGACGGATTCTCAGCGCAACACCTTTTGGCGGATTGAGGCTATGACTCTGATGCAATCGTCAAGCGTGCAAAGCTCCAAGGGATGTCAGCGGTTATCCCCCCAAAAAAGAATCGCAAAGTACCGCGTGAGTATGACAAATACATCTATAAGGCTCGGCATCTGGTAGAAAATGCTTTTTTATACTTGAAACAGTGGCGCGGGATAGGGACTCGATACGCGAAAAATACAGCATCCTT
>JAISKZ010000030.1 GCA_031260725.1 Desulfovibrio sp. | reverse complement strand
ACGCCCCCTTTCAGGCTGAGCAGGCGGCCGGGGTAACCCGCTTCCCTCAAGCCCTGTATCGCAAGCGCGCTTTTTTCTCCTTTTTTGCACACCACAACCACATCCCGTTGCGGGTCAAGCTCGTCCATGCGCGTATACAGTTCATGTAAAGTAATCGGCATGGCAAAAGAAAGTCTGCTGATTGACAGCTCCGCGGGGAGTCGCACGTCTATCACCTGCATGTCAGACCCGTGATCCAGAAAATTTTTCAGCTCTTGCGGGCTGATCTCCTCGACCGTATCCTCTCCCGCACGGGCATCCTCCGTATGCGACCCGCAAAACCACTCGTAATCAATGAGTTCCTTAATATTCGGCTGCTCGCCGCACAAAGGGCAATCCGCCTTTTTTCGCAACGCGAACTCGTGAAAGCGCATATCCCAGGCGTCAAAGGCAAGCAGACGGTTGATGAGCGGCGCCTCGCCGTTCAGGATCAGCTTGATGACCTCGGCCGCCTGAATAGTTCCAACAATGCCGGGCAGCACGCCGAAAACGCCGCCTTCGCCGCACGAAGGCACCATGCCGGGGGCGGGGGGGGAAGAAAACAGACAGCGCAGGCATCCGCCCTTCACGGCATCAAACACCGTGGCCTGCCCTTCAAAGCGATACACCGCGCCATACACGTCCGGCTTGCCCAGCAGGGCGCATGCGTCATTGATCAGGTAGCGGGCGGGGAAATTATCCGAGCCGTCCACAATGATGTCGAAACGGCTGAAAATATCAAGCGCGTTGGCGCTCGAAAGCGTCACGTCGAAGGTGACGACCGAAACCCCTGAATTGATGCGCAGGATGCCGTCTTTGGCCGAAGCCGTTTTCAGCCTGCCGATATCTCCCTCTCCGTGGATAATCTGCCGCTGCAGGTTGCTTGCTTCCACCCTGTCATGATCCACAAGACCTATAAGCCCTACCCCGGCGGCAGCCAGATAGAGGGCCGCGGGCGAGCCGAGCCCTCCGGCGCCGACCAGCAGGACACGGCTTTTTTTCAGTTTTTTCTGCCCTTCAATGCCGACTTGTGGAATCAATATATGGCGGCTGTAACGAAACATTTCCCCTCTGTCCAGGGCCGGCAGCGCACTGTCATCTTTTTTCCCCTCCGCCATGGGGAACTCCTTTACATTTCTTTATATTATACATTAAAATTGAGAATAATCAATAGTAATCCTTCACCCTGCTTTGAACAAGCGTTTTTTGGAGTTTTTCATGAGCGCCGGGCATCTCCTCCGCAAAAAAATTCTGATCGGCCTTTCAGGCGGAGTGGACTCGGCTGTAGCCGCTCTGCTGCTTGTGAAGCGGGGATTCCGTGTCATCGGGGCGACCATGTCCGTGTATGACGGCCCGCCCGCTCCTTCGCGCGGAGGGGCGTGCTATGATTGCGGCGAAAAGGAAGATATAGATTCGGCCGCCACATTGAGCGCCATGCTGGGTATACCGCATCATGTTTTTGACTGCTCCGCTTCTTACAAGGCTGTTGTGCTGTCCTATTTCAAAAAAACCTATCTGGCCGGAAAAACGCCAAATCCGTGCGTCCGCTGCAACCATCTGCTGAAATTCGGCCTTCTGCCTTCACTGGCCAGGGAACGCGGTCTGGACTTTGATTTTTTCGCCACAGGACATTACGCGCGCACGGAATTTTCCCGGCATTACGAACGGCATGTTCTGCTCCGCGGACGGGATCCGCGCAAGGATCAATCCTATTTCCTTTACCGTCTCAGCCAGTCTCAGATCAGCAGCGCTCTTTTCCCCCTGGGGAACATGACAAAAAAAGAAGTGCGCGCTCTGGCGGCCGGGCATGGCCTGCCCATGCATGACAAACCCGACAGCCAGGATTTCTGCGGCGGCGGCTATGCGGCATTGTTGAATATGCCGGACAGCCCGGGGAAAATTGTTGATCCCGGCGGCCTTGAGCTGGGAAACCATGCGGGATTCTGGCACTTTACGCCCGGCCAGCGAAAGGGGCTCGGTATCGCCGCAAAAAAGCCTTTATATGTACTGCGCGTCAACCCCGCGCGCAATGAAGTTGTGGCGGGGGATTATGAAGAAAGCCTGCGACAGGAGTGCACCCTTGAATACGCGCGTCTGCATGTTCCTCTTGAGACGGCGGGGCAATCTTTGGCCGCCCGTCTGCGTTCATCCCAATGCCCCGTGATGGTGACGGCACTGCCGGGCGCTACGCCCTCACAGCTTTCCATATCTTTTGCCGAACCACAGCAGGGAGTTGCGCCGGGGCAATCTCTGGTGCTGTATTGCGGCGATCTGGTTGTCGGCGGCGGCATTATCCGCTGACAACAGGGTTTGCATCAGCAACAGTCCAATTATATTATAAAAATTTTGAGAACTGGTATGACATCATCCCAATCATTGCCTGACCGTGAACATTCGCTGCACGATCATCTGCGCTCGCTGGGCGCTCTGGCCGTCGCCTTTTCCGGCGGTGTGGACAGCCGTTTTCTCAGTTTTACGGCATTACGTCTGGGGCTGGATGTCAGGGCGCTGCATGTGAAAGGGCCGCACATTCCCCCCGAGGAGAGCGCCTGGGCTGAAAGCTGGGCTGAACGGAACGGGCTCTCCCTGATGCTGCTGTCCATTGACCCGTTGCAGGTTCCTGAGATCGCGGCGAACGACAGGGAGCGCTGTTATCATTGCAAAAACGCGGTTTTCAGAGCGCTCAGGGCGGAATCGGGTGATCTGCCGCTGTGCGACGGCACAAACGCTTCGGATGGAGAAGGATACAGGCCCGGCATGCGCGCCCTCAGGGAATCGGGCATTATTTCTCCACTGGCCGCAGCAGGACTGCGCAAAGTCGATATACGGGCGCTGGCCCGAAAAAACGGCATGGACAGGCCCGATCAGTCGGCCCATCCGTGTTTGTTTACCCGATATAACTACGGCATCCACCCGACATATGCAAGTCTGACGGCTCTGAACACGGCGGAAGAAGCCGTCGGGCTTGTGCTGCGGCGTCATGCCATACTCGCGCGCGGCGCGGATGCGGAAGACCCGCAGGCGGAAACGGCCCCTTTCCGTCTGCGCTTTGAGCAAGAAGGGCAGGCGGTGCTGCATGTGGCTTACACAAACTTGACAGATGCCGTGCTGTCGGCCCTGCGCGGCGTTTTGGCGGAAACAGGGTTCAGCGATGTCCCTGTGGTGACGGTGGAACAGATCAGCGGGCATTTTGACAACTTGCCAAGCGCGGGTTAAATCTTATAAGTATACCGTGAGTACTCTGTAAAAACAGTGAACACATTGCAGAGGCAAAAAACACATTACTGACCATTTCAGGAGGAACCATGCCGCCAACTGCCCGCACTATCGCCCAAAGCGGCGTCAGCGCCGCTTCCGTCTACATGCGTCAAGTCTATCAGTGGATGTCGGCCGGTATGGCCCTGACCGCTGCTGTGGCTTACGGAGTGGCGTCGTCGCCCGGTCTGCAGCAGGCCATACTGGGCAACAGCCTTATCACGGTAGCGCTGATTGTCGTCCAGTTCGGACTTGTCATAGCTCTCTCCGCCGCCGTGCATAAAATGTCCGGGCAGACGGCCACAGGCCTTTTTCTGCTCTATTCAGCCCTGACCGGGGCCATGCTTTCGTCCATTTTCGTCGTCTATCCCATAGCTTCCATTTCCAACGCCTTTCTGGCGACGGCGGGTACCTTTCTCGCCATGTCTCTTTACGGCACTGTGACAAAACGCGACCTTACAGCCTTCGGCAGTTTTTTGTTCATGGGGCTTATAGGCATTGTCATCGCCATGCTGGTCAATATTTTTCTGCAAAGCACCTTGATGGACTTCATCATAACCTGCCTCGGCGTTCTGATTTTTACCGGACTCACAGCGCACGACACGCAAAAACTGCGCCGTTTCGGCGAAACAGCCCCTCTGAATGACGGCACGGCTGTCCGGCGCGGAGCGATATTGGGCGCGTTGACCCTGTACCTTGATTTTATCAATCTCTTCCTCCTGCTGCTGCGCTTGTTCAGCACCAACCGTAACTGACATGACCCTGTGACAGCGTGAGGCAGCAGGAGAAAACGCCCTGACCGCCCTTACAGTCTTTCCATGCAGGACCACCCCGGCACTCTGTGAAAAAATGCAAGCTTGAAGCACAGGCGCTCAAGCTCCATCCGGTGCTTGCGCCAAGGCATCCGGCCCTCGCCGTCGGGAAGCCACACTGATGCAGGGACTCGCCACACGTCACCGCATGGGCACGGCAGCGCTGATTCTGGCTGTCAGCGCCATTCTTTCACGGCTCATGGGTCTTGTGCGGGACAAAGTTATTTCCTGGCAATTCGGCGCGGGCGGCGAGGCGGATATGTATTTTGCCGCCTTTGTGGTGCCGGACATCATTAATTATCTGCTGGCCGGCGGCTTCATGTCCATCACCATCATCCCCTTGCTCTCCCGCAGTTTTGCGGAGGACGAGGCCGACGCCTGGCGCTTTTTTTCCTGCGTCTTCTGCTGGACGCTGGCCGGCTCAAGTCTGCTCACGGCATTCGGCATGTTCGCGGCGGAACCTCTGGCCAGGTTGACCGCTCCGGGCTTCGCCCCTGCCCAATGGCAACGCCTGGCCTTCTTTATGAGAATTATTCTGCCTGCCCAGATATTTTTTCTCTGCGGCGCCTGCCTCACTGCCCTGCTCTATCTGCGGCGGCAGTTCAGCGTACCGGCGCTTGCGCCGCTGGTCTATAACGGCTGCATCATCGCCGCGGGTCTGCTGCTGCCGGTTGTTGCGCCTGTTCAAGGCATGACAGGGTATTGCGCCGGCGTCACTGTCGGCGCTGCCCTGGGCACTTTTCTCCTGCCCCTGCGCGTTGCGGCGGCGGGCGGGCTGCATTTGCGACCGATCTGGCGGCACGCGCTCATGGGCAGATTTCTGCTCACGGCTCTGCCGCTCATGCTGGGGCAGACCGTCATCATGCTGGACGAACAGTTTCTGCGCGTTTTCGGCAGTCTGGTCGGCGACGGCGCGGTCAGCCTGCTCAATTACGCGCGGCGCATCGCACAGGTTCCTGTCGGTCTCATGGGCCAGGCCGCCGCCGTGGCTTCCTACCCCTTTCTCGTGAGTCTGCTGACGCAGGGTGAAAACAAACGCTTTCACCAGACACTGCGCACGGCTCTGAGCGCCGGACTGGCGCTTGTCATCCCCTGCGCGCTCTGGATGGCGGCGTCCGCCTGGCCTGTTTTATGCGTCATCTTTCAGGGCGGGCGCTTCGGCGCGGAGGAAACGCTGGCCGCAGTTCCGTTGACCCGGCTCATGCTGGCGCCGGCCCCGTTCTGGATTGTCTACATGGTGCTGGTGCGGGGCTTTTACGCTTACGGCGACACTGTCACCCCTGCCGCCACAGGCACAATCGTCACACTGATATGTCTGCCTGTTTATTACTTCTGGGCTGTTCCCGCGGGCGCGGCCGGCATAGCCGCGCTTTCCGGCGCAAGCGTCAGCCTGTACACGCTCTGGCTCGTAGGGATATGGATTCATCGCCACGGCAAAAGTGCTTTTGCCGGGATCCGCGGCCTTGGGCTGCGGGTCTTCTTCTGCGCTCTGCCGGGCGCGGCAGCGGCCTGGCTCATATCCGAATACTGTCTGCGGGAACTGCCGCTTCCGCCCATCGGCGCGGCCTGTGTGGCGCTGGCAGCCGGCGGATGCGCCTTTGCCCTGCTCTTTCTGCCTCTGTCCCGCGCGTTCGCGCCGTCTGTATGGGAAACGCTCCGGCGGTGCGTTCAGGTCAGCCCCAGAGCAGTTCACATGTGAACTGCCCGTTGATTGAATGTTAACCGCGCTAAAAAAAAACGCCCTGCCCCAGACGCCGCACCACGCGCAAGACATCTGTGCCCAGAAAAAACCAGGTCGCGGCGACAACACCCGCAAGAAAACAATATTCGCCGAAGCTGCCGGTGGAACAGAGATTGAAGGAAAAACGGCACGTGCGGGAAAAAGGCTGCAAGGGCACGCCCTGCGGCGTGAGCATGTCAAGAATCACATGGCTTAATCCGCCGAAGCCGAGACCTGTTGCCGCTGCCCGCGCCGCCGGCGTCAACGGCAAAAGCAACGCGCCTGCAAAAACAGCCGCCCACCAGCCGAACCAGTGCGTGGTGCCCCGGTGAATGCGGTTGAACGCCTGCTGCCGGCCACGCGCCGAACCGGCCAGACCCGCCATGCGCTGATCCAGAACGTCAGGCAGAACAGCGCCGGCACAGACCGCCAGCAGACCGCCAGCAGGCAGATGCAACGTCAGTGCGGCGGCCACAGCCGTTGCCTGATGGGTGATCCATTTCATGCAGACATCGCCCTGTCATCACCCACAACGGGAAAAGCCGCACGCCGGGCAAATGAGGCAGCCCTCTTGAAATACAACTGTCTCTCCACATTCCGGGCAGTGTCGGGATTCCAGATCATTCACGTCTCCCGGGTGTTCGTCTTTAAGGTAACGCTTTTCAAGTACCCATGCGATGGCGTCGGGAATGGACAAAAGCAGACCCTTGCCCCTGAACACGGGGTGTTCTCCGCCTATGTCCTTGATCTGCGCCACCACATCGCGCACATGCACGCCGGAACGCAACGCCAGGGAAACGAGACGGCCTATGGCTTCCGCCTTGGCGGTGATGGATCTCCCTGATTTTCCTATGGTGGCAAAGACCTCGAAAGGCGCGCCGTTCACTTCATTGACGGTCAGATACATGGCTCCCATGCCTGTCCGCACCTTTTGTGTAAAGCCCTGCACCACATCCGGACGCTTGCGCACAGAAGAAACAGTCTGGACGGCGTCATACGGGCGCTCGTCCCCGTCCATTTTTTTCTGCCCCTCGCCTGTGGTCAGCACCTGAACGCTCTTGCAGCCGTCGCGGTATACTGTGACGCCCTTGCAGCCTTCTTTGTAAGCAAGCCAGTAAATATCGTAAATATCTTTTTCTGTTGCGCTGTTAGGCAAGTTCACCGTTTTTGAGACAGCGTTGTCTGTATGGCGTTGAAAGGCAGCCTGCATACGCAAATGCCAGACAGGCTCAATATCCATGGCAGTCACAAAAACTCTGCGCAGATCAGCCGGCAAAAAATCCATATCCTGTATGGAACCCTTGGCCACAACGCTTTCCATAATTTCATGATCAGCGAGGCCCTCGGCAGAAAGAGCCGCTTTAAAATAGGGATTGACCTCCACAAGGCGTTCCCCGTCCAGAATATTGCGCGTGAAACAGAGCGCAAACAACGGCTCCACACCGGAAGAACACCCGGCAATAATGGAAAGCGTGCCTGTGGGTGCAATGGTGGTGACTGTGGCATTGCGATAAGGGTCTTTTTTCCCTTTGCGGTGAACTGAAGATGACCAGGCGGGAAAGGGTCCGCGTTCCCGCGCCAGAACGGCTGAAGCCCTGTGCCCTTCTTCCTGAACAAAGCCCATGAGGCGCTCGGCCAGTTCAATGCCCTTCTGTGAATTATACGCTACGCCGAGCTGATACAGCAGATCGGCAAACCCCATAACGCCAAGGCCGATCTTGCGGTTTCTGCGCACTGTTTCATCAATGTTTTTGAGAGGAAAACGCGAAGCGTCAATCACATTGTCCAAAAAGCGCACGGCCAGATGCACAACGCGCCTGAGTTCGTCCCAGTCCACCCCCTTTGTGGCAGGGTCGGCGTCATCATTGTGCCCCGGTGCATAAAAGCCGGCCAGATTGACAGAGCCCAGATTGCAAGCCTCAAACGGCAACAGCGGCTGCTCGCCGCAAGGATTGGTGGACTCGATCTCGCCCTGATCCGGTGTCGGATTGTCGCGATTGATGCGGTCCAGAAAAACAATGCCCGGATCACCCGACTGCCAGGCTTTGTTGACCAGCAGTTCAAAAACATCACGCGCGCGAAGGCGCTGTGTGACTTCGCCGGTATTGGGCGCACGCAGGTCGTAGTGTTCGTCCCTTTCCACAGCCTGCATGAATACTTCCGTCAGCCCGACGGAAAGATTAAAGTTATTAAATTCCCCCTCTTTTTCTTTGGCGCGGATAAAGTCCAGAATGTCAGGATGATCCACGCGCAGAATGCCCATGTTCGCGCCGCGGCGTGTCCCCCCTTGCTTGATCTGCTCTGTGGCGGTGTTGAAAATACGCAAAAAAGACACCGGCCCCGAGGCCACGCCGCCGGTGGAACCCACACGGCTTTCCTTGGGGCGCAGACGTGAAAACGAAAAGCCCGTGCCGCCGCCGGATTTATGTATCATGGCCGCGTATTTCACTGCGTCAAAAATTTCCTCAATGGAATCACCAACAGGCAGCACAAAACATGCGGAAAGCTGTCCCAGATCCGTCCCGGCGTTCATCAGTGTCGGCGAATTGGGCAGAAACTTCCAGCTTGTCATCATATCGTAGAACTCGCGTGCGAGATCGTCCGACCGGCAGGAAGACTTTTCATACCTGACTTCTTCCGCGGCAACGGCAGACGCAACACGCCAAAAGAGATCACGCGGACTTTCGTCGAGACATCCCTCCGGAGTTTTGCGCAGATAGCGTTTTTGCAGCACCACTTCGGTGTTGGAGGACAGTTGCGGATGAGGCAGATTTTCAGGCATGGGAATCATAAAGAAACAACCTTAGTTAAAACATGCGTTGAGGTCAATACAGCAACGATGAACGGCGGACAATCCGGGCACGGCTTTTTGCGTCGCGCGGCGCATCAGGCGAAACCCGCGCGTGAATCAAATCGCCGCACGCAAGCCCTTCAGCGTCCTCCAGCAGCAAAAGCCCCCCGTCCGCACAGGCGTAACGCGCCCGCCCCGCAAGGCCGGGCACGGCGAACGGCGCGGAAAGCACTCTTGCCCGGCCGGCGAAGCCCGCTTCCTGCCGCAGGCCGCCGACCTGTCGCAGGAGAAGAGCCGAGAGACTCAAGGCCTTCTTGCCCAGCCCCGCCGCTGCGGACAGACGGCGCAACCATTCAGGCGCGCCGCCGCTGCCGAAAGTAAAGTGGCACCAGGTGCGCCCGCCGTCTCCGGCCAACAAAGGGCAGGCGGAGCTGTGGGGACAGGGCGCCAACGCGGCAAAGCCGCCGGCAAGCGCCGTCGCCCGCAGACGCATGACGGTTTTGCCGCCAAGGCGCGTTCCCGGCTCCACAACAAGCAGCGCGGGGGCTGTGTCCGGCCTGCCTGCCGCTGTGCCCGCACCTTCAGCGCGGCGTTGTAAAGACAACAACGGCGACAGCATCTCCAACAAATTATCAAAGCGTTCCGCCCCGTGCCGTGACGGGACGCCATCCCCGCTCCGGGCAAGATCTGACGCGCGTCGGCCGCAATGCCATTCGTTAAGCACATTCGCCGCCGTAACCAGCCAGGGCCGCACCCCGCCGCCGGAGAGCGCCGGGGCCGCCCGCCGGGCCAGATGTTCCACCGGGCTCGCCGCCGTCAGCACAGGCCAGATTTTCCGTCCCAGCATTTCCCCCAGTGCCGCGAACAATTTCCTGCCCAGATCCAACGGATGCGAAGCGCTGTCCAGCGCCAGAACCCGCACCGGGGCATCTCCCCATTCCGGCCGCGCCAACCAGAGGGCCAGAGGCAGCGTCAACGGACCGGAACCGGCGTCCAGCAGCAGAGCTTCTCCTCCGGCCGACACGGCGCGGCGCGGATCAGGCAAAGGCAGGGCGGTGAGCAGAGGGACAAGGCGCAGCAAATTCCAGGGCAGAAAATAATAAAGATAGGCGCTGACAAAGGCCGGGGAACTCCAATAAGGGCGGCGTAATTCCCCGCGTTCAACAGTCAGCAGACGTGACAGGGATGCCGCGTCTTCCGGCAGGGAACGGCGGCGCGCGGAATTCAGCGGCCGGACTCGCGACAGCGCCTCGGGCAGAAGCGCCAGAGCGCGACTTGCCTCTGTTGACAGCTGCGGGAAAAGCGGCGCGCGCGCCGCTGATTTTTGTGGAGCGGTTCTGCCCGGCATTTAATCTCCAAAACGCATACGGCAAAAGTATTCACGCTGAAAGTCTGCTTCCCCAACCAGCGGGAGAAGGCGGGCCCGCCCGCACAACCAGGCCAGACCTAAGCTTTTTTTAGGCCGCAAAGCCAGAAGCGCCGCTCCATCCAGCGATACATTGCCCGCAGCCCGGATGCGCGGGGCCTGACATGCAGGCACAAAGCCAAGTATTGCCATATCGTCAGGATTGACATGTTCACCCAGCGCGCCGGCCAGACATATCCGCGCGACATCCCTGTGCGACAAAGCCGCTGCGTCCAGCAGCCTTGACAGGGCCAGATCAAAAGCGGCTTTGACCTTGAGCAATTTTTCCACATCAGCCGTGGACAGCCAAAGCCCGTTGGAGAGATTCAGCCGCGTCTGCCCGCTCCGTTGCACAAAACCTGCGGCCACAGTGCGCGCAATGGGCAATGCGCCGCCGTTCAGAGACGCGGAAGCGGCGAAACGGCCGAAAGCGTCCAGCAAACGCAATCTGTACAACGCCGCTGCAAGAGAAATATAGCCGGTAGCGCTGATCCCGCGCGCCTGCGCCGTCCCGCCGGGCGTGACCGCCGTCAGGCCGGATGGAGTGAGGCTGAAGCGTGTTGCCGTGTCCGGTCCGGCAAGCCGGCCGCATTCCATGCCTGTGCCCTCCAGTGCAGGTCCCAGGGGGACGCTTGTCAGCAGCACATCCCCCCGCCCTGTGACAACGGCCAGTTCGCCGTTTGTTCCCATGTCCGCCAGCACAAAAGGCCGCGGCGTTTTACAATGCAGCAGGGCCGCCAGCCCGGCGCTGACATCGCCGCCGACAAACGGCGCCGGCAGCGGAGGAATATAGACAGGCGGCAACTCCGGCAGACGCACAAGCTCATGGCCGGCATGACTCGTGTAATAAGGTGCCGCGCACAGTCCGGCGATGTCGCGGTTCAAAAAAATATCGGTCATGGCCGTGTTGGCCGCAAGACACATACGGACAACCGGCCCGGGCGCGGACGCAACGACAAGACGCAGCCGCTCACGGACGAGATCGCTCAGGCGCTTGCGCCCCTCCGGCCGCACAGCGACGGCCAAACGCGACATGATCTCAGCCCCGGCGCCTGCCTGCGGATTCAGAAAACTCCCCTGCGCTGCAATCGCGCCGCGTTCTTTGCCCTTCGCGACCAGAGCGCGCCAATGCACAGAGGTGGTTCCCAAATCCACGGCCAGCACCAGTTCAGACCCTGCGTCGGCAACAGATTTTACAGACGCGGAACCAGAGCAGCGCAAGGCCGCAAAAGCGTCCCACGGGAGTTCCAGATCAAGCGGCGCGCGCCCGTTGTCGTCATAAACCTGACGACGGCAGGCCAGCCTCCAGCCCGAATCCAGATCCTCCCGGGAAAAAACGGATTCTTCCTCCGGAAACGGCAGAGGTGCCGCCCCTACAAAACGCACACGGCATCGGCCGCAATGCCCAAGCCCGCCGCAGAGCGGCAACGGTGGAATTCGCCCGGAAAGCCAAATCGCGTGGGAAAGCTTTTCTCCCGCGACGGCCTCAATCTCAGCAAGCGGGGCGCCGCGCGACGCCTGGGCTTTAAAAATGCGCAGTTTCATGGGAACAGCATGCCTTTAATGCCCACGGAACGGCAATTTCATCACCCGCCGCGTGTTTTGTATACCTGTTTTATATATTTTTGCGTCTCGGCCTTACATCTGCGCAAAATATATAGCTTTTATAACGCACTATCCAAACTTCATGCAAGCTTTCAGACTGTTTGAGCGTTAAGCTCTCTAACGGATAAAGTTGGTCACTTCCCAGGGCTCCGGTTTCGGCGCATTTATGCCGGTTGCCCTGCCTGCCGCTATGCACTTGACAAGCCAGGCCATATTGTCGCCCAGCGTGCGCATGGTCTGCAGGCCTTCCCTGTCCTGACGCACCTCATCCGGCGTATTGCCGTGTACAGAATTCCAGTATTGGGAAGAAACCACGGGCATGCGCGCAATGGTAAAATATTTGTTCAACCTGTCAAAAGAGGCGCTGGCCCCGCCACGGCGGCAACTGACCACAGCGGCGGCGGGCTTGAAAGCATACGGCGCCGCTTTCATAAAGAACATACGTTCCAGCAGGGCGCAGACAGAAGCATCCGGCCCGGCATAGTACACCGGCGCCCCCACCACAAGCCCATCCGCTGCACGAAGCAGGTCAACGGCCTCGTTGACGATGTCGTCATCAAAAACGCAATGGCCGCTTTTCGCGCATTTGCCGCAGGCGATACACCCGCGCACCGGCTTTGTGCCCAATTGCAGCATCCTGGTTGTCAGACCGTTTTTCTCAAGCTGTGCAGCCACAGCGGAGAGCGCTGTAAATGTACAGCCATTTGGATGAGGGCTGCCGTTAACAAGAAGAATATTCATACATTTCCTCCACCAGAAAAACAGTTGCAAAAGGATATCACCGTCAAACAGCGGCCTGTAATTCTGCGGCATATTGCGCAAAAAAACAACATGTCATACCCGCACAGGCGGCACGATATCTCCAATGACGTTTGGGAGAAGCTTGAACCACATTATACTATTCCGCTTGCCGTTCCACAAACGATAGAATACTATCTCTTATATGCCTATTGAAGACATAATAAGAGCGTTATGCGAAAAAATATTGTTTTGGAAAAATCACTGCGGGAAATGGGACAGGGCCTCAAGACTGCCAGGCTGCGCCGGCGTCTGCCGCTTGCCGTTATAGCTGAACGCGCAGGCATAAGCGTTATCACGCTCCGCAAGATTGAGAAGGGCATGGGGGGCGTTGCCGTCGGCAACGTCGCCGCAGTTTTCTGGGCGCTTGGCCTCGGCACACCATTGTCAGACGCCGCTGTACCCCAAAAAGACGAGCTTGCTTTTCAGCTTGACGCGCAACGTCTGCCAAAACGCGGACGATCAAGGAAAAAGCCGTGAACCGCCGCGTCATTGTAGAACTTGCATGGGGAGACGAAACCATGCGCCTCGGCACACTCTTCATCACCGCTTCCAGGGGCAAAGAACAGTTTGCCTTTGAATGCGCCGAGGAATGGCTCGAACACGAAAAGACCTTTGAGTTTGATCCCCATATCCCTCTTACACGGGGCATCCACTATCCCAAAAAGGATCATCCTGTTTTCGGATGCCTCGCTGACGCGTCCCCCGACAGATGGGGAATCGCCCTGCTCCGTCGGCGGGAAAACCGACAGGCGTTCAGCGAGAACCGCACGGCGCGTTCATTGAGCCATTCAGATTTTTTGTTTGGCGTCAGTGACGCCATGCGTATGGGGGCGCTGCGGTTCAGAGACGGTGAAACCCTGCTCGCCGACACTGACACGGGCGTACCGAAAATCACTTGGGCCGGTACATTTTATGCGCTGTTACAGGATATTCAGGCAGGGAGAGGACTGTCCGACAACGATATCCGGGATGTTGTCGCGCCGGGCGCTTCACTTGGAGGTTCGCGTCCCAAGGCCTCCCTCTGTGACGCCGACGGAAAACTTTTTGTCGTAAAATTTCCACAAGTCACCGATTCTGTGGATGTCCCCCTCTGGGAGAAAGTTTCGCTGGACATGGCCAAACGCTGCGGCATCCGGGTTCCTGAATCCCGGCTGATTCAACTCTCGCAAGACCGTCATGCCCTTGTTCTGGATCGTTTTGACCGCGACACACAGGGCGGTCGCATTCCCTTTGCCTCAGCCATGACGCTGCTTGAGGCACGCGACAACGACGGCAAGGTTCACAGCTATCTTGAAATTGCCATGCTGCTCCAATTATGTGGGAGCGACACCACAGAAGACCTCAGAGAATTGTGGACGCGCATGCTTTTCAATGTGCTGACGTCCAATCGTGACGATCACCTGCGCAATCACGGATTTCTGCGCAACGAATGCGGCTGGCGGCTCTCTCCGGTCTACGACCTGGAGTCAAGTTCAGACAAGGCGGAACACTGTCTGGCGTTTGATGAGCATAACACTGAGCCGGACGCGCGTATCGCGTTCACTGTCGCAGGCCTTTTCGGACTCACAGACCGCGATGCACAGAAGATTGCGGAGCGCATGGGGCATGTGCTGCGGAAATGGAAAAATCATGCGGAAAGGCGCGGCGCGAAAGGCAGGGATATCGACGCAATGAGAGAGAATTTTGCGCTCCCGCCTGCTGCGGCCAAAACGTCCGTGGCTCTGCCCCCTGAAAATACGGTTTAAAGTTTCCAGAAAATATTAAATTTCTGCACCCCATATTCCCCGAAGTGAAATATGGCCCAGCATCAGTTTACCGATTTTAAGTAGTGTTGTATCCTGCTATACACCAAGACCGCGCCGGTTCAAGACTGCCTGCGGCAAAAAGATTGAGGAACCTCCATGGATTTGTATCTGGATTGCGGACGCGGCATCAGCGGAGACATGACGCTGGCCGCCTTAAACCATCTCGGCGTGGATATGGCGCCCTTTGCCGCCATCCTTGCCGAAGCCGGAATACGCTGCCGCATTGAAACCCGCGCGGAATTACGCGCCGGCGGCTTGGGCCGACTGGCGGACGTCAGTTGGGACGATGTGCAACCGTTGCGACACCCGGCCGATATCGCGGCTGTTTTTAACCGCCTTGCCGTCAGCGCGACCGCGCGCGACCGCGCGCTTGCCGTGCTTGAGGCGCTGACGCAGGCTGAAGCGCATGCGCATCAAATCCCTCCAGAGCAGGTGCATTTTCATGAAGTGGGCGCCATTGACACGCTGGTGGACATTGCCGGCGTGTGCTGGGCGCTGGAGCAGCTCGGGGCAGAGCGGATTACGGCCTCGCCTCTGCCCTGGTTTTCCGGCACAGTCGAGTGTGCGCACGGGCTGCTGCCGTTGCCCGCTCCGGCCACGGCTTTTTTATTCCACGGCAAGCCTGTACGCCCTGTGTCGGACCGCGAAGAACTGGTTACGCCAACGGGCGCGGCTCTTGTCCACACACTTGCTGACGGTTTTGCCGACGGCCCCTGCGGCATTGTACGCGCCATGGGCACCGGTTACGGCTCCCGTCCGGCGCCGGCCGGGCTGCGCATTTGGCTGACGGAAGCCGTTCAGGCGCAGGTTTCCCACGCCCGTGGAGGCTTTGAATTTGTGCTTCAGCTTGAAACGCATCTGGATCACCTGACGGGCGAGGAACTGGGACTTGCCCTGGAAGCCTTGTCCGCGCTGCCCGAAGTGCTGGATGTGCTCTGGCTGCCCGGCACAGGCAAAAAAAATCGTCCGGCAGGGCTTATGCGCATACTCTGCCGCCCTGAAGATGAAGACGCTGTCAGTCGCGCCGTGTTGCGCCATACGCACAGTCTGGGCCTGCGGCGCCAGTGTCTTGAACGCCGCGTGCAGCCCCGTGAACCGGCTTTTCTTGACATCGGAGACGCAAAACTCGCTGCCAAGGCCTATATTCTTGAGGGCGCGCGCTATGCACGAGTTGAAGCGGAGGCCGTCAAAACCGCGGCCGGAGAACGCGGCGTCGGTGCGCCGGCCTTGCGTTTCGGGCAGACACGCCGGGGGCTTGACGGCGCACGGCCCAAAAACCAGGACAAACCGTAAAGGAGTGCAGCCATGCGCGTGCTTGCCGCCCTTGTTCTTGGATTGACCGTTGCCGCCGCGCAGGGCTGCGCCAACCTCGGCGTCGGCAATCTCTTCTCCAATGATCCGTTCACCGGCGGTTCGGATGCAGCCACAAGTCGTCTTCTGGATGTCACGCTGCCACCGGGCATGAAAGGCTACCCCTCGCACAGCTATCAAACCTCCGGCGCCGACGGAGGGCGCGAAGGGCTTGAAACCCTGCGGGGAGACGTGGATCCGGAGCAGGCGGCGCAAAGCCTGTACTCCTCGCTGTCGGCGCAGGGCTGGCAAATGCGCCTTTCGCTACGCAAAGGCGATCGCTCCGTTTATCTCTATGACAAGGCAAACGCGCTGGCCATCCTGGTTTTTCGCCGCCAGACGTTCATGACAATTCTGGAAATCTGGACAGGCGGCCATCTGCAGGACGGCGCCGCACTGAATCTGTCGGGAGAAAACGGCCCGCAGACAGAACTGCCCAGCGAAACATGGCCGGCCGGCAACGCAAACAGCGATCCTCAGTCCCCCGGCGCAACGGAACACTGGGGCGAAAAGAACGGATCAGGAATTCAGGAAAGAAATCTATGACCCTCATTGACACTGCCTTTAATGCAAGCACACGCTTTGCCAATCGCCGCCTGCACCTCGGCGTGTGCGGTTCAGTCGCCTGCTATAAAGCCGCTGATCTGTTGCGGGCCTGGCACAAGCTCGGCATCCACGTGTCCGTCACGCTGACAGCGGCAGCGCAACGTTTTGTCGCGCCGCTGCTCTTTGAATCGCTCGGGGCAATGCCGGTCTATCAGGGCATGTTCACGCCCGGCGACAATATTTTCGCTCATCTTGAGCCGGGGCAGAACGCCGAAGCGTATGTTATTGCTCCCGCTTCGGCGGACGCGCTCTCAAGGCTCGCCCACGGCGCTGCCTCAGACATGCTCTCCGCCCAGGCCCTTGCGTTTGACAAAACACTCATCATAGCGCCGTCCATGAATCCGCGCATGTGGGCGCACATGGTGACGCGCTCCAACGCCGCCCTGCTGCGGGAACGCGGCACCGTGATTATTGAACCTGCCTGCGGCGATACGGCCTGCGGTGATAAAGGACAGGGCAGACTCGCTGATCTGTCGGATATTTTTCTGGCCGTACTGCGCGCTCTGGCTCCGCAGGACATGGCCGGACGCAAGGTGCTGGTCACGCTGGGCCCCACCCGCGAATCCTGGGACGGCGCGCGCTTCTGGTCAAATCCGTCAAGCGGACGCATGGGCACGGCAATGGCCGTCTGCGCATGGCTGCGCGGCGCGGAGGTGACGGCCGTCTGCGGACAGGGAGAAGCAATACGGCTGCCGCCGGGCATTGCCAGAATCAATGTCGGCAGCGCAAGAGAGATGTTCACAGCAGCGCGGGACAGTTGGCCGCAGATGGACATGGGCATGTTTGTGGCGGCAGTGGCCGACTTTTTTCCAAAACCCCTCGGCCCGGACAAATTCAAAAAATCGGAAGCGCCGCAGGGCTTCAGCATTGAATTTTGCCCCAATCCGGATATTCTGCAAACACTCGCCGCCCATCGCCGTCCGGATCAAAAACTGCTTGGATTCGCTGCGGAAAGCACGCCGGATATGGAAAGCCTGCTGCCGCTCATGCGGGAAAAACGCCTGCGCAAAAATGCAGATCTGCTGGCCGCCAACCGCATCAACGCGCAGGGCAGCGGCTTTGGTTCGCACACCAACAGAATGGCCGTCATTGACGCGCAGGGCCATGAAGTCATCTGGCCTGAACAAAGCAAGGCCGATGTGGCCTGGGATTTGTGCTCATGGCTTTTGCGGATATAAATCTTCAGGGCGTCGTCTGGCGGGGAAAAGGCCTGAACTTCCTTTTGCTGCCTCCGGGCGTGTCCGCACACCGCTTGCCCGGCGCGGCGCGGGCACAGGTCGCATCGCAGCGGAAATCGGCGTCGCAACGGGAACACGGCAAAAAAGAACGGCGCCTCCGCGCGCCGAATCAAAACCAGAAAGGGCAAAGCGGCCTTCAAACGGCTCAGCCGCCTGATCGAGGGCCTCTGCCGCAAAACGCATGGCCCGAAGAGTGGCAAAAACGCCTTGCGGCGACGCGGCCGGGAAAGATTGTCTGGACATACTGGGAATTGGGACGGGATGTGTGCCTGACGCCAAACGCGGGCCGTCGGGCATTTTTTCAACGACTGCTCACTGATCTGGGCCATCCGGCGGGCACCCACACCTTCTGGCCGCCATGCCTGCCCGCAGATCCGGAGACATCTGCCATCCCCCCTTCTCCCCTGTCAGAGACCGGCTTTACAGCCAATCCCGACGTTTTCTGGTCCGGCGTGAACAAGCTCGGCGCGCGCGGCGTTGTGGCGATGGGCGAAGCAGCCGTGAAAGCCCTGAATCTGCCCGTGGCTTTTGATGGTTTGCAACAAATTCACCATAGGGGATACTTTGTTTGGATGCTTCAAGATGTCGGTGATTTTCTGCGTGAAGCAAAATCCTATCGCAACATCTTGGAATTTTTGCGCAACGCGCTGAGCGATATCGCGCACAGCAGCCGTGTGGGACCGAATCCCTCGCGATAAACAAAAAATGCCGTAAGCAGCCGAACACTGTATTGCGCTCAAAGTTGCCGGCACCGGCACATCCACAACGGAGAAATCCATGTCTCGAATGCGTTCCGCCAAAAAAGCTCTCAAAGAATGGTCGGCGACACGGCCCGTGGGCGGAGCGCAATCTGGAGGAAGCCCGCAATACATGCGCCGACAGCTTCAAGATTTCTTTTTTTGGGCTGTGCTGCCAAACAAAGCGTGCATCAGATAAAAAATTTTCATTTTGCAATGGCTGTGCAGTTCACAGGTCTGTAACGGTGGCCGATATCGCCAGCTTTGTCTGTTAATTGGGGTCACCAGCTTTAGCAGGGGAGTATTCATACCAAATCTAAACAACGCCTGAAACGGGCCAACCGAACGGAGACGCTTGTGTACCTTCCAATCAAGTCTGATCGGAGGAAAATTTGTTAACCTTAACTATTATAGCATGTCTATCGTTTTTGATCTAAAAGCTAAAAATTTGTCAATAAATGTTAAATCTCCAACAGGCATACTCCAATTAAAACAATCGAGTTGCCACTCTGTGGAAATGAGTGCTCTAAGGCGTAAAGATGGATGAATAATATTGCAAAAATGTATCAGGGGAAGGCGACACTTTGAAGAACTGGCAGGCTTTTCCCGCTTCTTATACTTAAAGCGGGGCAAATTTGTTTCACAGCAAAAATGGCTTACGAAAATTACTCATAATCTATTGATTTTATTAGTTTTAGTACAGGAGTTAATTTATTAAATTTTTGGATAAATCCAGATTGATTTTATAGGATCCATATCTCCATAGCTCTGTTCTTTGTTGACCTTGAAGATGCTATTATAGACGGCGCTGTAGAACAAAAAACATCCATTAGATGCGCATTATAATTGCTTTAAAAATATTGCTGTCATGATCATCAATAAAATTGACATCTGGATATGCCGATAAGGCACGCATAATACCTGATCCATAACCGCGATAAGGGAGTAGATAATTTGCAAAAGAGGCTAATACTGGATTACGTGTATTGGAATTGCCTGCTTTAATATTTTCAATAGTCAAATTATTAGGAAGATGTCCAGGACTAACAATCTCCACCCTGTCACGGAAAATAAAGACTCTGATTGGAGCCGATATGAAATAATCACGGTGAATGAGTGCATTGGCAATCAATTCTTCAATCGTTACAACTGGGATCTCCGGTAGTCCCACACTATTGACATTTTGATCGCCTTGGCGGTGATGTAAGTTCGTAATAACAAAATTGACGGTCTGACGGAAAATATCCGCCATTTTTCCTGTAATATCACGGCTGTCCGTGTAGCTGGTTGTGGCTAGATCGATGGCGTCAAAAGCCCCGGCTTTGACGATAAACAAGGGAAGCTTTGCACTTGGATTGTTGCTGAAAAGTAAAGCAGCTGTCAGGTTAAGAAGTCCGTCTTTTCCTAAGTTCAGATTTTCTGCAATCTGCGGCAAAGGGAAACGCTGTTGTGCCAAAGATTCGCCATATCTTTTTTCAAAAAAAATTGAAAAATAGGCCATATCTAAATCTGAAAGTTGCATGTTGGGAACAAGCGATTCGTCGGCATGAATCAGACCTGAAGATTGAAAAAGCCTTTGTAGTTCCTCTCGGGAAGTAGCTTTGCGTTTGTCAGAACCGCTTTTGACCCAAAATACTCCATCTTTATCTTGATATGGACGGTTGACTCCTTCATGTACAGTGATAACCAACACTATCCCCTTGTCCGTGACAATATTTTGCGTTGTAGGATTGATTGGCGGTCGTATATTTTGACTGGCCACGTTGGCAATCATTTGATTCAATCGGCGTACTTCATTTTCATTAAGCCCAATAATAATACCATTATCGTCAACGCCGACAAAAATTGTCCCTCCGGTTCCATTGCTGAAAGCAACCATTTCAGCAGCCAACTTGTCTGGGCTGTCAAATATCCTCTTAAACTGATGCTCAGAATCTTCTCCAGCAGAAAGGTATTGCCCAAGCTCTATGATTTCCATAAGTGATAAATCTTCCTTCTTCTCTTAAAGGCTTCCTCGCCACCCTCCATGATGTCCACAATAGTCTTCTGCTGTTGCGGTTCGTCGATACTACCGCTATGAAGATGAATGGTATTGTTGGAGAATGAACAGGCAAGGATTTGTTCAGCATCTCCTAAAACAGGGATATTTGGGTTGTGTGTGGCTAGAATAAATTGAATATTTGGCTTCAGACGACAAATTAATTTGATCACATCATCATAAATCGTTTGGTTGTCCAAATCATCTTCCGGTTGGTCAACCATGATAAGGTCATTGTCATTTTGACTCAGTATAAAAAGAATCAGTGCAGAGGCTCGTTGTCCCAGTGAATGCTGCTTGAGTTCTTTCCCACGATACATGATCACAAAATGATTAGGTACTTGGTATGTCAGGAATTCTTTGAGGTTTCCGAAAAACCACTCAGTAAATATTTGTGGATTCTTGCCAAAACTACCTTGGTCATTTTCAATCACTTTGTATATTTCTATGAAATCCGGGTAACACTCGACAATGTCTTGAAGAGTTGCCTCACGAATATTTGAACCTCTGAACATACTTTTCATAAAATTCAGGTATGCTGCTCTGTCCGCCTTGTATTCACATATGATCTTCAGTGCATCACTTTGCTGGCTCACATCATCCAAAATATTTTTGACAATCATGAACTCTTCATGCCATAGATTATTCAGTTTCTGAAGCTCATTGAGAAGATAATATTTGGCATTTTCCTTTGAATTTTCCTGTTGAGTCAGCAAATCTAACTGCTGCTCCACTTGTGCCTGCCTATTTTTTAATTTGATAAAATCGTCCGAACTGATTTTTTTGTTTTCGTTCGCCAACTCTGAGGCTAATTGACGCTCCATAGCAGCGAATTCGTCCATTAAACTGTTTTTGATCTCCGACAATTCTTTAAACATAACATTCATTACTGCTTTGCTGCTACGTATTCCAAAAATAGACTTCTTTATCAGGCTCAAATATCCTTTCACTTTCTCATATTCAATAAGATATTTTTGTAGCAATTCAGGATTGTGTTTTGAGGTATAGCTGCCAAGAGTGGTCAATGACGCCTCTTGTTCGCCAACAAAATTTTGTAACGTTTTCACAAACTCTTCGGCCAGATCTGTCCCTCTCTTTATGAAACGTAAATCCGCATCATAATCCAAACGTTTCTGCAATTTCTCTTCAACGCCATGTTTTGCATAAAATGTTAATCGGTGCGTGATATCCAATTTTTCTCTGGAGAGTTCCTGTTTTCGTTCAGCCGAGGCGCCAATTTTCAGCAGTTGGTCAATACTCTGGCAAATCGCCTCTTTTTGCACACCAATGCGCTGGCGTACATCGGCCAGTTTGACACCAACCAATTTTTCGACCAAATCGCGTTCAAACCCAGCGCTCGTGCTGGAAAGATCTTTTTGCCCAAAATAAATTGGCCTGTGAAGCACTGTTTCACGGATAGAGACCCCTGGTTGTGGTTGATCGGCGAAATAAACTGAAGGCAATTCATTCCATATACGCTCAACAACATAGGGCTGCCCAAAACGATTTGAAGCGAAAAGGCGTGCCTTACCGCCGCTACCCATAGCATACTTCACCAATGCTTGTTTATATTGCTGATCTCCTGCATTTTCACCAAAAGAAATACCTAAGATATAGCGTATGATCTCTATGACAGCGGATTTTCCGCTACCGCGAATCCCGATGAGCGTGTTAAGTTCAGGAGACAAATGGATAGTTTTCCCGTCAAAAATACCCCCTAAAAATTCAATTTTTTGGATGTAAGAATGCATAACCTGCGGTATTTCGGAGCAGAGACGGTTTTTATAATCCAGCAAGGCAAAACGAACGGCGTCAAAGGTGAACGCTCCCAATTTGATAATACATTTTTTACCTTGACCAATTTGTTCAATGGCTTTCGGGTCGGAGCCTTCCACTTCAGCCGGATACCAATCTCTCAGCCAATCCCTTACTTTTTCGCGCGTGTCGCGTGTTCGAACCTTTTGAAAAGCAAGCGTACGCTTCCGTATTTCTTGATAACGGTCTGTTGCCCAATCGGAAAGTCTACCACCGCGCATTTCTTTCCAAAGCCCCTTGTCATCTTCGACATGCGCGAAAATTAAAAAGTACTCATGTCCAATTCTTTGCATCACCTCAAGCAACTGAAGAATATTTTTATCGCTTCTGCCATTTTCATTCTGATATGCGTCTGGCGTTTTTCCAGGAAACATGGACGTAAGCAGTGGGTTTATGAGGTCATTGCCATCTTGCCACCAAGCTTCACTAAATACAATCAGGACATGGATGCCGTTGGCGCCGTCATTTAACGACAATTCAACTCCAGGCAACAGAAATATCCCTTCATTTTGAGCTGTTTTTCCCAATGCCTTGAATTCATCAAAATTAAATTTGTTGTGATTGGAAATCACTCCGACGCCAATGCCGGTCTCTTTCAACTTTTGCACATAGCTTGAGAGGTAATAGTTTTCGTCGCTGGAGTATGCAAATTCCTTGTCAGCCTTGGTATGCAAATGAAAATCTGCACGAAGCCAAACAGCGCCGTTTTGAAAGATGTCCATGTTCACTCTCCCCTTTTCCTTGTCACCGCCTGATCATACACCACATAGGTTATGTGGAATGCCCTTCCAGCACGTTGTTGGATTGTAGCGTAGTCACGTTCCTGCCAAGCACGAAATATGATTTTCATACTATTTACTATTTTGTCAAAAAGTAACTATTTAATTTCAAACACCTTCAATACTTCATCCCCGTAATGGTTAAATACTTTGCGCTTTCGTCTATATCGGCGCGCAGAGCACGTCTGAGTTTGTCGTGTCGCCGGAACTGTCGCGGATATAGCCGCCGTGCACCATCAGCGCCTCCTCTGTTGGGGGAGTTTCTTCCGGGTACAGCCGCGCCGTTGCATCAGCAAAAAAGCCCATCATGTCTGTCGCATTGCCGGTATTGTAAAAATCGCGCAGTGTTGTGTGAAATTCTTCCGAATCCCGGTTCATAACGGTGACGGGGAACAGGCTGTTTTGCAGCAATACGCCGTTCATCATGAGCG
>JAISKZ010000025.1 GCA_031260725.1 Desulfovibrio sp. | reverse complement strand
AAGCGGCGCAATCTGAAAATATGCACCCGTACCCGTAACTTGTCAACTCTTTCCTGCTGAAATCTTCTAATCCCCTCCGCTACAGGAAAAATTATACTGACTGACTCCTAATGGTTTGTTACTATTGAGAATATCCACAGCTTTCAAACCATCCACATGTGTCAGCTGCGGTAACTGACTTCAAAAAACAACAGACGCCATCATACTATTTGGCAAAACCCACGGCACGTCGCTCGCGTATGACAGTCACACGAATCTGCCCCGGGTAAGTAAGATTTTTTTCTATTTTTTTCGCAATGTCCTTGCAGAGCATATAGGTTGCGTCGTCGTCCACATTTTCGGAATCGACCATAACGCGAATCTCGCGCCCGGCCTGAATGGCATACGCCTTGGACACGCCTTCAAAACTGATGGCTATGCCCTCCAGTTCCTCCAGACGTTTGACGTAATTTTCAAGCAATTCCTTGCGGCCCCCAGGACGCGCGCCGGATATGGAATCCGCCGCCTGCACCAGCACCGCCAGAGCCGTGGAGGGAGGCTGATCTTCATGATGGGCGGCGACGGCGTGGATGATATCCTGGCTTTCACTGTATTTTTTGGCCAGATCCGCGCCGATAAGGGCATGTGGCCCTTCAACCTCATGATCCACGGCCTTGCCGATGTCGTGCAGCAAACCCGCCCGTTTGGCTTTTTTAACGTCCATACCGAGTTCCGCCGCCATCATGCCGCACAAGGCCGAAACCTCAAGCGAATGTTGCAATACATTCTGCGTAAATGAAGTTCTGTACCGCAACTGGCCGAGAAGACGAATAATTTCAGTATGAATGCCGTGCACCCCGGCGTCAAAGGTAGCCTGCTCGCCGATCTCGCGCACTTTGGCGTCCATTTCCTGCTCGCATTTCTGCACAATGTCTTCAATGCGGGCAGGGTGAATACGCCCGTCTTGGATCAAACGCTCAAGCGCCATCTTGGCCACCTGACGGCGCAACGGGCTGTAAGCGGAAAGAATGACCGTCTCCGGCGTGTCGTCAATAATCAGATCAACGCCGGTGGCGGCCTCCAGGGCGCGAATATTGCGTCCTTCCCGGCCGATGATGCGGCCCTTCATGTCTTCGCTCGGCAAAGTCACAGCGGTGACTGTCTGCTCATTGACAAAATCGCCTGCGTAACGCTGGATAACGTTGCAAAGTATTTCCTTGGCCATGCGGTCAGCGCTTTCATGCGCCTGCATTTCAATCTGCCGTATCATGCGGGCAGACTCGTGCCGCGTCCTTGCCTCTATCTCCGCAAAAAGACGCTCTTTGGCCTCTTCCGGGGTCAGCCCAGCAATTTGTGACAAACGCTGCGCCTGCTCCTCTATGCGCGTCTGCAAAAACTTTTCAGATTCAGCCAGCTGGCTCTCCTTGCGCGAGAGATCCTTTTCCGATTGCAGCAGATCGCGCTCTTTTTCAGTGGCCTTTTCAAGCTTTTCTTCTAGGCGGCCGCTCATTTCTTCCAGTTTACGCTCACGGCCCTTGACTTCACGTTCGCGTTCTTTGAATTCATTTTCAATTTCGCGCTTCTGATTAAACAGGTCATTCTGCCCCTCAAGCAGAATTTCCTTCTTCTGAGCCTGGGCCTCCTTGCGCGCTTCCTCCACTATGCGTTTCGCAAGCGCATCGGCATCGCCGATGCGCTTGCCGGTTATACGCCGGTGCAGAACAACGCCCGCAGTCCCACCTGCCAGCACGGCCACCGCAGCTATAAGAACAGACAACACATCCATACACGCCTCACTTTATCAAAACGGGCTGTGCCCGGAGACATCGGCAGCCATCGGCAAACAACCGACGCGGCCGCCGCAACGATATTGCCTGGGGCTGAGCATGTTTCTGGCTGGCCGCCGGAAAAATCCGGCAGAAGACGGATGCAATAAAGGCCGTCCTTACGGAGCTGTCCGTGCAGAAAATTCACGGACAGGGCAATCAAAAACCCCGGAGCGCCGTGCACGCATGCGGTGCAGAACCTGGTTACCCAGATCGGGCGCCGGTATGTTTTTTTCAGGCTTCCCGCACAACGCCGGGCATGCACACAAAAAACAGGGACGGCTCCCTTTTTTACTACTTGTCAGGTTAGCACCGAGGCATAAATCACGCGCACTCCAGGGAAATCGTAAGAGCTTATCCGGTCTTTTCTATCAGGGAAAGCATGGCGGTGACGCGACTTTGCACATCACCCAGCTTTTTCTGCGATTGCAGCACATCGTCCGCCAGCCCCAAGGCCAGAAACGTCAACAGGGCTTCTCTGCTCTGCCCCCCATGGGACCTCAGTTCAGCAAACCGTTCCTCCAGCAGACGCACAGCGCTTTGCACACGCTCCATATCTGCACCTGGCCTGAATGCCACTTCAAGGCCGAGAACGGTAAGGTTAATGTTTTCACTCACAAAAACTACTCAATGCTTTCATGCTCATCAATCTTGCGCAGCAGGTCGTCAAGACGCTTCAGCGCCTCGGCGCGAGTGTTCCCCGCCTGGGCAAGCGAAGCCCGCAATGTACGGTTTTCTTCTTCCAGTTCAGTTTTTTTTGCAGCCGCCTCGGCGACTTCAGCACGAAAACGCGCGTTCTCCGCCTTCAGATTGTCAAATCTCGTCAAAAGTCCGGTTATGCGCTTTTCCAGCTGTTCAAAAATTTCCATACGCAAAACTTACCACCACCACTTTTCAATGGCAAGATAAGGATACAGGATGCATACCGCATCTGCCAAAAAACATATTGCAATTCTTAACGAATAATTATTGTCAAGTCGTTTTGCGTTCATCCAACAAAAAAACGCCGGCCTATCAAACTTTTTTGCGCGGCAGATTTTTTTGCTTTCCGCGGGCGATGGACATATCACCTTCAGGCACGTCTTTGGTAATGACGGAACCGGCGCCGACAAGGGCCCCGGCGCCGACGCTGACAGGGGCAACCAGCGCAGTATTGCTGCCGATAAAGGCCTTTTCCCCAATGATTGTCTTGTATTTATGGCTGCCGTCGTAATTGCAGGTGATGGTTCCCGCGCCGATGTTCGCGCCCGCGCCGACATCAGCGTCTCCAAGATAGGTCAGGTGATTGGCCTTGGCACCCTCACCAAGACGGGCGTTCTTTACCTCAACAAAATTGCCAACATGCGCGTTCGCCGCAATGACAGTGCCGGAGCGCAAACGCGCAAACGGCCCCACAATCGCGCCTACGCCCACGCGCGCGCCCTCAAGATGCGAGAATTGACGCAGTTCGGCCCCTTCTTCAATCACACTGTCGAGCACAACACAATGCGAAGCGACACGCGCCCCGCGCCGCACCTCTGACCGGCCCGCAATTTCACAAGGTCCTGTCAGCTCGGCACCCGGCTCTATGCGCGCGAACGGAGAAACACGCGTCATATCCGGCGCGTGAAGCAGTACGCCTGACTGCAAAAGACGCTCAGCCACGCGGGCACGGAGCAGTTCTTCCATACGCGCAAGCTCCAGCGGCGAATTGACGCCCAGAAGACTTTCATCCCTGCCGCATTCCACAGCGCGAACGCTGTGTCCTTTTGCCGCGGCCAGGGCAATCAGATCAGTGACATAGTATTCTCCGCTCCTGTTGGTACAGGTAAGGCAGGGCAGAAGTTCCGCCGCAAGGGCCAGATCAAGCAGGTACATGCCGGCGTTGACTTCATGAATCTGCGCGCTGTTTGCCGGGACGTCGCAATCTTTGGCCTCCACAACGGCGCGCACCTGCCCCCCCTCGCGCAACACGCGGCCATACGCGCCGGGGTTATCCAGCACAATGCTCGCAAAGGCAATATCCGCACCCTCAGCTTTCTCAAGAAAGATGCGGACCAGATGTTCATTGAGCAACGGCGCGTCGCCGTTAACCAGCAAAATATGACGGCAGCCCGCCCCGGCAAGCGTCGGCATGGCTTGCATAAGAGCATGGCCTGTGCCGAGCTGCTCAGCCTGCATGACAAAACGCCGATCCGGAAAGGCCGCCTGAAGCATTTGCGCCTGATGGCCTGCAACCACCCAGACATCGTCGCCAAAATGCGGGCGCAATGCGGCAAGCACATAAGCGAGCATGTATTCGCCAAGAAGGGTCTGCAAAACCTTCGGCCTGTCGGAATGCATACGCGTGCCCTTGCCGGCCGCTAAAACAAGAGCTGCCTTGTCCGGCATACCCCCCCCCGCTGTGTGTTGCGCGTTCTGAACAACTGGAGCATTGCACATTGTGAAGTGCTGATTAGACCTGAATTCACACTCCTTCAGTGGAAAATACGTTCTTGCCAAGTTCCACACGGAAATGCTTTTGATAACCAATATCTACAAGGCCGTCATATCCTCTCCAACCATCTGATTTGTCCATGTAACAATGCCTCCTTTACAGGAGCTAAAAATAAACTCCTCATCTTTCACATCCACCGTGACGTCCTGTCCGTCGCAAATGTTGCCCGCCAAAATCTCGCGGGCAAGCGGCGTCTCCACACGCTGCTGCACGTAACGTTTGATCGGACGTGCGCCGTAAACAGGATCATACGCCGCCACGGCAATGAAATCACGCGCAACGTCCGTCATGGCAAGGCTGATCTTGCGCTCCTCAAGCCGCAAGCGCAAGCGGGCAAGCTGCAAATCCACAATACGCGCGATCTGCTCACGCCTCAGCGGCAGAAAAACCACGGTTTCATCCACACGATTCAAAAATTCCGGACGAAAATGAGCGCGTAAAGCCTCCATAACCTGCTCCCGCGCGCCTTCTTCCAACGCGCCGTCCGGAGATATGCCTTCGAGCAGATGCAGGGAGCCGATGTTGGATGTCATAATCACAATGCTGTTGCGAAAATCCACTGTACGTCCCTGACTGTCCGTCAGGCGGCCGTCATCAAGCATCTGCAAAAGCGCGTTGAAGACATCGGAGTGCGCTTTTTCAATTTCATCAAATAAAATGACGGAATAGGGTTTGCGGCGCACCGCTTCGGTCAACTGCCCACCCTCGTCATAGCCCACATAGCCGGGGGGCGCGCCGATAAGCCGCGACACGGAATGTTTTTCCATATATTCGCTCATGTCAAGGCGCACCATATTATCTTCAGTGTCAAACAGCGCCTCGGCAAGCGTTTTGCAAAGCTCTGTCTTGCCCACGCCGGTCGGACCCAGAAAAATAAAGGAGCCGGTCGGCCGACACGGATCGGACAGCCCTGCCCGCGCGCGAAGAACGGCATCGGCCACCGCGCTCACAGCCTCGTCCTGACCAACGACACGCTTGTGCAGCTCATCGGCGAGCTTCAACAATTTTTCGCGTTCAGACTCAACCAGCCGCGCAACCGGAATACCCGTCCATCTGGCCACAATTTCCGCCACGTCGTCAGGCCGCACTTCTTCACGCAACAGGCGCGGGGCATCACCGACATCGCCACCGGAAAACTGAGCCAGTTTTTTTTGCAAATCAAGCAATTTTGAATACTTGAGTTCAGCCGCTCTGGTGAGGTCATAGGCCTGTTCGGCCTGTTCAATGGCAAGGCGCGTCTGCTCAATCTGTTCCTTGATTTTCCGCACCGTATCTATGGAACCCTTTTCATTTTTCCACTGTTCACGCATGGCGGTCTGCTCGCCACGCAGATCGGCAAGCTCGTTCTCCAGTCGCTGAAGGCGTTCGCGCGAAGCCTCGTCCGTTTCACGGCGCAGGGCCTCGCGTTCAATTTCCAGCTGCATGACTTTACGATTGGCTTCGTCCAGATCGGCCGGCAGGGAGTCAATCTCCGTGCGTATCATGGCGGCGGCTTCGTCAATCAGGTCAATAGCCTTGTCCGGCAACTGTCTGTCTGAAATATAACGGTGCGAAAGCGTCACGGCCTCCACAATGGCCGAATCGCTGATGCGCACCCCGTGGTGCACCTCAAAGCGCTCTTTCAGGCCGCGCAGGATGGAAATGGAGTCCTCCACCGTAGGCTCATCCACCATCACCGGCTGAAAACGCCGTTCAAGCGCCGGGTCTTTTTCAATATATTTGCGGTATTCATCCACAGTGGTGGCGCCGATGCAATGCAGCTCGCCGCGCGCCAGCATGGGTTTGAGCAGATTGCCGGCGTCCATGGAGCCTTCTGTTCTGCCGGCGCCCACAATGGTGTGCAGCTCGTCAATAAACAGAATGATCCTGCCTTCACTTTTTTCCACTTCGCCGAGCACGGCCTTGAGGCGCTCTTCAAATTCTCCCCGGTATTTCGCGCCCGCAATCAGCGTGCCCATGTCCAGCGCGAACAATTTGCGCCCTTTCAGGCCTTCCGGCACGTCTCCCTTGACAATGCGAAAGGCAAGCCCCTCGACAATGGCGGTTTTGCCCACGCCCGCCTCGCCGATCAGCACAGGATTGTTCTTGGTGCGCCGTGAAAGAATGCGTATGACACGGCGTATTTCCGCATCACGGCCAATAACCGGGTCCATTTTGCCCTGATGCGCTGCCTCGACAAGATCGCGGGCGTATTTGTCAAGAGCTTCAAACGTGTCTTCGGGATTGGGACTTGTTACGCGCGCGCTGCCGCGCAGTTCCTCCATGGCCATGACAAATTTCGCGCGTGTGACGCCGTATTCCTTCAGCGTCTGCCCAAGCGGAGAAGACGGCTCCACGCCGACAAGCGCGGCGAAGAGATGATCCACACTCACGTATTCGTCTTTCAGGCGTTTTGCCTCGTTCTGTGCCTCACCCAGCACTTTTGCCAGACGCGGGGTAATTATGATTTTTGTCGGATCCACGCCGCCGCCCGAAATCTGCGGACGCTTGCGCAACGCCGTTTCCACCGCAACGGCAAACGCTTTGGGCGGCACGCCCGCGTGTTCGAGAATACGGGGCACAATACCGTTATCCTGCCGAGCCAGAGCAAGCGCCAGATGCTCTGCGTCAGTTTCCTGATGGCCCATACCGGCGGCCAGAGTTTGCGCGTCGTTCACCGCTTCGCGGGCTTTGTCCGTAAATCTGCTGATGTCCATATATGCCTCCGGAATTACGCCCGCGCATCAAACGCTGACGCCTCCGCGAGCTTTTGCCAAAGCTCCTGTTCGGTCTCGTTCAGACGCGCGGGTGTTCTGATCATTACCCTGACAAGCAAATCACCGCATTTGGCACCGCAGCCAAGCCCTTTACCGCGCAAACGAAATTTGCGGCCTGAACTCGTGCCCTGCGGAATATTCAACTCCACACTGCCGTCCAGCGTCGGTACAGCCACCCTGCCGCCCAGCGCCGCTTCCCACGGCGCAAGCCATACGTCGCACTGCAGATTGTCTCCCCCTACCCTGAAGCGAGAGTGGGGCAGGTAGCGCACGCGCAAAAATAAATCGCCGGGCGTGCCGCCC
>JAISKZ010000037.1 GCA_031260725.1 Desulfovibrio sp. | reverse complement strand
TATGGACATGATATCGAAAAAGCGAAACTCGAAGGTGGAACAGGTATTGGTGAGATTGGTTTGATTATGAAACCTTCTGATCAATCACCGTGGTTTGTTGATCTTGGTGTACAGGGTTATACAGGCCAACGTGAAGGCATTGGTGGTTCTTTACGTGTAGGATTTGAATTCTAGGGGCTTACGCCAACGTCACTATGCGCGGCGTCACCACATTATACGGGCGGCCCGAACATGCAAGATTATTTGGCGGATGCGCGTCTGAATCCGTCCTCAATGAGGCGGCGTGCGGTTCCATCGCGCGCATCCCTGCTCCTGCCGCCCAGCACAACGGCCAGCAGACGCGTTTTGCCGCGAGCGGCCGTTACAATGATGTTATAGCCGGAGGCAACGGTAAAGCCGGTTTTCAGACCGTTGACGCCGGGCACGCCGAGCAGCGCGTTTGTGTTCTGCATGGTGAGGCCGTTATGCGTGAATGCGGGCGTACTGTGAAATCTCCCGGCTGTCGGGTGGGCGCCCAGATACCTCTGCGCCAGCAGCGCCATGTCGCGGGCTGAAGTTTTTTGGGCGCCGGCGGGCAGGCCTGTGGGGTTTTGAAACATTGTGCGGCGCATGCCGAGCGCGCGGGCCTTGCGATTCATTGAATCGACAAATTTTGGCATATTGCCGCGGGCGACGCACAGGGCGACAGTCGTGGCCGCGTCGTTGCCCGATGCCACGGCCATGCCTGTGAGCAGAGTCGCAAGGGGCACGCTTTCGTCGGCGCGCAAATGCATGGACGAGCCGCCCGCAGCGACGGCACGCCGGCTGATTTTGATTTTTTTGTCCAGTGAAAGCCAGCCCGCTTTGACCGCGTCGAGGCAGAGAAACATGGTCATGACTTTGGTCAGCGACGCTGGCGGAACGACGAGGTCGGCGTTGTACTCATGCAGCACGCGCCCTGTGTTCATATTGAGCACTATGGCGGCGCGCACGGGCAGCGCCGCCCGCGCCGCGACAGGGAAAAGGAGGAAAAAAACAAGGCAGAGCAGGCCGGCGCTGCGGCGGATGGGCAGGATGGGCATCAGTCACGCTGTCTGTAAAAACGGTTGCCTTCTTCCACAGCTTGAATGGCGAAGGCCAGCAAAACAGGGCCGGCAATCAGGCCGACAGGGCCGAATCCCGTCAGCCCGCACAATATGGCTGTGATAAGCACAAAAAACGGCGCATGAATGCCCTGGCGCAGAAAGAGGGGGCGCAGCAGGTTATCCACCGTCGCCACAGCCAGCGCGCCCCACAGGGCAAGACCGACGGCGGCCACCGTTTCGCCGGTAAACCACAGGGAAAGGCTGAGCGGCAGCCACACGAGCGCTGTGCCTACCACGGGAATAGGCGCGGTGAACGTGGTGAGCATGCCCCAGAACGCGGGCTGCTTGAAGCCCGCGGCGGCAAAAGCGATGCCGCAGAGCAAACCCTGAATCATCGCCACCAGCGCGATGCCGAGCATCACCGCGCGCAGGGCGCGGTGGATGGCGGCTGTAAAACGCCGCAGCAGCGCCTGCGGCCAATGGAATATACGGCCTGCTATCTTGCGGATGCGCCGGGAATACACGGTAAAGAGCACCGTGAGCGTGAAAAAGAGAAAGAGGGTCCAGAGCACGTCCATAGTGCCGCCCAGCACGTCAAAACCCCGGCTGAAGAGCAGGTTCACCGTATCGTTCAGCAACATGTCCAGATTATGGAAAAAATCGTAAACCATTTTTTCAAGGCGCGGGTATTCCCCGAGAGACGTCCGCACTTGCTGCAATTGGTTCATCCACTCCGCGGGGAGCTGAAAATTGTTGGCCTTTAGCTCGCGCAGGCGGGCAAGGCCGGCGCCTGCCTGCGGCGAAACCAGCAGAATGAGGGCGGCCATCGGCGTGAAGACAGCGGCAAGCAGGGCAACCGTATAGACATAAATCGGCGCATTGTCAGAAAAAAAGCGCTGCAGGCGCAGTTTGCGCTGAACGGCTGTGTGCTGCCGACGTTTTTGTCCTACACGCATGTTGTGTTTGAGCCTGCGGTAAAGCGGCTGGGTCAGGCAGGCGAAACAGCCGGCCAGAAAAATGGCTGCCGGATGGCGCCAGAGCAGCAGGTACCAAGCCAGAGCGGCAGTCAGATAAAAAAAGCGCGGCAGCAGTGTCGTCATGGCTGAAGGGCGGAGCTTCCTCCAAAGTTGACGGAAAGTATTTCATAGGTAACGCGTCCGCGCGGAATATCCACCGTCACTTCATCGCCCGCCTCCCTGCCGAGAAGCGCCTGGCCCACAGGCGAGAGTAAAGAAATGGACCCCTTTGCCGGCGCGGCTTCGTCCGGGCCCAGAATGGTAAAGGTTTTGCGCCCGCCGCTGTCGAGGTCTTCCACTTCCACTGTGGCGCCGAAAATCACCTTGTCGCCGGAAAGCCTGTCCAGATCAATCACCTGATAAAGCGCGAGGCGCGACTCAATGTATTTGATGCGCGCTTCAGCCATGCCCTGACGTTCGCGCGCGGCGTCGTAGCCGGCGTTTTCGCGCAAATCTCCTTCTTCCCGCGCCTCCCTGATGGCCTGGATAATGGCGGGCCGTTCGTTTTTCAGACGGGCGAGTTCCTCTTCCAGTTTTTTATAGCCTTGGGTGGAAATAGGAATGTTTGACATGTCTAACCTCACAATATAAAAATCATAATCCACCCGTGGTGGATTATGGGCGGCGGAACGCGGGGTTTGCCGGATTCCGTTTTTTTCTGTTTGTCGACGCTTGCGCAGCCGTTTCTTATAGACTAGCCATTGCCTTCTTTTCGGTCAAGTCCTGAAAATTTATCTGTGCTGTTAGGACAACGCGTTCTTGAGACCATGAAAAAATATCTGCGTTATCTTGGTTCGGTGCTGGTTGCCGCTGTTTTTTTGCTGGCGGCGTATCTGCTGCACCATAAGCTCAAGGTTTACAGCATAGCCCAGATACGCGCGAGTTTGAGCAGCATTTCCTACGCGCGCGTCGGCTTGTCGTTTTTGCTCATGATGGTCAATTATCTAATTCTGGTGGGCTATGACTGGCTGGCGCTCAAGGCCATCCGCAAAAAATTGCCCTTGCCGCGCGTGGGGCTGGTTTCCTTTGTCGGGCAGGCCGTCAGCTACAATTTCGGCGCGCTGCTGGGCGGCACAACCGTGCGCTGGCGTTTCTATTCGGCCTGGGGCTTTACGTTGGCGGAGATTGTGCGTCTGGTGCTCATGCTGGCCGTGACGTTCTGGGTGGGTGCGCTCGGGCTGTGCGGCGTCATTTTTATGCTCGCGCCGCCCGTTATTCCTGACGAACTGCTGGCGAAAATGCCCATCTCCGACGTGCGCGTCCTCGGGCTGATTCTCTTTTTGATCGCCTGTTCGTATCTGGCGCTCTGTGGCGCCATGCGCAGCCCGCTGCATATCTTCGGCAGGGAATTTGTTTTTCCCGCGCCGCGCATCGCCGCGGCTCAGGCTGTTGTGGCGGGGGTGGACATTGTCGCCGCCGCGTCCTGCATGTATGTGCTGCTGCCGGACAGTATCGGCGTGAGTTTTCTGGACTTCCTGCCGGGTTATCTCATGGCCCAGGTGGCTGTGGTTCTCACGCATGTTCCCGGCGGCGTAGGGGTGTTTGAGCTGGTTATTCTGCACCTCACGCACACTGTGCACGAGCAGGTTGTTTTTGCCGCCGTGCTTGTGTTCCGGCTTGTATATTACATCATTCCCCTTCTGGCGGCCGCCGTGCTGCTGGCTGTGTACGAGGCGCGGCAGGCCCGCGGCGTTTTGCGCGAGGCCGGCCGCCGCTTCTCTGCCTTGTCGCATTCCATCGCGGCCCATGCCGCCTTTATCGGCGGAGTCATTCTGCTCGTTTCAGCCACGCTGCCCGCGTTGCCCGGTAACGTGGCACGTCTGAAGGCCGTGTTCCCCGCGTTTGTGCCGGACGCGGCGCATTTTGTCTGCGCTTTGTCCGGAGCGGCCCTGCTTTTCGTCTCCTGCGGTCTGGAACGGAGGCAGGCCAGAGCCTATACGCTGGCGGCCGTTTTGCTGGGGCTGGGTATGTTGGGGGCTGTGCTCAAAGGCCTGTCTTGGGAAGCCGCCCTGATGGTCAGTGTGGTTCTGCTGGCCGTTTGTCTGGCGCGGCGGCGTTTTTACCGCTCTTCCTTTTTTTGGGAAGAACCCCTCCCCGTTTATTGGCTGGTCGGCGCGCTGGGCGCGCTGGGCGCGGTTTTTTTGCTGGGCTGGTACATTTACCATCCGGCCTGGGACAAAATCGCAAGCTGGGGATTTGAACACCCGCTCAACGCGTCGCGCGTTTTCCGCGCCTATGTCGGCATCACGGCGGCGCTGCCGCTCTGCTGGGCATGGCGCACGGCCCGCCGTCGGGGCCGGCGCGGCAGCTTGCAATAACATCAGGTCTGTGTCTATTTTGCGGGCTCTTATGCCTGATTTTTTTTATTCAGGCATTCTTCCAGAAATCTCTTGAAACTGTCCTGAAATTTATTGCGGGAAAAGCGTTCTGCCTCTGAGGTAAGTTTGCCCGGTTCAAAAGCATGTCGTTTGTTTTCAAATTCTTCTATCGCAACGCATAAAGCGGATGATGTTTGTTCAGAAAACAGTATGCCTGTTTTCCCGTGCTGAATGGTCTCCAGCGCGCCGCCCGCGCCGAAAGCAATAACAGGGCGGCCTGCCGCCAGGGTTTCAAGGGGTACGATTCCGAAATCTTCCTCGCCTGGAAACAGCAGGGCGTTGCAACGCTGCATGTGGCGGCACAGGGATGCTTCGTCCTGTTTTCCGAGAAATGTCACTGTCGGCCCGGCAATGGATTTGAGTGCTTTGTGCTCCGGCCCATCGCCGATGATTATGAGCTTTCTGTCAAGATGATTACAGCTTTGTATTGCCAGATCCGCCCGTTTATACGCTACAAGCTGGCCAACATATAAATAATAGCCTTCAGGTGCCGGGTAATCTCCCTTTTTGGGCGCAAAGGCCCGCACATCCACAGGCGGGTAAATAATTTCAGCCGTCCGGCGGTAATGTTTGGCAATCCGGCGTGCTGTGTTATGCGAATTCGCCGCGAAAAAATCCACCCTTTGAGCGGTGAGCGCGTCCCACATGCGCAGATATGGAGAGAACAGGCGCAGGGCCAGCCGGCTTACCGCCCCCGCTTTTTCCAGATAGTGCTGATAGCAATCCCAGAGATAGCGCATAGGGGTGTGGCAATAGCAGATATGCACTGTGTCCGTCCCTGTCAGTACTCCCTTGGCCGGGCCGGATTCCGAGCTGATGACAAGGTCATAGCCCCGTAAATCAAGCTGTTCCAGAGCCAGCGGCATGAGAGGCAGGTATTTTTGGTAAGCAGTGGCCGCAAACGGCAGCTTCTGTATAAAACTGGTTGTCACCTTGTGTTTGCGTATGGTCGGAGAAACGGCGTCGGGCACATAGACATGTGTAAAAATATCCGCTTCAGGGAAAAGGTCAAGGATGGCTTCAAGCGCTTTTTCACCGCCCCGCATGCCCACAAGCCAGTAATGTACAACGGCGACCCGCATATGCTCTCCAATATCTACATCTTGCGGCGGAAAACAGAATCCGGAGAACGCAGCAAGCTGGCGTCGCCTTCCGTTTCCCGCAGAATCACGACAAATCTCCCGCCAGGCGGCCTGTGAGGGTGTGCTTCTTCGCCTCCGTTATCCGCACGGGCGCCATGCGCCCGGTATGATCCGCGCCTGCGGGCAGGGCAAGGTGCACCAGCGCGCCGTAAGGGTCACGCCCCTGCCAGCTTGTTTGCCCGGATACGGTTTGTCTGCGGCTTTCTCTTTCGACAAGCAGGCATGTTTCTTCGCCGACACGTCCCCGCAGCCAGCGGCGGCTCAGGTCTTCCTGCAGGGCCTGCAGGCGCAGCAGCCGGTCCTGTTTGATTTCAGGCGCTGTTTTGTCCGGAAAAAGCGCTGCCCGCGCGCCGGGGCGGTCTGAATAGCAGAAGGAAAAAGAGGACATGAAGTTACAGGCCTCCATCATGGCGAGCGTGGCCTGAAAATCGTCTTCATTCTCGCCGGGAAAACCCACAATAATATCTGTGGAAAGCGTCATGTCCGGACGTGCAGCCCGTAATGAGGCAACAATGTCGAGATAGTCACGGCTGTTGTATTTGCGGCCCATACGCGCGAGAATCGTGTCGGAACCGGACTGAAGCGGCAAATGCAGGTGCGGGCACAGCGGCGCCAGGGCTGCGAAGGCCGCCGCGTCTTCCGGCCGCATATCCTTGGGGTGAGGGGTGACGTAGCGCAGGCGTTTGATGCCGGGCAACGCAGCCACCCGCGCGAGCAGCGCTGAAAATGGGATGCCGTCGCCGCTTTTGTCCCGCCCGAACGCGTTGACGTTCTGCCCCAAAAGCACAAGTTCTCTCGCTCCTTCGTCAAGCCGCGCCCGGCATTCGTCAAGTATGGGCGCGACGCAGCGCGATTTCTGGCGTCCGCGGGTAAACGGCACGATGCAGTAGGCGCAAAAATTGTTGCAGCCCTGCATGATGTTCACATATGCGACTGGAGCGGACGCGCTGCCGTGCACTGGTTCGCGTTCGATATAGCGGCTTGTGAAATCAAGCAGTGAAAGACGCAGATCGGGCTCTGCCAGCAGGCGTTCAACAGCCTCCGGTGCGCCGCTTATGCCGTCGCTGCCGGCTATAAGGCGCACCTGGCTTTGCGTAGAAAAAAAAGCTGTGCCATATTGCTGGGCTACACAGCCAAGCACACCCACCAGAACGTCCGGGTTGCCGCCTGTGACGTTGCGCACGCGTTCAAGCGCGCCGGCGACTTTGTGTTCCGGTTTTTCGCGCACAGAACAGGTGTTGAGCAGCACTACCCGCGCTGTTTCCAGCGGCGTTTCCACAAAACCGCGCGCGGCGAGACGGCGCGCGAGCCAGTGTGAGTCGTTCGCATTCATCTGGCACCCGAAGGTTATGATATGAAAGCTTTTTTCAATCACAGACACTGTCACTGCGTCACAGATGAATCAGAACCGTATATGGCGGGCGCGCCTTTCTCTCAATTTCACCCTGGGCATTGATGCTTCCCCATACGCCGTGCGCCGTCTGCAGGCGCGAGTCGGAGGCCGTGCTGTAACTATATCGGATTTTTGCCGGATTTTTGTTCATTTATCTTCCTTGTGTGAGGTCGGGGAAGGGTGTATAAAAGTACAATAAAAAAGAGAGATGCCGAAGTAAAGCCGGTTTCGGCCGGAGAGTTTCACCTTCCGGCCGGCCCGTTTGCCTTGCCGCGCGGCACTTGACGGGTTTTGCCCCTTGGTTACTTATGGAAAAATATTTTCAGGATCCCGCGTGAACAAAGTCAGCATCAAAGAGCATGATGTCAAGCCGTATTTCGATATGGAAGCCTTCATGTTCCTGAGCCGTGAGACGCGCCTTGGCGCCGTCGCCGCTGAACGCCTTGCCGGGTTGTGGGGTCAGTGGCTTGAGTTGTTGACAGTGCGTGAAGTGAGCACGGGCGAAATTTCCTGGCTCGCTGTCTGGCTGCCGAAAAATGTGGAAGACCTTGTGGATAAAACCTGGGGGAAGTCTCCTTCCGAAGGCTATATGGTCAACAATCTTGCCCAGTTTATGTGCATGTCCGCCGTGCAGGAGCTGTTGCCGCGGGTGGCGGACGGGGGCTGCGCGCCTTCGCCGCGCCCCGCGCAGGGCCTGCGTGAGGCGCTCGCCGGGCTTGGCCTCCCATACAAAGAAGACACGCCGCTGCTCAGCCGGCGGTACGCTGTGGTAACGCATTATCCATACAGGGGCGGTTGTGAAATCTGCCATTTGCAGAGCCGCTGTTCCAAGGGGCAGGGGGATGCCGAAAGCGCGGGAGTAGTGCTGCCCGGCTATGAACGGGAAGAGGAGAGCAAGGGTTAGCGGCCTTCCATGACAAGAATGCGCATGACCCCGTTTGCCGCGCGCACCACCACCTCCACAGTGCGGGCATTGCGGGTCACGCTTTCCACAAGGCAGGTTTCCGTAGCGTCGGTGTCGTAATCCCGCACATCAATCGTGTCGTCCCTTGAAGGTATGTTGTCAGGCGTTATTTCCACAAGATTGGTTGTTGCAGCGTCAAATCCGTCCCATGCAGCGGCCGCCTGCGGCAGACAAAAGCAGCCCGCCACGACCGTCAAAAGCAACAGGTGTTTCATGAGGGCAGATGTAAATCCATTTCGATTTCTTGGCAACTACCCATTCTTTTGCAAGGGCTGTCAGGTTCGTGCGCGATCTTTGTGACGGCCGTGGCCGCACGGTGCGCTATCTGCGTCTTTCCGTGACGGATCGCTGCAATCTGCGCTGCATGTATTGCCGCAGCAACGCCAGGGAGCGCAGCATCCCGCATCAGAAAATTTTGCGGTATGAAGAAATGGCGCGCATGGTGGGGGTTGCGGCATCTCTGGGCATAGAAAAGGTGAGGCTGACCGGCGGGGAACTTTTTGTCCGCAGGGGGTGCGACACGTTTTTGAGCATGCTGCGTGCGCGTTACCCAGGCATGGATCTGCGCATTACAACCAACGGCACGCTGCTTGAGCCGCATATTCCCCTCTTGCGCCGTGTGAATGTACACGTTGTGAATATTTCTCTGGACAGTTTTGACAGGGCTACTTTTGCCGCCGTAACAGGTCGGGACATGTTGCCGGACGTGCTGCGGGCGCTTGAGGCGCTGCTGTCCGCCCGGCTGCGCGTCAAGATCAATGTGGTCGCCATGCGTGGTGTGAACGACGGCCAGATGGACGATTTTGTCCATGCGGCCCTGACAATGCCTCTTGACCTGCGTTTCATCGAATTTATGCCTATGAGCAGCGGCACATTGTGGAACACGGAAATTTTCTGGCCGGCCGGGGAAATAAAAAAAGAGGCCGAACGCCGCGTGCGGCTGTTGTCGGAGATGGACAAGCACGCAAGCGCCGGTCCGGCGCGCATGTACCGGGTTGCGGGCGGCAAGGGGCGGATTGGCTTTATCACGCCCGTGACGGAGCATTTTTGTCTGGCCTGCAACCGTTTGCGTATGACGAGCGACGGCGCGTTGCGCACTTGTCTTTTTGCCGACAGGGAATACCGTTTGCGCGGACTTTTGCGGCATCCGGAAATTACGGACGCGCGCATAGCGCAAACAATACGCCGGGTCTGCGCAAACAAGCCTGTCGGGGCGGATATTTTGCACGCGCGGCCACTGAACGGCGCGGTGGCCGCAAAGCAGATGTCCGGCATCGGCGGATGAGGGCTGAACCTGCCTTGATGCCGTCCGTTTTGAAGCATGGTATAACAACGCGAAGGGAAGATGATTGCTTATATTGAAGGACGTCTGGTCGAGACATGGGATCATGCCTGTCTTGTCGTGACCCAATCCGGAGTGGGCTATGAAGTGGCCCTGCCGTCACGTACGCTTGCCGCTCTGCCAGCGCGGGGAGAGTCCGTGGCGCTTTATACCAGCCTTGCCGTGCGTGAGGACGCCCTGGAACTTTTCGGCTTTGCCACATTTGAGGAACGTCAGGCCTTTGAGGTTTTGCTGACGATTTCCAAGGTCGGCGCCAGAACTGCCCTGGCCATTCTTTCCACATTCCGCCCGGACGATTTGCTCAGGCTCGTTCTGGAAGAGGATGTGGCGGCTCTGACCAGAGTGTCGGGCATAGGCAAAAAGTCCGCACAGCATATTTTTTTGGAACTTCAGTATAAACTCAAGGTGGACAATGCCGCGGGCGCCGCTCTGCCGACTGTGGGGACGCGTGAGGTGTCTGTGTTCCGTGACGCTGTGGCGGGGCTTGTTAATCTTGGCTACGCCGAAGAAGAGTGCGCGCCGCTTGTGAAAAAAATTCTGCATGAAGAACCTGATATGGACGTTGCCGGCGCGCTCAGGCTGGCGCTTAAACGCTTCGGCAGGGGGGCGTCGTAATGGCCGCGCCCGCCGTGGTGCCGCCGCCGGATATCCAGCCCGTCGCCGGGCAGGATGAAAGCATCCGGCCGCGCAGCCTCAATGATTTTATCGGGCAGGACGAATTGCGCGCCAATCTGCGCGTGTATCTGGACGCAGCTCGGGAACGGGGCAAGGCGCTGGATCACACGCTGTTTTACGGAAATCCCGGTCTCGGCAAAACCACGCTCGCACAGATCATGGCCGCGGAGCTGAACGTCAATCTGATCTGCACTTCAGGGCCTGTGATGGAGCGCAGCGGCGATCTGGCGGCCATTCTCACCAATCTGGGCCGACACGATATTTTGTTTGTGGATGAAATCCACCGTATGCCCATTGTTGTGGAAGAAATGCTGTACCCGGCTATGGAGGACTTCAAGCTGGATCTTGTGATAGGCCAGGGACCTGCTGCCCGCACAGTAAAAATTGATCTGGATCCCTTTACGCTAGTGGGTGCCACAACGCGCATGGGTCTTATATCCTCGCCGTTAAGAGACCGTTTCGGCATTGTGGCCCGGCTTGAGTATTACAGCCCGTCAGATTTGGCGCGTGTGGTGCGGCGCGCCGCCGACATTCTGCATGTGTCTGTTACGGAAGACGGCGCGAAAGAAATCGGCCGCCGTGCGCGCGGCACGCCGCGCATTGCAAACCGGCTGTTGCGCAGGGTGCGGGACTTCGCGCTTGTTCACGGAGACGGGCGTGTGACGGCTGAACAGGCGGCGGCGGCCCTGACGCGTATGGATGTTGATGAGTACGGCCTTGACCAGATGGACCGCAAGCTGCTTGCCGTGCTGATAAAGCATTACGACGGCGGCCCTGTGGGCGTGAAAACGCTTGCGGTTGCCTGCTCGGAAGAAGTGCGCACCATTGAGGACATTTATGAGCCTTATCTGATCCAGTGCGGCTTTTTAAAACGCACTTCGCGCGGCCGTATGGCGACAGCTAAGGCTTATGAACATCTGAACATGCCCGCGTAACCTGATTGCGGCATCCGTCATGACGGGCAGATGCTTCAACGCGGGCAACACCGCAAGAACTTGAAGGCACACAGTGTTTGTCAGCGATATGCCGTTTGCGGATTATGTTCTAGACGGAGACGGCGTTGACAGCTCTGGCCAGACGCGACATTTTGCGGGCGGCTTTTCTGCGGTGCAGCGCGCCCTTGCCGGCGGCCTTGGCGAACACGGAGGCGGCAGTGGACAGCGCGCCTTCGGCCAGAGATTTGTCTTTGTTTTGAATAGCCGCGCGTACGGATTTGACGGCGTTTTTGACGCGGGTGCGCGCGGCGCGGTTGCGCACGGCCCTTTCAAGGCTCTGTTTATGACGCTTGATGGCTGATTTGTGGTTGGCCACAGTGTTCTCTCCACATATTTTTTGTCTGTTTTGCAAGCAATGTGTCGTACAATCTGAGATTGTTTCAATAGCTCATGCCTGAGAAACTGTCAAGCGGTTCTTATCGTATTCGCAGAACAATCGAATGAATCAAACAATCTCGGCAGCGGAACTGAGGTTAAAAATTCGTCATCCTGTCCCGCATGTTTGCGTCTGACGCTCCGGCGAGCGCGACTGGCTGGAACATCTGGAACTGCTACGGCATGAAAATAAATTTCGCCAATGCTCTCATCCGCTAGGGGGCTCTGAAGATATGCCGTATTCCGCCATTGTTTTCCGAACATAGTCGGGCAACCCGGCGCAGAATTGTTCAGCCAGATCCTGGGTGAGTTCCTTGCCTGCCCAGATAATGCGGCCATCCACCTCCAACGCGACAACCCCGGCCTTGACGCCGCAACGCCCCGCTTCCAGGTGGCAGAACACGCCGCGCACTGGGTAGCGCCGCAAATCATGTTTGTCAAGGGCGTGGCGCAGGCGTGTTTCTGCAAGGATGGTGCGAGCATGTTCAACGCTGATGACGCGAATTTCAGGGATATAGGGTTTCATGGCGTACCAATATCTGGCTTTTGGCGACGAGAGGGGTGGGCAGCTCTTGCTGCCCACCCCATGCAAGGTGTTTCAAAGACAAAAGGATTTAGGAAGAGCGCAATTCCCCGATGCGCAGCTTCAGTTTTTCTAAAAGTTTTTCCGCTTTTTTCGGATTTTGCCTGATAACATTGTTCAATTGGAACGGATCCTTTTTCCGGTCATACAGTTCATCGGATTCCGGCACGATCACCTTTGCCCCTGCGGTACAGCTCCACATTTCTTCGCTGTCGTTCAACTCGCCCTTAAGGATTGAGCTGTCTTGCACATCATTGGCGATCCAGTGCACAAAACTGTAGTCCTCTGTAATGATGGACCAGGATTTTCCAAAATAGCCGGCTATGGCGTGATCCCGGATATGCTGCTTTTCTCCGCGCATCAGGGGGAGCAGGGTTTCACCATGAATATCGGACCAGTCATAAACGGGGAATCCGTGCCCGGAATCTGGCTTTTCTCCTCCATCAAACAAGCCGAGAGCATCCAGTATGGTGGGCATGATGTCGGCGTTCTGCACAAAACCCTTGATCCGCTGACCTGGTTTGACGCCGGGCATACGGATGATGAGAGGAATGTGCACCAGCTCTTCATATGGCCAGGGCCTGCATTTTCTCATAATGCCATGACCGTGTTCGTCATTCCCCATAGGTTGACCGTGATCCGATGTGACAACAAGCAGGGTTTCATCCATCAAACCTTCGGCATCCAGGGCGTCAAGCAGTTTACCCACCCACTTGTCTGTAACCGTGATTTTTTCCATGCACAGCGCGCGCACATGTTCAGCCTCACGTTCGGTTATCCGGCCTTTAAGCGGCGTCCAAGGGGTCAGCACAATGGGATTGCCCTTGTACTCCGGGTCATAGGGGCAGGGTTCCCCGGCCCAGATGGAAGGCGGATCCCACGGTTCATGCGGATCGAATGAATCTACCCAGAGCATGAAGGGACGGGTTTTGTCTCGACCTTCGAGAATCCACTTCCGGGCGGCGCTTGTCACTTTCGCCACATAACTGTCGGCATCGGTCCGGCGTTTCTGGAACTGCCGCAGAAAAAGCTCCAGTTCAACAATCAGCGCCTTGCTGTCTTCGTCGATAAGCTCTCCCTTTTTATTATAAAGCATACTTGGAGAGGTAAATTGATCCGCCCTCCATGTGGGGTCGAGGGGGACATCGCTGAAACTGGTATGGTCAAGCTCCTGGCCCGGCAAAAACTGAACATAATCAAAACCGCGTGAATAGCCGAATTTGGGCAGACGCATAGGGGGCGTGTCATAAATGAGCGCTGTCTGCCATTTACGGCCCCAGAGCATATCGGCCAGAGTGGTGTCGTCATGCTCAAGGGGTTTCCAGCCGCCATAAGGCAGCGTGAAACGCCCGGTCATCAGGCAACGGCGCACGGGCACGGTAGGCAAGCCTTCGCTGTAGGCGTTTTCAAAAAGGACAGAGGTGCGGGCTAAACGGTCAAGATTAGGTGTTTTCACAATCTTGCTGCCGTAGCAACCGAGGTAGTTGAAAGGCAACGTGTCAAGCATGATAAAAACGGCGTTCTTTGCGGTGCATTGTCCAGACATTTGCTCCTCCTAAAGACAAGGGAAAAAATGTCCGCGCCTGTTCGCGCGAACATGGGCCGATTGCCGATATGTTCAGAAACCGTATTCCTCCCGATGCAAAGAATATCACAAATCCCAGGAAAAAATGTCGCACAGGCGTCATTCTCTATAAAAAGTGATTTTTTCACTTCCCTTCCACCACGATTTGACCTTTAATCAGTCATCTTCAGGCGTAACGATCCCCCTGCGGACGAGCATATCCAAAAAATCGCAAAGCATAGCATAATCAAGCTCTTTTTCCGCTTCTTTCGGACTAAAGCAGACGCCGTCGACTTCAATGGCGGGAAAGGAGTCCACCCCCGTGCGGGCCAGATGATTTGAACCGAAATTGGCGATTCCGCTCACCGGCAGGCCTTTGGCTTTAATGGCGGTATCCAGATTCTGCTCTTCACGCAGGCAGCGCTCCATGTCGTTGTCAAGGATGCAGATAACTGGGCGATGTTTCATAATACACCTCGTTTTCAGGCCAGGCTGAACGGAAAGATCCTGCCGTGGAAAAATTCAAATGATGTCTTTTGCCCGGCGTGCTCTAACGCCAGATATTTGTTAACGGTTTACAGATTCCCGTGCGGCTCGTTGCCCAGCGGGTGCATGTGCGTATGGGCAAAGAAGTGTGAACAGGCACTCAGACGGCCGTCGTGAATAGTCAGGCAGTCTGTGGACACCTGAGAGAGAAAATCCCAGTCATGGGAAATGACAATGCTGGCTGTGGACAATCCGCGCAGTATGTCGATCAGGCGCTCACGGGCTTCGTTGTCCAGACCGCTGGTCGGTTCATCCAGCAAAAGGGCTTCAGGCCGCATGGCCAGCACTGTGGCCAGTGAAATCAACTTTTTTTCACCGCCGGAAAGACGATGGGTCAGGCGGTTTTCAAAGCCGTCCAGCCTGAGACTTTTCAGCGTTTCCAGAGCGCGGTCCCTGGCCGCTTCAGGAGTCATACCGAGATTCAAGGGACCAAACGCCACATCTTCCAGCACGGTGGGGAAAAAAAGTTGATCTTCAGCGTGCTGAAGCACAAAACCAACTTTGCAGCGCAACGCATGGAAATCTTTTTCACTGTTCAACACAATGCCGTGAAAGCGCCTGACACCCCGCTGCGGCCGCACCAACCCTGTAATACAGCGAAAAAATGTTGTTTTGCCGCTGCCGTTCGGGCCGAACAGACCGAACCGCCGGGCGGGCGAAAGGGCAAAATTCACGTCACGCAATACCTCTCTGCGGCTGTCGCCCTGAATATAGGAAAAATGGACGTGCTCCAGACTGAAAATAACCTCCTGCAAGCTTGTTTCAGCCATAAAAAACTCCCGATTCCGTCAGCGCAATGCCGGTTATACAAAGCAACACAACAAGTGCAAAAACTGCATCCACATGGCGCGCCCTGAAAACCGTCACGGTAGTAAACCTGCCGCTGAAAGCCCGTAAACGCATGGCTTCGCAAACACGCAGGGAACGATTATAACTGCGCACCAGCAAAAGCCCCAGCAGGCAGGCCAGCGTGCGCCAAGCGTGCATGCTCGTGCGGGGCATAAAACCGCGCAGATGTGCGGCCACGTTAAGAGTCTGCCATTCTTCTGCCAGCAGATGCACATACCGCCCTGTGAATAAAAAGAGAAAAATCAGCTTGTGTGGACAGCCAAGGCTTTGAAGGGCATAGCCCGCGGTGGAAGGTTGCATGGTGGCCGCAAGAGCCTGAAAAACAAAAAAAACGGCGTTGGCCTTGAGTGTTGTCAGCAGGGCAAGACGCACGCCTCGCGCGCTGACAGGTATCAGGTTAAATACAGTGAACGTTTCCCCCGGCACGGTAAAGGGAATCACACACCAAAAAAAAAGAACAAAACAATTCACCGCAGCAAAACGACGGGCTAAAGGGATGAAAGGCGGGCAGGCAGACGCAAGCAGGCATGCGCCGAGCGCAAGGGCAAGCATGCAGGAGGTCGGTTGCTGCAGCGAGGCAAAACATACGGCGATAAGGCCCGCAAGCACGAGGCGCACACGCGGGTCAATAGCCTGTATCGGGCAGTCGTGGACAAACGGTTGATCAAACACAGTACGTTTTTGTTAGCCGCGCCGCCCTTTGAAGTAAAGAGCTATGCCGGCAATCCCCAGAATCCAGCCGATGCCGCCGATGATTTCCTGAAGACCCGGCCCCGATGCGGCTGCGGCTGCCAAATCGTGTCGTATTGGAGCCAGTTTGGCGTCCAGCGCCTCATTGATAATGCGCCGCACAGCTTCCTGCGTGTCGCCGTCGCCCGACATGGACAGGAGAGACGCGGAAGCTGCGACGTGTGCCGCCGCTTCTGTTGCTGAGGGCTGTGTTCGCGCGTCTGGGAGAGCACAGGAAAGCGTCAATTCATCAGCAGCTATAAGCCATTCACTCTGATGCCCTTCACCGGCGTTGACGCGTATGCGCAAACCGTGTGCGTCGCGACGAACGCTTTGAGGCACGGGGAAACGGAAATGCCCCTTTTTGTCGGTAACGCCCTGTAAAAGCTCTTCGCCGCTTTTCGCGTCAAACACCGTAATGCGCCCATCCCTGGCAGGCGAATCCCGGCTGAAGCCACATTCCACAGCTACGTCGTCGCCCTCCATCCAGGCGAAGATATTGACGCGGTGGGCAACGGCGTACGACGGGGCGAGCAATATTGTAAGGAACACAGAAACAAGATAAAATTGGATGAATTTCATGCAAAGCGTCCGATTTTTATGGGCGTTCAGCGCCAGTGAAGCATTTCAGGACGAACACGCGCGATAAACGAAGTCATGAACATGGTGATTATTCCCTCCAGCAGCATAACGGGCAGATGCGCCAAAAACAAAAGTTGTGCCGTCGTGACAAAGCCCTCATCGCTGAAAGCCAGCGCCGAGGCGGTAAACAGGCCGGCCAGCGCAACCCCCAGCGCGCCCCCGCAAAAGGCTGCGGCCTTTTGACCCTTTGGCCCTGGGCAGATGCGCGCAACCGCCTTGAAACAATACCCTGCCAGTACGCCGGAAAAAGCCATGCAAAACGTATTCACGCCTAGTATGGTCAGACCGCCGTACTGAAAAAGAAGAGCCTGCAACGCAAGCGCCGCAAGAATGGCGGGGAATGCCGCAAAACCGAGCAATACGCCCAACAGGCCGTTCAACATCAAATGCACGCTTGAAAAACCGACAGGCACATGCACAAGCGAGGCCACAAGAAAAGCGGCTGACAACATGGCGACCGTCATAAGCCGGTCATAGTCAAGCTTGCGAAGGCCCACGGCCGTGCCCATCGCCGTCAGCGCGGCACCCGCTCCGAGTACGGCCGGGGACAGGACACCCTCCGAAATATGCATAACTTTTGCGCCCTGTTTGTGGAGTATTCACTTTGTCATTGGCGCGACAAATTCCGTCCACAGCACGGCGCCGAGTTCAACGGGCTTCTGTTCGCCCTTGTAATCCAGTTTTTCATCAGCCGTGCTCAAAGCCGCAAAACCCCACCAACCGGCCCACGGCACGCCGAAGGCAAAAACGCCGTTCTGATCTGTTCTGACTATCTGGGTGATAAAATATTTATTGGGGGCCGAACGGTGACCGTCTGTATTCCAGAATTCCACTTCCACATCCGTGTTGGGGACAGGTTTGCCGTTCAACAGCACCTGCCCGCGAAAAATATTGCCGGCATAATTGCCGAAAGGTCTGGTCAGCGGCACGATTTCCGTTTTCAGCCCTAAGGGCTCATTCCAGCCATCCTCGCCGCCAAAGGCCGCCACCACGGTTTTGGTGTAGTGAACGATATACGTGTCTTCGGCCAGCTCAAAATAGGGAGCCGGCTCTACGGCGAACTGGTAGACGCCGGGTTTTTTAACGGCATACGCGGCCTGCCAGGCCTTATGACCCAAAATGACGGCGGGCTTGAGCAAGGATCTGACGTCTTCTGTTTTGCCGTCCACGGTCACGGTAAAGGCCTTTGGCGCAGTCATGTCCATGCCGTTTATTTCCATGGGATGGACAAAGGCGACGTCAATTTTCAAATTCGCGGCCTTTTTTTCCGTTATCGTAGCGGCAGAGGGGATAAGCATGCCGAAATGCGCTTCGGCCTGCGCGGCATAAAACAAAACCAGCGCCAGAATTGAGCAAAAATTTTTCCACATAGCCTCATCCTTAATGAAAATGTGTAAATATGATGGCTGGTGCGCATAAAACCGCTACAATGATACGCAGGGAATTAGTAACACGAAAGATAAAAAAGTAGCAATAAAAGTTGCGCATCTTTTCACTTCGTTATTAGATATAATTTCCAAAAAATCCTGCAAAAGAGCTTCTTCGCTTTTAAACGCGTCTTGACAGGGCTGCAAGGCGGCCTTATCCCAGAGTGGTGGCAGGCGCTCTTGCGCCGCCAGCAGCCGTCTGAAGCGAGGAATGCCATAGGGCGGGGAGTTCCAGGAGGAAGCATGCATCGCCACAAAATACCCACGAATGAACATCCGCACAAAGAACCGGACAACAATGCGCGGCCTGAAAACGCGGATCTTTTTGATCCTTGGACAGATCCTCTTGCAGATACCTGGACACAGGACGATACCACGCGAGACGGAGAAGATTGCCGCGACAAGCCGGTTCTTCAGGGCAGGACGGAAGATCCGGCGGAAGACCCAAAAGCGCTCTATAAGGCGGAAGTGGAAGAAATGCGCCTGCGCTCCGCCGCTGAAATGGAAAACTTTAAAAAGCGTCTGAGCCGCGAACATCAGGAACAATTGCGCTATGCGACCGAAACGGTGTTAAGTGATCTTTTGCCTACCCTGGACAATTTGGATCTGGCGCTGCAATACGGCAGCCAAAATGAAGCCTGCCGCGACATGTTTCAAGGCGTGGCCATGACGCATAAACTGCTGCTTGCTGCAGTGACAAAACACGGACTGACGCCGCTTGGCGTGGAAGCTGAGGAATTTACTCCGGAAACACATGAAGCCGTGGGATTTGAAGACAGACCGGATCTCCCTGCCGGCGTTGTGTCGCGCGTGCTGCAGCACGGCTACAAACTGGGCGACCGCCTGCTGCGCCCGGCCAAGGTAATGATCAATCAGTAGCCGTCGCGCCGAAAGTAGAACAAAACCGCAGAAACATGAGCCACCCCTGCATTCAGGCATGGGGCAGTATTCCCTGAACAGCTTGGGCAATGTGATATTTCCAATGTGAACCCGCTCTAACGGGCGTTGTCTATCACAACTTCCGCTTCCGGGTGAACCTGACTCAGAGCTTCATGCATGGCGGCGGCATCCGCAAAAGCGCGAAACGGCCCCACATGCTCATTGCTCTTGGCGCTGTATTGCACATACCAGGCTTCGTCAGACCTGAACGGCGTGCCGTTTTCGTCACCCACCACTTCCAGATTGACCTTGCCCACGCCCCGTTTGTTCAGATCCAGTTGTCTCGCTGCAGCCCAGGAAAGGTCAATAATGCGACCGTGCACATACGGGCCGCGATCTGTAATGCAGACCATCACGCTACGTCCGTTGTCCTGATCTGTCACTTTTACAATGGTGCCGATGGGCAATGTGCGGTGGGCCGCCGTAAAGGTGTACATATCGTAGGCAACGCCGCTCGCTGTAGCCCCGCCATGCAGGCCGCGGCTGTACAGAGACGCCTTGCCGGAAAACACTTCAGCGCTCTCGGCGCGTTTGAGCCAGATTGCACGATCGTCCACGCTGGCTGTCTGTTTTTTATGCTCCTGCACACGGGATGATTTTTGCGCCGCGTTTTTTGCAACCTTGCGATCTTTGGCGGCGGCAGGCGCGGCGGCATGGGCAGGAGAGGCAAAGACAAAACACAGAATAACTGCCGCGCAGTAAAAAAACCGGTGTAGCCACATCATACGCTATCCCTATTAGTTCGGGCTGAATGTCTTGCAGCCCATATCAGATTTTCTTTATACATTATTCATTATATAGGCTCAAGAAAAGCTGCTGTCAAATCAGCCGGTATGCTTAAATATTCTTTCGAGATAATCCGGCTGCTGAGCGAGTTTTTCAACATTTTTCACACTCTTTCCAGCAAAGAGCGATTGGTGTATATTCAGCTCGGCGCGTCGTCTGTCACAGACAGGCAAATCTTTCTGCCGCCGGCAACTTACAAAAATATATGCAACCCCATACAATAAAACAGCATTCATCTCCGGCATCCCAAGGCATAACCGGCCCTGTACCAGGCATCATGGCGAGAAAAGGGCATGAAAATTATTGTTCTCGGTAATCAGGCCAGAGCATTGGCCAATTTCTGGAGTGTGCTCATACACAAATTGCTGCGGGGCGGGCATGAAGTTGTCTGCTGCGTTCCTGACGGCGATGCGAAATCCGGCGAGACATTGCGGACCACCGGCGCGCGGCTTATTCATTATACTTTGGATCGCAAGGGCTTGAATCCCCTGCGGGACTTGTGGACCCTTCTTGACCTGACGAGGCTTTTCAAAAAGGAAAGGCCGGACATGCTCTTCGCCTCCACCATAAAACCTGTCATTTACGGTTGCATGGCCGCCCGTCTTGCGCGTGTGCCGCATATTTACGCGGCCATTACCGGGCTTGGCTACGCGTTTGAGGCGGATAATTTTTTTAAAAAATGCGTCAATCAGCTCAGCTCGCGCCTTTACCGTCTTGCGCTTCGCGGCGCGGGAGGCGTCTTTTTTCAAAATCAGGATGATGTGGCTGTATTCCGTCAGCTTGATATCCTTGCGTCCGGCGTCCGTGTGCTTATGTCGCGCGGCACGGGAGTGGATATACAACGTTTTGCACAGGTGCCGCAGCCGCCCTTGCCGCCGATTTTTCTGCTGATTGGGCGTTTGCTGGAAGCCAAGGGTTTGTCGGAATATGCAGACGCAGCCAGCGCCCTGAAAGCCCGTTATCCAACAGTTCGTTTTCAGGTGCTGGGACCGCCGGAACAGGGTCTCGGCAGCGTGAGTTTAGCGCGGGTGCGCGCTTGGGAGGCGGCGGGGAATCTGGAATATCTTGGTGAAACAACAGACGTACGTCCATATATAGCCGCCGCGCATGTTCTGGTCTTGCCTTCTTGGCGGGAAGGCACCCCCACATCCATTATGGAGGGGATGAGCATGGGCCGCCCTGCTGTTGTGACAGACGCTCCCGGTTGCCGGGAGGTGGTGCGGGACGGCATAAATGGCCGTTTGACGCCCCTGCGGAATCCTGAAGCGTTGGCGCGCGCCATGGAAACATATATTCTGTATCCTGAAAACATTGTCCGCATGGGCGCGGCCGGTCGTGCAATGGCCGTGCAGGAGTTTAACGCGGAAAAAGTGGCGGCGCGCATGTTGTGTGATATGAATCTCAATGCCGGAGTAACGCCGTGATCAGCATATATCGAAGAGCGGTTTGGCAGGCGCTGGATATTTTTTGTCTGCTGCTCGCGCTTTTTGTTGCGGGCCTGAGCACCATAGAGCCGGATTTAAGCGTCTTTCACGACTATACCGGCGCGTCGTTGTTCACTGTTTTTTTCTACATGCTTTTTTTCTATATTCTGGATGCTTACAGCGTCGGTCTGGAAGATTTCAAAGCAACAATGGGCCGGGTGCTGCTGGCCTGCGTGCTCGGCATCATTTCTTCCAGCACAGCCTCCTATTCTTTCCAGCACTGGCGCTTTGACCGCGAAACCCTCTTGGCGCTCTTTGCCCTTTCTTTCTGTTTTACACTCGGCTGGCGCTGGTTATACCACCGCAATGCGGACAAGCTGACGCATCCGATCCGCGTTCTGCTGGTGGGCGTGGACCGCGCCGGCAAAGTGCGCAGACTGCTTGCCGAGGGTTTTCCCAAGGCGCAGATCATCGGGTATGCGGGTGAGCCGGATCAGGGGCCGGACACAGGCCCTTGTCTTGGACCCATATTTAAATCACTTGAAATTGCTGAAAAAAATTACGTAACCATGATTGTTCTGCTGCCGGACGCCCCCATTGACGACGAGATCGCCCACGAACTGCTGGAAGCCAAATTGCGGGGCAGAATGGTGGTGGACATACGCACGTTTTATGAAAAGCTGGCACAGCGCCTGCCGCTTTCACAAATCAATGATGAATGGCTCTTGCAAACGGAAGGCTTTTCGCTGAATACGCGAGGATCGCTCAGACGCCTCAAACGGGCGCTGGACATGCTGATTTCTCTTGTTCTTTTGATCCCGGCCGCCCCTGTGATGCTGATTACAGCAATTATTGTGCGCCTTGAATCGCCTGGTCCGGTTATTTACCGTCAGGAACGCGTGGGGCTGCACGAAAAGGAATTCACGGTTTACAAATTTCGATCCATGTGCGCCGACGCCGAAAAAAACGGCGCTGTCTGGGCCGGCGCCGATGACAGCCGGGTGACGCGTTTCGGCAGATTGATCCGCAAAGTGCGCATTGACGAGCTTCCCCAGATATGGAATATCCTCAAAGGAGACATGAGCTTTATAGGTCCGCGGCCGGAACGCATGCCCTTTGTGCAAAAACTAAAGGGGAACATTCCCTATTACAGCCTGCGGCACACCGTCAAACCTGGCCTCACGGGATGGGCGCAGGTTTGCTACCCTTACGGAGCGTCTGAAGAAGACGCCCGCCGCAAGCTTGAATACGATCTCTATTACGTAAAAAATATGTCCATTCTGCTGGACGTGCACATTATTTTCAAAACGGTGGGTGTTGTGCTGTTTCCCAAGGGAGCGAGGTGAAGCCGTTGCTGATGCAGGTAGATTACCAGTCAAGCGTTTGCCTGAATGCGCGAGCCAGATCTTCCACATTTTCCCGCAGAAAAACGCTGTCTCTGCTTCTGAGGGTTACCTGTCCGTTGTCGGTGACGGTGCCGATGCGGCGGCACAACTGCCCGCGACATACAGCGTCGAGCAGGGGCACCAGATCGGGGCGCACGCTGACAAGCAGGCGGCTCGCGGATTCGCTGTACAACAGTTCTGTGCGCGTCATTGCTTCCATAGACGGCACGGCGTCGATATCCACATCGGCGCCAAGACGCCCGCCGATGCACATCTCCGCCAGCGCTACGGCCAGACCGCCGTCAGAACAGTCGTGGCAGGCGGCGACGGCGCGCTTTGACATGAGGGCGTGCACGGCACGATAGCGGTGCAGGGCTGTGCTGGCATCAACATGCGGTATGTTGCCGCCGGCAAGGCCCAGTTCGCCGGCCGCTTCGCTGCCCGCCATGTCGCGCCAGGTTCCGCCCAAAAGATAGATATGCTCGCCTTTCTGCTTGAAATCAGAGCTTTGGGCGCAGGTGACGTTGTTCATGACGCCCAGAACGGAAAACAGCACAGTCGGCGGAATGGAAATACGTTCTCCGCCGCCGGTGTAATCGTTTTTCATAGAATCTTTGCCGGAAATGCAGGGCAGGTCGAACGCGAGCGAAAAATGTCTCAATGCTTTGCAGGCGCGTACCAGCTGGGCCAGTTTGAAGCGGCCGTCCGGGTTTTTTTCGCTCGTCACAGGATCGCACCAGCAAAAATTGTCCACGCCAGCCAACGCGTCGGGGTTGCCGCCCACGGCCACGGCGTTGCGTATGGCTTCATCCATGGCGTTGGCCATCATCCAGTAGGTGTCGTAATCGCTGAATTTGGGGCAGATGCCGTGGGCGACGACGAGGCCCGCGTCCGACTCAAGCAGAGGGCGCAGCACGCCCGCGTCGGACGGGCCGTCGCACAGCACGCCGACAAAAGGCTTGATAACGCTGCCGCCGCGTACCTCATGGTCATACTGGCGGACAATATATTCCTTGGAGCAGATATTCAGGCGGCCGAGCATGCGCTGCAAAAATGAGCCTTCCGCCATGCCTGTTGTTTCCACGCGAATGTCCCGCACCTTGGGCGCTTGCCATACGGCCTCAAGCTCAAGCTGCGGCACGCCGTCGTGCATGAACGGCATGGGCAGGGAGGCGACAAGGCGTTCTTTGCTGCGCACTTCAAAAAAACCCGAATCCGTAAAATGCCCCAGCGCAGTAGCCTCCACATCCATGTGGGCGGCCAGTTGCAGAAATTCGTCGAGCTTGTCCGGCGGCACAGAAAGCGTCATGCGTTCCTGGGCCTCGGAAAGCAGTATTTCCCAAGGTCTAAGGCCATCGTATTTCAGCGGAGCCTTGCTGATGTCCAGAACACAGCCGCCTGTGGCTTCCGCCATTTCGCCCACAGAAGAGGAAAGGCCGCCCGCGCCGTTGTCCGTTATGGCCGTATACAAGCCGAGATCGCGCGCGGCCAGAATAAAGTCGTACATTTTACGCTGTGTGATGGGGTCGCCTATCTGCACAGCTGTTGCCGGCGAATTCTCGTGCAGTTCTTCAGAGGAAAATGTGGCCCCATGGATGCCGTCTTTGCCGATTCGGCCGCCGGTCATCACAATGACGTCGCCCGCGCGGGCCTTTTTTTGCCAGCCGGGACGGCCGTTGATTTCTGCGGGAATAATGCCCACAGTTCCGCAAAACACCAAGGGTTTGCCGAGGTAGCGCTCGTCAAAAACAAGTGAGCCGTTGACGGTGGGAATTCCTGATTTGTTGCCGCCGTGCTCCACCCCTTCGCACACGCCCACCAGCACACGGCGCGGGTGCAGCAGGCGCGGCGGCAGGATCTTGTCATAAAAAGGCGAGGCAAAGCAGAAGACATCCGTATTGCAGACCAGTTCCGCCCCGAGGCCGGTTCCCATAGGGTCCCGGTTGACGCCGACAATGCCGGTCAGCGCGCCGCCATAAGGGTCAAGCGCAGAAGGGCTGTTGTGCGTTTCCACTTTGACGCATGCGTCGTAGCCGTTAATAAAGGCAATAACTCCCGCGTTGTCTTTGAACACGGACTTGCAGTAATCGTTTTCGCCCATGCGTTCGCGCAAAAGCGCGGTTGCGTCGCGGATGCAGGTTTTGTATAAATTGTCCACATCTTCGTTCAAGCCGGTTTCCCTGTTTTCGTAGGCGATGCGCGCGGCAAAAATTTTGTGTTTGCAGTGTTCGGACCAGGTTTGAGCCAGCACTTCCATTTCCACATCCGTCGGGTCTGACGGCAGACGAAGCGCAGCGCGCCGGATCTGTTCCGTGGAGATATTGAAAGCATCGCGGATGCGGCGCAGTTCATCAATGTTCAGCGCCCAGGTGTTTGCACGGCTTGCGTTCATCATGGCTGCGTCGTCCATGACGGAAAGCGGTACGGTGGTGACTGTGTCGTCGGCTTGTCCCGTGACTCTGGCGGCTTCAGGCGTAAAACCCGGTTCGGCCTGCCACTGTTCAAGACTTTTGATTCTGCTTCTCTGGATCAATGTGTTGCAGAGCAGGCCGCGGCTGGCGTTTGCCACCTGATTGCGGTTCAGGGGCGCAGCGGGGTTGTTGCGGACACGGTACTGAACAGCAGTGTATACATTGATATTTTCGCGCGGGATGCCGAGCACAAGAGCCGCGGTGTCGCGGGCTGTGCGGGCTTCGTTGTCCGTGACGCCGGGGCGAAAACCCACTTCCACAAACCAGTCGGGCGCGGGGTCGAACGGTTCAAGAACGTCAATGGCCGCGCGTTGCAGAATGGGGTCGTGCAGAATGCCTTCGTCCAGCAAGCGCAAGACCTGCTCCCTGTCAAGCCCGTCCATGGTAAAAACCTTGATGCGGTGCACAGAGTCCACCGTGAGGTTCAAGGCTTTTTGTAGCTGCATGGCCGTTTTTCGGCCCTGGGTATCGTCCACGTAAGACTGCGGACCGGCTTCGATACGATAAAGCATGTTTGTCCTTTTATTGACCCACGTTGAGAAAGGTAAGCCCTGCCTTCATGCGGCAACTTCAGCATTTCTTTTGTTTGAGCTGTGTGCCAAACAAAGTGTGCGTGCTGTTAATGGAGGTCACCAGCTTTAGCAGGTGGGGTTATTCACTTTTTCCTGTTGCGCACATAATCGGTCATCCGGCGCAATATCTCGCGCTCCGGCCTGTCCGGCAGGGCTTCCAGCGCTGTGCGCGCTGCGTGCAGATATTTGTCCGCCTGCAGAAGTGTTTGCGTTCCATAGCCCGCCGCGCAAATGCGTTCGGCAATGGTTTCTGCGTCGTGCTCCGTTATCAGCCCGCATGTGAAAGCTGCGTCAAAAGCGGCCTGTTCTTCCGGGGGCAGGTGCAGTCGGTAGAGCCGCAACGGCGGGGTCAGTTTCCCCTCGCGCGCATCGCCGCCTGTCGGCTTGCCGGTCACGCAGGTCGGCGCGAGATCAAGCGCGTCGTCCACCAGTTGAAAAGCCATGCCCAGATTTTCGCCATATGTTGCGGCGGCGTCAACACATGCGTCGTCCGCTCCGGCGGCGAGCGCTCCCATTTCACAGGAGGCGCGGATGAGCCACGCCGTTTTGCCGCGTACGATATTTTCATAGTCGTCGTCGGAAATATCCGTACGCCCTTTGACCGTAATTTCCAAAATTTCGCCGGCGGCCGTGCGGCTGGTGGCCGCGGAGAAGCAGCGCGTCAAACGCGTGTCGCCGAAGTCGGCCACCAGAGCGTTTGCGTGCGCAAGCAGGGCGTCCCCGGTCAGTATGACGGCAGGCACGTCATACAAAATATGGGCGGCCGGCGCGCCGCGGCGTCTTTGAGCGTTGTCCAGCACGTCGTCGTGCAGCAGCGTGGCGGCGTGCAGCATTTCCATTGTCACGGCAAGCCTGTCAATGTTTTCCGCCTCGCAGCCGAGCAGACGCGCTGTAAGAAGCGTGAGCAGGGGGCGCAGACGTTTGCCGCCGGCGTCAAGAATATGCCGCGCCACAGGGCGCACAGGTTCCGGCAGATCCTGTACGGCCTTGTCAAGCGCCGTGTTGATGCGCGGCAGCTCTTTGGCAAAATGTGCTTTCAGTGTTTTCACGGCGTCACTTCAGATCAGGTTCAGGCCCGGCAACACACGTGCAAGACTCTGCAGCGCGCCGTGGAAATCTTTTTCATTTTTTGCGTGCGTGCCGACTTTATTTGACACGCTGCGCAGTTCCACGCAGGGGATGCCGCCGCGCGCGCAGGCATAGGCTACGGCAAAACCTTCCATATTTTCCAGATCCGCATGATGCCGCTGCACCAGATCTCTTGCCCGCGCAAACGCGGCGCTGACGCCGGCTACGGTCAACGACACGCATTCCGTCAGCATTCCGGCCAGTCCTGCTGTCGACAGGCCCAGCGCTGCAGGCGTGTCGAGCTGCAGCCTGTTGTACACATCGCCGCCGTCTTTGGCATGCCGTTGCCAGAGAGGAAAACTGAAGGCCTTTGCCGTGACGCTTGTGCCGTCGTGCAGCCCGTATTCCGGCCAGATTTCTACCCGCACCAGACACAGAGCGCGCAACGGCAGCCGCTCAAGATTAAACGCGCCGGCCAGCCCTGCCAGCAGCACAGCGTGTATGGGCTTTTTGCCTGATTCGGCTTCAGCAAGGCATTTGCCGATCGCAAGAGCAGCGTTTATCGGCCCTACGCCGGTTGCGCAGGCAAAAGCGCCGCCTTTTTTCAGGCGTACGGGCAAGAGACACATTTCTTCGCCGGCTTCAGGCGTGAGGTTCGGCAACAGAGCATTGAGTTCCTTGCCTGTTGGGGCGCAGATCAGCAATGTCACAGCGTATACCCCGATTCATCATGTTTAGATACCATTCAGTTACAACAAGATATCAATTTTACACCGGCTGCGGAGTATGGTTTACAGCCTCCAGTAATCAAAGCCCGCTGCGCGCATGGCCGTCGGGTCAAAAAAAGCCTTTATGTCCAGCAGCAGCGCGTTTGCCGGATCCGCAAAAAATGTTTTGAGCTTTTCCGGCGTGAGTGATGCGTATTCTCTGTGTCTTACAGCCAGAATCAGCGCGTCCAGGTTGCGCATCTCGTCCAGAGAGAGGAGCGTCTGGCCGTATTCGGCAAGCGCCTCCCGCGGGTCGGCCTGCGCGTCATTGACAAGCGCAGTCACGCCGTAGTCCGCAAGTTCGCGCACCACGTCCACCACGCGGGTATTGCGCAAATCCGGAACATTCTCCTTGAAAGTGAAACCCAGGATGCCCACCCGCGCGCCGCTGACGACGCGGCCGTGTTTGATCAGGCGCTTGACCGCGCATTCCGCAACATATTTGCCCATGCCGTCGTTGATGCGGCGCCCCGCCAGTATGACTTCCGGGTGAAAACCCAGCTCTTCCGCCTTAAACGTGAGGTAGTAGGGGTCGACGCCTATGCAGTGCCCTCCGACAAGCCCTGGCCTGAAAGGCAGAAAATTCCATTTGCTGCCGGCGGCTTCCAGTACTTCCACGGTGTCAATGCCGAGCCGTTCAAAAATAACGGCCAGTTCATTCATCAGGGCGATATTCAGGTCGCGCTGGGTATTTTCAATAACTTTGGCGGCCTCCGCCACTTTGATGCTGGAGGCGCGGTGAATGCCGGACGTCACAACGGTGCCGTAAAGCTTCTCCAGCAGGTCTGTCGTGGCGGTATCCGACCCGGCAACAATTTTAGTAATGGATGCAAGCGTATGTACTTTGTCGCCGGGGTTAATCCGTTCAGGGGAATAGCCCACACTGAAATCTTTGCCGAAGCGCAGGCCGGATTCGCGCTCCAACACAGGCACACAGATTTCTTCCGTCAAGCCAGGGTAGACTGTGGATTCATACACTACCACACAGCCCCTGCCGAGGTTGTGCCCCACAGTGACGGTTGCGCTCACAATCGGCGTCAGGTCAGGGGAGCGGTGATTGTCAATGGGCGTGGGCACGGCAATAATGATAACGCCCGCCCTGTTGAGTTCAGCGGGATCGACAGTGTAGCGCACTGTCGCTGCAGCAAGGGCTTCTTTTCCGACTTCCCGCGTGTGGTCATGGCCGAGCCGCAATTCCGCAATGCGGTGTTGACTAATGTCAAAACCAAGCACATCCGCATAGCGTGAAAGGGCAACCGCCAGCGGCAGGCCTACATAGCCGAGTCCGACGACGGCTACCGGCTGTTTACGCTGCTGCAGATCCTCAAAGTTCACCATGTGTGCCTCATTTATTGTTCTACTTTGAGAGGGTAAAATCCTTTTTCTCCCACATGCAGGCAGACGATGCCGGAAGTGAGTTTTTTATGCCAGGCGCGCGCAAAGCCGGCATCCAGGAGTTCTTCTTCAAATTTTCGCGCTGTGGGGAAGGCGCGTATGGTCTCCGCCAGATAGGCATAGGCCGCTTTGTCTTTGGAAATCAGTCTCCCGACGCAGGGAAGGATGCGGTTCAGATAGAAATTATACAACCCGCCCCATATGCGCTCGCGGCCGGAGCCGAATTCCAGTATGCAGGCCCGCCCGCCGGGCTTGAGCACTCGCAGCATTTCCGCGAAGGCGGCTTCGCGCGGCAGGATGTTGCGTATGCCGAAGGCCATGGTTATGCAGTCCGCCGAATTTGCCCGCAGAGGCAGTTTTTTTGCGTCCGCGGCGACAGGCAAAACGCGCACGGCATTGTCCCGTCTGAGTTTACGCCGTCCGCCGCTCAGCATTGCCGGGCAAAAATCCAGAGCCGGCACCAGAATTTCAGGGCGCAGGCGATGCAGGGCCAGCGCCACGTCCAAGGTTCCGGCGGCCAGATCCAGCGTCACCGCTCCGCCGTTTTCCAGCGCGGCGACGGCAAGCGTGGTTCGCCAGCTCCGGTCAATGCCCAGGCTCAGAATGTGGTTCAGCAGATCATAAAAACGCGCGATGCGGCCGAACATACCGGCCACAGCGGCGTCATGCCGGGGCGGAACTGCGTTCACGCTCTTGTCCTGTTGCCGAGTGAAACGGTGCGCGTTTCAATAAATTTGGCGGTCAGTTCCTTGTCCACCATAAGAATTTTTTTGAACCTTCTCCATAGCTGCCTCTGATAAAAAATAAACCCCGCCCGTAGGGGGATGGCCTGATCCACAGCGGGAGAAACCCGGACGGGAAAAGAACGGAAACGGCCTGCCCCGTCCTTCTATTGCGATATGTTAGTCAGCGAAATGTAAATTGTAAACAGATTTTGTCTGTCATGACAGGCATGTGTAGACCCGATTCTTCATGGTCATGGATTATTAACGCTATCTGTACTCTTACTATCTGGAATTACATCAAAAAAGCGTTTTTCCGTACAAATATACTGCACAGACTGATCCCATTCTTCCACGGGCATGCTCTCAACAAGCTGAAATTCAAAGCAAAGGCCAACGCGTGGGCAGACGAAATTTTTGTGTAAAAAGCGGTCATAAAAGCCCCCCCCACAGCCCAGCCGCGAGCCGTGTTTGTCAAAAGCGAAGCCGGGCGCTATCAGGAGGTCGGGGGCAAAAGTTTTGCCGACGTCTGCCGCGTCAAAACCCGGCAGGCTGTCAAGCGGCTCGCGCAGGCCAAAAGGGCCCGGCCGCAACTGCTCCGGCCCGGCGCAGGGCACAAAGTCCATGACGCCGCGCTCGGTGCGGCGTATACGCGGCAGGTAGACAATGCGCCCGCTCTGCCAGGCGGTTTTGAGCAGCATGTCGGAAGACATCTCGCCTGTGCAGTGCACATACAGGGCCACAGACCGCGCTGACTGCCAGTATTCTGTCGCCGCGAGCCTTTCCTGCGCCCTTTGGCTGCACTCAAGCGACGACGCCGGAGACTGGCTGTTGCGCAAAATGCGTATGCGTTCGCGCAGGGCTTTTTTCCCCGCGGTGGGGTTTGTTGACGATGTCGTGCTTTGTGCTGTTTCTGCGGGCATATTTCTCCCCTTTTCATGTGACGCGAGATGTGGCAACATCGCTCTGCCGTTTTTCCTAGCAAAGGACAAGCCCTTATGCCAAGCGCAACTGTGCCGGATCGTCTCTGGGTTGTCGTGGGAGACATTCACGACGACACGTCTCTTTTTTCCCGTATTCCCGAACTGGCGAAGGCCGAAGGGGTTATCGTCACCGGGGATCTGACCGTCGTCGGCGGCGTCCGCGAGGCCGGTCTTGTGCTGGACGCACTGCGCCGGAGCGGCAAACCCGTGCTTGCGCAGATCGGCAATATGGACAAGCCGGAAGTGAACGACTGGCTCAACGCGCAGGGAATCAACCTGCACACTGCCGTCCGCGAGCTCGCGCCGGGCATTGCCGTTTTCGGCGTGGGAGCTTCGACGACAACGCCTTTTTCAACGCCCAGCGAATTTTCTGAATCCGCCTACGCGGACTGGCTCACGGCGTTGTGGCGCGAGGCGCAAGCCTGGCAGCATGTGGCGCTTGTCTCGCACAATCCGCCCAAAGACACAGCTTGCGACCTTGTTTCCGGCAATGTGCATGTGGGCTCCACTGCTGTGTGCGCCTTTTTGGAAAAAGCCCAGCCCGATGTCTGCCTTTGCGGGCATATACATGAGGCGCGGGCTGTGGACAAGATAGGCCGTACCGCAGTGGTCAATCCCGGCCCGCTCGCCCAGGGCGGCTATGCGGTTTTGTCCTGTGCTGACGGCTGGCTGACGGCGGAACTGCGGGTGCTTAAGAAATAAACGCGGCGTTTGTCCGGGCAATGTTCTTGACGGACAGGTTTTAAAACGCCGGCACAATCCCTTTGGCCGTCAAGTTTTGTTCAATATACGCTTTGACTTCGGGGGAGTTGACGGCCTTGCTCAGCGCCAGGGTTGCCGGGCGATCAACGTCTTCTCCGCGCACAACCACTACGTTGGCGTACGGGGAATCCCTGCCTTCAATGACAATGGCGTCCCGCGAAGGGATCAGTCCCGCTTCGGAAGCGAAATTTGTGTTGATCACGGCCGCGCGCACATCCTGCAGTATTCTGGGCAGTTGCGGAGCTTCCAGTTCAACGAATTTCAGACCTTTCGGGTTGTCCGTTATGTCGCGCACCGTTACCAGTTCGCCGGGCTGAACCTTGATAAGGCCGTGCGTCTCCAGAAGGCGCAGGGCGCGCGCCTCGTTGGTGGGGTCGTTGGGCACGGCCAGAGCGTCTCCCTTCTTGAGTTCATCAAGGCTTTTGATTTTTTGCGAATACAGACCCAGTGGTTCAATGTGCACCTTGGCCACCCAGACGAGGTTCAGACCCTTTTCCTTATTCATATTTTCAAGATACGGAATATGCTGGAAAAAATTGGCATCCAGCGCTTTGTCCGCAAGGGCCAGATTCGGCTGCACATAGTCGGAAAATTCCCTGATGGTCAAGACGATGCCTTCCTTATCCAGCACATCTTTAACGACAAGCATGATATCCTTGTGTGGGAAGGGCGTAACGCCGACGGTCAGCGGGAATCTTTCGGCGGCCGGCGCGTACTGCGCGAAAAACACTGTGAGCAGCAGGGGGGTAAGCAGATGTTTCATACGTAGTCCTTTTGCGCCATTCAGCGCAGTTTTTTGTAGAGATAGTTTCCTCCGCTCTGGAGGCACTGCACCACGACAATGAGCACGGCCACGGCACAGAACATGATGTCGGCCCTAAAGCGGATGTAGCCTTCATTATAGGCCAGCGCGCCGAGGCCGCCGCCGCCGATGGCGCCGGCCATGGCCGAATACCCGAGCAGGGTTATGGCCAGCACCGCTAGATTCAGAATGATGGAAGGCAACGCTTCCTTCACCATGACGCGGCAGATAATCTGGCTGTCGGATGCGCCGAAGGCTCTTGCCGCTTCCACAACGCCGGGGTCGACTTCCAGCAGGCTTCCTTCAACAAGCCGCGCCATGAAGGGGATGGCCGAAATGGTCAACGGCACGACAGTCGCCGTATTGCCGTAAGCAACTCCCGCAACAAGCCGGGTGAACGGGATGAGGGCAATCATCAGAATCATGAAGGGGAAGGATCTGAGCAGGTTCACGGCGGTATCCAGCGCCGTGTAAATTCCGGCGTTGGGCCGCAGACCGTGGGGGCCGGTCAGGATCATCGGCAGGGCAAGGCCGAAACCGCCGACGGCGGAAAACAAAGTGGAAAGAAAGACCATGTACAAGGTTTCATTGAGGGCGCTGAAAAGCGTTGTTATCATCGGCAAGAATCTCCCAGTGCAGATTTTTTTGACGCATATGGTGGCATACTCTCTCAAAGTGTTCGTCCGGCACGTTGATTACCAGAAAGCCGAGCACGTCGTCGATGTAGCGCTCCAGCTTGCCGCCCACAATGGAAAAACTGATGTCAAGCTCGCGGGCCATGTCGGTAATGACGGACTGTTGTGAAATTTCGCGGGGGAACAAGATGCGGATATTTGCGCCGGAAGGGACAAGCGCGTATTCTTCTCCCGCGAGATCTTTCAGCCCTTCCGGGGGCGCGAGAAAAAGTTCTTCTGTTTTGCCCATGCACCGGCTGATGCCTTTGTCCAGGAGCAACAGGCGATGGCAGAGGCGTTTGACCACTTCCATCTGATGTGTGACAACAACGATGGTGAGGTTGAAGCGGTCGTTGATGCTTTGCAGCAAATCCAGAATGTTCAGGGTCGTTTTGGGATCCAGGGCGGATGTCGCCTCATCGCACAGGAGAATTTTCGGATTCAGCGCCAGCGCCCGAGCGATGCCTATGCGCTGTTTTTGCCCGCCAGAGAGATTTTGCACGCGCTCACAGCGTTTTTCCGCCAGACCGACGAGTTCAAGAAGTTCCATAACCCTGCCGGTGATTTCCGGATCGCGCCCGGGTTTGCGGCTGTTCCAGATCCGCAGGGGAAAGGCCACGTTTTCAAATACGTTTTTGCGGCTCATGAGGCTGAAATTCTGGAAAATCATGCCCATGTCGCGGCGAAGTTCCCTCAGCCCCTCTTCGTTGAGATCAGCAACTTCCCTGTCCATTACTTTCACGCTGCCGCCCTCATATGTCGTGAGGCCGTTAAAACAGCGCAACAGCGTTGACTTGCCGGCGCCGGAATGTCCAACAATGCCGAAAATTTCTCCGGCTTTCACAGAAAAGGACAAATCGCGTAAAACAGGCGCATTGCCGTAGCGTTTTTCAATGTTACGCACAGTAATCATGTGCTGAAAAATACCCTGATCGTTCCTGACAGGCAAGAGGGGATGAAAATGTTACCGGCGCATATGTCTGGGGCGCGTTCCTCCGCATCCAGCCTTGCGACGGCATAGCGCAACGTGGCGACGACGGCTGTGCGTGTGTGTGTTGCCCGCCGGGCGCATCTATCTTTTATGTAAAATTTTATTCCTTGGGGACTGGACGATTGACAAGAAAGACTTAGATATGCCTCAGGCGGCCTGAAATATGCGCCCCCCTTTTTGCGAAGTACAATTTCTCCCGGAGGATGCAGATATGTCTAAAATTATCGGAATCGACCTTGGCACCACGAATTCCTGTGTGTACGTCATGGAGGGCAAGGATCCGAAGTGCATCACCAACCCTGAGGGCGGCCGCACGACGCCTTCTGTGGTGGCCTTTACCGACAAAGAGCGCCTGGTGGGCGAGATAGCAAAACGTCAGGCCGTGACCAACCCGAAGCGAACCATCTTTGCCATCAAGCGTCTTATGGGCCGAAAATACGACAGCGCCGAAGTAAGCCGCTGGAAAGAACACTCCCCGTATGTCATAGCCAAATCAGCCAATGATGACGCCGGGGTGGAGGCAGACGGGCGCGTGTACAGCGCGCCGGAAATTTCGGCCATGATTCTTGCTAAACTGAAGGCTGACGCTGAGGCGTACCTGGGCGAGCCGGTTTCAGAAGCCGTCATCACCGTGCCCGCTTATTTCAACGACGCGCAACGGCAGGCCACCAAAGACGCCGGCCGTATAGCGGGCCTTGAAGTCAAGCGCATCATTAACGAACCCACGGCCGCGTCGCTGGCCTACGGTTCGGACAAAAAGGCCAATGAAAAAATCGCTGTTTTTGATCTCGGCGGCGGCACCTTTGACATCTCCATTCTGGAAGTGGGCGACAACGTGGTGGAAGTGCGCGCCACCAACGGCGACACTTTTTTGGGCGGCGAAGATTTTGATCAGCGCGTTATCAACTGGCTTGTGGAAGAATTTAAAAAGGACAACGGCATTGACCTTTCCAAAGACAGCATGGCCCTGCAACGCCTGAAAGAGTCAGCGGAGAAAGCAAAAAAAGACCTTTCCACATCAATGGAGGCGGAGGTCAACCTGCCCTTCATCACAGCGGATCAGAACGGGCCGAAGCATTTGCTGATAAAACTTTCCCGCGCTAAACTGGAGTCTCTGGTGAGTGACCTTGTTGACCGCACCATTGCGCCCTGCGAAAAAGCGTTGGCTGACGCAGGGCTTTCCGCCGGTCAGGTTGACGAGGTTATTCTGGTGGGCGGCATGACGCGTATGCCGCTTGTGCAACAGGTGGTGGGCAAATTTTTCGGCAAAGAACCGAACCGTTCTGTCAACCCCGACGAAGTTGTGGCGCGCGGCGCCGCCATTCAGGGCGGTATTCTGGCGGGTGACGTCAAAGATGTGCTTCTGCTTGACGTGACCCCGCTCTCACTCGGCATTGAAACCATGGGCGGCGTGTTCACGCGGCTTATTGAGCGCAACACCACCATTCCCACACGCAAGAGCAATGTGTTCACCACAGCGGCGGACAATCAGCCCTCTGTGTCCATTCATGTGCTGCAGGGTGAACGCCCTATGGCGAACGACAACATGACGCTTGCCCGTTTTGATTTGACCGGCATTCCACCGGCTCCGCGCGGTGTGCCGCAGATTGAGGTTTCGTTTGATATTGACGCTAACGGCATTGTGAATGTTTCTGCCAAAGACATGGGTACCGGCAAGGAACAGTCCATCAAGATCACGGCGTCTTCCGGCCTCTCGGAGCAGGACATCCAGCGTCTTGTGCGCGAGGCGGAGACCCACGCGAGCGACGATAAGAAGAAACAGGAACTCATTGAAGCCAGAAACCACGCGGACAGCCTGATTTACGGCACGAAAAAATCGTTGGCCGATTTGGGCGACAAGCCCGACGCGGCTGTCAAGAGCGATATTGAAGACAAAATTGCCGCATTGCGCAAGGTGATGGAAGGTGACGACACGGCCGCCATCAAAAGCGCCACGGAGGAACTCGCCAATGCCTCGCACAAGCTCGCGGAGCAGCTTTATCAGCAGCAGGCGGGGCAGACAGTCGGGGCGGCCGACGCCGGGCAGAATGACGGGGCCGCCGGGCAGGATGCGGAAGATGTGGTGGATGCGGACTATACGGAGGTGAAGAAATGACCGGTCAGGGAAACCCCGGCTTGTCTTGAAGTGCCGACTATACTAAAAAAGAGCCGGTTCCTTATGGAGCCGGTTTTTTTATCCGCGACGGAGCGCTTATGACTGTTTATGCCCCCTGTGCCCACCGTGTGCTGAACGGCCCTCTGCAGGGGCCTGATCTTCTTTCAGCAAAGCAGCATAACGAACAAGGACAAGCCATGTCAGACAAACACATCAGCCGGGAAGACGTTGTCAAAATGGCGGCGCTCTCCCGTCTGCGCGTTGGCGAAGAGGAGCAGACCCTCTTTTCCCGTCAGTTTCAGGATATTTTAGGCTCTATGAATACGTTGGCCGGGGTGAATACAGACGGCGTGCCCCCGTTGTACAGTCCGGCAGCGCACACTGCCCGTTGTCGTGAGGATACGCCCGCCGCGTTGTGCGGTCGGGAAGAAGCACTGGCCAACGCGCCGGCGCAGAATGGTGAATATTTTATGGTGCCGCGTATTATATAATCCATCATCCATATATAATTGCAGATATTTTGCGGAAGGTTTCTAAAGCAGTCGCTGTTGCGACACCGCTTTCAGGAAAGAAATATGACAGATATATGCTCGCTTTCGCTCGCTGCCGCGGCAACTGCCCTGCAAAAAAAAGAAATCAGCGCTGAAGAGGTGACGCGGGCATGCCTTGACCGCATTGACGCAACCGAGCCGAAAATTGCCGCCATGCTGTGCGTGGACAGAGAAAATGCGATCGCTCGCGCTCGCGCTCTCGACAATGCCGGGCCGGACAAGTCCCTGCCGCTCTTCGGCATTCCTGTTACCGTCAAGGACGTGCTTTGCACAAAAGGGCTTGTCACTACGGCCGGTTCGCGTATTTTAGAAGGATTTACGCCGTTTTTTGATGCTTTTGCCGTGGGAAAACTGCGCGCCGCAGGGGCTGTGATTTTGGGTAAAACCAATATGGACGAGTTTGCCATGGGCTCTTCCACGGAAAACTCGGCCTTTCAAACAACCCACAATCCTTGGAATACAGCCAAAACGCCCGGCGGCTCAAGCGGCGGTTCCGCGGCCTCTGTCACGGCAGGGCAGTGCTTTGCCTCTCTGGGGTCAGATACGGGTGGCTCTATCCGCCAGCCGGCGTCGCTGTGCGGCTGTGTGGGCTTAAAACCCACATACGGCCGCGTTTCCCGCTACGGTCTTATTGCCTATGCTTCTTCTTTGGATCAGATAGGTCCGTTCACGCGCACTGTTGCGGACTGTGCCCGCGTGCTTGGCGTGATTGCAGGGCATGACCCGCGCGACGCCACAAGTGATCCCAGACCGGTGGAGGACTACACAGCCGCCGTTGGCGCTAAAACGCTCAAGGGCGCGCGCTTTGGCCTGCCCAAAGAATTTTTCGGCGAGGGTGCCGCCCCGGAAGTGCGCGCTGCCTGCGATGCTGCCTTGCGCGCGGCGGAGCGTTGCGGCGCGGAACTTGTGAAGGTGAGTCTGCCGCACACCGGCGCGGCCGTCGCCACCTATTATATCATCGCCATGGCTGAGGCCAGCTCCAATCTGGCCCGTTTTGACGGCGTGCGCTACGGCCGTCGCGCCGCGAATGTGCAGCATCTGGAAGAACTTTATGTGCGGTCGCGTTCCGAAGGTTTCGGCGAAGAGGTGAAGCGCCGCATCATGCTGGGGGCATATGTGCTTTCCGCAGGGTATTATGACGCCTATTACCGCAAGGCCGCTCAGGTGCGACGTCTGATTCGCGATGAATATCTGGCCGCCTTGGATTTTTGTGATGTTGTCTGCGCGCCTGTTTCACCGGAGACGGCTTGGGATTTGGGGGCGCACAGCTCCGATCCGCTGCGCATGTATCTGATGGACGCCTATACCCTTTCGCTCAATCTGGCTGGTTTGCCGGGGCTTTCCCTGCCTGTGGGCAGAGGAGCGGAAAGCTTTATGCCTGTAGGCATGCAGCTTATAGGCCGGGCTTTCGGCGAAGCGGATCTTTTGGCCTATGGCCATGCGTTTGAACAGGCTGTGCCGCGCATCGGCACGCCAGATTTATAGTTGCTGCGTCAATTCTTGCCGAGTAGAAAGAGGGTGGCCCCGCCTGTCCTGTGAACTGTCGGCATCACGCGTTGTTTCCTGGCATAAGTCAAGAGACGTCCGATGTCATGAATGTGGAGCGCCTTTTTACTATAGCTGCCGATGATCCCCTCATCTTTCAGACGGGCCAGAGCCTTGTGCAGGGAACTGCGATGCAGACCGAGAAGTACGCCAAGGTCTTGTTGCGTCAGGTGAGGCACAACCCGTCCGCCTTCCCGGTTGTAAAGGTGCATGCTGTACAGCGCGCGGCACACCATACCGAAGGAGTCAAATGCGAATCCGCAGGAAATCTGCGAATATAAAATTCTGGTCTTTATGCTCAAGGATTGAAGCAGATTGAGCACCAGATCGGGATATTCAGCGATAAAATCCGTGGTGATAAATTGCTTTGGAAAGAATACGGCTTCTGTTTGTTCTATGCTTGTGAAAAGATAGTCTTCGCTAGTCTGGAACATGGGAACCTCAGCAAACAAAGTCCCTGCCCCTATATAAAGCATGCATTTTTCATTTCCATTCACAAAAATGCTGGAGAGCCTGATGCACCCGCGTTTTATAAAATATAGGCCTATAGTGCCCGAGAGGACGCTTTTCGCGGCAAGGGAGATCGGTGTGCCGCTGGCCAGCACACTCTCCCACGGTTTATTAAGTTCGGTGAGAATTATCGGGGGAAATTCAGGATGTATATCCATATCTATGCTCTAGATGAGATAAGACTCCTTGGGAAAGGTAAAAAACCTCTTGCCGTGGAGTACGTTAAGCTTGGCGGCAAGAGGTTTTCAACAGGTGAGAGAAGGAACTCTTCAGGCGATATCCTCCAAAGATTTGCCTCCTGTTCGCCGGCCGAACATCAGCACAAAGGGCACGGGCAGAATAAACAGCGTCGCGCAGGTCTTGAATATAACCGGGATATCATAATTGACAAGCCCCACTGTCCCGCCGAAGGTAGCCAGAATAACAGGTATCACAACCTGAAAGCCGGCAACGGAAAGTCTGGCCAGCCCGTTGTGTGTGCCGGTGGCGGTATTGCGCATGTGTGTGGGATATGATTCAGCGGTATAGGAAAAAAGAATAAAGCCGCCGGCCATATTAAATACGGCGATCAGAAAACCGCAAAGCGCCGCAAGATAGATGTGCGTGGAGAATTGGGAGAACAGCAAAGCTGCGCTGCCGGCCAGCAGAAACATGACCGCCAGGGGGATTTTTCTCCCACCCTTGTCAGAAAAAAGCGAGGCGATAAAGCAACCTGCAGGCACGCCACAAGTGATAATGGTCATTATGGTAAGCATGGTCGCCTGGTCATAAAGCATCACTTGTTCGCCGACGGCGTTCAGCACGACCTCGCCTGAAGCGGGGTCGATCAGGGGAATGGTGGCCAGCAGCTTGCCGGTCCAGGTAGTGAAGGTAAACCCCGCGGGAGTCACGCAAAGAAAAATCAGGAAAAGCAACAGGGTTCGTCCGATATAAGCGGGTGTGAACATGCCGTAGATAGTTTCCATCACATTGTTGCGGGGGACTGTTTTTTCAGCAACCGAGGCAAGGTCAATGTTCTGCTTTGTTATTTTCCGCACCAAAGCCTCGGCTTCATCGCGGCGCCCCCGGCTGATCAGCCAGCGCGGAGATTCAGGCAGATATATGAACGCCACGACGAATCCGATAAAGCCGCTGCCGCCGAAATAAAAAATCAAGCGCCAGGCTTCCGGCGACAGGGGAACAACAAGCCGGCATAAAAAACCGATGACAGGCACCACGCAGAAGCCCACTGCCGCGACAAGCCCCTGCCACTTGCCACGAGTTTCGGCGGGGGCCATTTCCGCGATATACGTCTGTGAGCACACCATAAGACAGAAGACTCCAAAACCTGTCAGCGAGCGGGCTGTGATAAAGAGGGGAAGACTGTCGATAGGCAGCCCGTTAATCACCGAGCAGGAAGAAAAAAGGGCAATGGCGAACAGAAATGTTTTTCGTCGTCCGATGAAGTCGGAAATGACCCCACCCAAAAAACCGCCTGAAGTCATCCCGATAAAATACCAGGAGAGAATCAGGGACATCGCCTTGTTTGATTCCGAGGGCGGCAGGTTCCATGATTTGAAGATGGCTGAAGAGATGAAGTTGAAATTCCAGTTGTCCATCTGTTCGAAAAAATAGGCCATCATAATAATGAAGAAGATAGACTTGTGCATCCCGGTCACAGGGAGACCGTCAAAATAATTGTTGGGCTTTTTTGGTAAAGCTCCATCGGCAGTTGTCGTTATAGTTGTGGACATATGTCCTCCGTATCAAAAATCAGAGTTGCGTTACGTCCGCGCCGGCCCATATGCCGAACGCATCGTCCAGCTTGATGTCGTCAGTGACCTTTTGCCGTGGAGCACGTTAAGCTTGGCGGCAAGAGGTTTTCCAGGAGAGAGAAGGAACTCTTCAGGCGATATCCTCCAAAGACTTGCCTCCTGTTCGCCGACCGAACATCAGCACAAAGGGCACGGGCAGAATAAACAGCACCGCGCAGGTGGTGAATATAGCCGGGATATCATAATTGACAAGTCCCACTGTCCCGCCGAAGGTAGCAAGAATAACAGGTATCACATACTGAAAGCCGGCAACGGAAAGTCTGGCCAGCCCGTTGTGTGTACCGGTGGCGGTATTGCGCATGTGCGTGGGATATGATTCGGCGGTATAGGAAAAAAGAATAAAGCCGCCGGACATATTAAATACGCTGAGCAGAAAACCGCAAAGCGCCGCAAGATAGATGTGCGTGGAGAATTGGGCGAACAGCAGAGCTGCGCCGGCGGCCAACAGAAACATGACCGCCAGAGGGATTTTTCTCCCACCCTTGTCGGAAATAAGCGAGGCGAGATAGCAACCTGCAGGCACGCCACAACTGATAATAGTCATTATGGTAAGCATGGTCGCCTGATCATAAAGCATTACCTGTTCGCCGACGGCGTTCAGCACGACCTCGCCTGAAGCGGGATCGATCAGGGGAATGGTGGCCAGCAGCTTGCCGGTCCAGGAAGTGAAGGTAAACCCCGCTGGAGTCACGCAAAGAAAAATCAGGAAAAGCAACAGTGTTCGTCCGATATAAGCGGGTGTGAACATGCCGTAGAGAGTTTCCATCACATTGTTGCGGGGGGCTGTTTTTTCAGCAACCGAGGCAAGGTCAATGTTCTGCTTTGTTATTTTCCGTACCACAGCCTCGGCCTCATCGCGGCGCTTCCGGCTGATCAGCCAGCGCGGAGATTCAGGCAGATACATGAACGCCACGACGAATCCGATAAAGCCGATGCCGCCGAAATAAAAAATCCAGCGCCAGGCTTCCGGCGACAGGGGAACAATAATCCGGCATAAAAAAGCGATGACAGGCACCGCGCAGAAACCCACTGCCGCGACAAGCCCCTGCCACTTGCCACGAGTTTCGGCGGGGGCCATTTCCGCAATATACGTCTGTGAACACACCATAAGACAGAAGACTCCAAAACCTGTCAACGAGCGGGCTATGATAAAGAGGGGAAGGCTGTCGATAGGCAGCCCGTTAATCACCGAGCAGGAGGAAAAAAGGATAATGGCGAACAGAAATGTTTTGCGGCGTCCGATGAAGTCGGAAATGACCCCACCCAAAAAACCGCCTGAAGTCATGCCGATAAAATACCAGAAGATAATGTGGGCCATCGCCACGTTTGATTCCGAGAGCGTCATATTCCATGATTTGAAGATGGCTGGAGCGATAAAGCCGAAATTCCAGTTGTCCATCTGTTCAAAAAAATAGGCCATCATAATAATGAAGAAGATAGACTTGTGCATCCCGGTCACAGGGAGACCGTCAAAATAATTGTTGGGCTTTTTTGGTAAAGCTCCATCGGCAGTTGTCGCTACAGTTGTGGACATATGTCCTCCGTATCAAAAATCAGAGTTGCGTGGCGTGATTGAAGGTCACGATACGTGCCGCAAAATACAGGTGGAAGAACGCAGTATGTCCGATATTACCACAATTTCCCGATTTTAAATTCAAAACGGGCGCCCTCCGCCTTGGTCGGCCCATTGAATTCCTGTAGGACAGGGAAAAACACGCCCGCGCCGGCCCACATGCTGAGCGCATCTATGGGGAAGTTCATGGAAGGGCCGACAAACCAATCCGTATAGCCGTTGCGCATATCGACCTCCCCGCCCGTGGGAGACAAGCGGTTGCCCGAATTCTGGACAGTCAGGGAACTCTCAATGCCGATGTCGAAATAGTTAAACAAATAACGGGCTTGGGCGTTCCATTGGAATTGTTCCCCGCGCAGGACGTCCTGGTTACCCCGTGTATACGGCAAGCCGTAGGCGACTTCCGTGTCCAGCTTGATGTCGTCAGTGATCTTTTTGCCGATGCCGGCCTTGATCCGGGTTCCCCAGACGCCGTTTCCCGGAACAAAACTGTCGCCCCAGCCGCCGGTGGGGAAATTTACCCCCACGGCGAGACTGGCGGAAACAGGATCTCCCTGATGCTCATTCCATGGGGCGATAACAAGGGCTACAGCCTGGTCGCCGAACCCTCCCAGATGTTTAGAGGCATGCTGCGGTCTGGGAGTGCGATTCATATCAACAAAAGGACTGACCGTGGACAGTTCCAGATGATCGGTGATGCCGTAGCGGAATTTGAACAGCCACGTCTGACTGAAGACATTCGGGTTTTTGCCGCCGCCGTTCATGGCGTTTGTCTTGTCGGCAAAGGATGTGTTCAGTATCGTGAGCGCTCTGCCTTTGGGCAATGTTCCACCCCCGCCAATGTTTACATTGACTGGTTGCCCAAAAAGCATGGTTGAACGGGCGCTTTTTTTCTCGGTGGTTTTACCCTTGGAAGTTTCTTCGGCATTGGAAGTCTCTTCGGCAAGGGAAAAAGTGGAACAAATGCAGCAGAGGAACACGGTGATTACAACGATAACTTTTTTCATAAAAAATCCTTTTTCAAAGGTAAGAACAACGAAGTCCTGTCGAGTTGACAGAATGCGCTCCTCAATGGCTGGGGTAAGTTAGAGTGTTGTTTTTGTACATAGTAAAATTATTTCTGTTCCCAGAGGTATCTGTCCGCCATCAAGGCGGCTGTAGTGCCGTCCGCAGCGGCTGTTGTCAGTTGGTGAAACCTTTTGGCATTGATGTCGCCTGCGGAAAACACGCCGGCAATATTTGTCTGCATGTGTTCATCCGCGAGTACATAACCGGCGTGATCAAGGTTCAGCATGCCTCTGAACAGGCTGGAATTGGGCTCTTGCCCAAGGAAGACGAAAACGCCTTCCGCGTCAATGGCTTCTGTGGTTCCTGTGAGCGGGTTTTTGAGAACGGCCGCCTTAAGTTTGTCGTCTCCCACCACCAGGTCTTCGACGAAGGTATTCAGGCGGCAGGTGACGTTCGCGTTGCCGAGCAGCGCGTCCTGGGCTTTTTGGGCAGCGAAGAACCTGTCTTCTTTTTCGACCAGCGTAATTCGCCTGACTCCAAGCCGATGCAGATACAAACCTTCATCAAAAGCGCTATTGCCGCCGCCGACTACAACGATGTCCTTTCCTTTATAGGGAGCGCCGTCACAAACAGAGCAATAATGCACCTGGGCGCATTCCGTGGGGACATCCAGAGGGACGGGTTTTCTGCCGGTGGCTATGATGACGGCGCCGGCGTCATAAACGGTGTCTTCGGTTTCAACGGTTTTTCGTTTGGCAGTCAGAGCACAACGTACAACTTCGCAAATTTCCTCGACGGTCACGCCGAGATGATCAACCTGCTCGCGCACCTTCTGCATGAGTTCCATGCCGTGCACCCCGGTATAGGAAGGGAAGTTCTCGACCAGATAGGTGGAATTCGCCAGCCCGCCGGTGATTGCGGTTTCAAGCAGGACACAGCTTCTGTCGGCCCTTGCCGCATAGATCGCTGCCGTCATCCCCGCCATGCCGCCACCGACGATAACTATATCAAAGTGTTTTGCCGTCTTCATCGAAAACTCCCTGTACTCAAGCCTTGTCAAAAAGCGAGGTTAGTTCGCGCGGATTCATAAGGCCTGTTTTGGAAGCGACCCTCTTGCCGTTTTTAATGATTATGACTGTGGGCGCCCGTTCGATCTCAAGGGACGCCATGACTTCCGGCTCTTCTTCGCTGTCGAGTTTGAACAAGGAAACCTCGGGGTGTTGGCCGGAAAATTTTTCCATTACTTTTTCCATATTCCTGCAGTGCGGGCAGAG
>JAISKZ010000034.1 GCA_031260725.1 Desulfovibrio sp. | reverse complement strand
GCGAATGTCGTCAACCCCCTGAGATTTTGGTCGGGATGGCGCGATTCGAACGCGCGGCCTCAGCGTCCCGAACGCTGCACTCTAGCCAAACTGAGCCACATCCCGAATGGTATAAAATATACTGAACAAAGATAGCCTACAAGATATTTTTTATTTGTCAAAGCTGACCGCTTAGAGCCTGTCAACACTATCTGGGGCCTCAACGATTTTGATAAAGACCGCGCTCGTGGGCAAAAATGCGGGGGCGCGGTTGTATTACTGTGCATCGTTCACACGGCTTTGTAACACGCGCCTGTCGCCGCTGAACTGACCTGACGGGCGTAGCGCCGGAGCACAGGGTAGGGACATTCTTTTTGCGGAACGGCGAGGCTGGCCCTGCGCCGCTCCAGTTCGGCTTCATTCACAAGCAGATCAAGTTTGCGGCACGGTATGTCAATATGTATCATATCCCCTTCCCGCACAAGGGCAATCACGCCGCCCGCCGCCGCTTCTGGAGAGATATGGCCTATAGCCGCGCCATTGGTGCCGCCGGAAAAACGCCCGTCTGTGAGCAGCGCCACATCTTTGCCGAGCCCCATGCCGGTAATGGCCGCTGTGGGCGAAAGCATTTCACGCATGCCCGGTCCGCCGCGCGGTCCTTCGTAGCGTATCACCACTCCGTCTCCCGGCTGAATCTTGCCGTCCAGTATGGCGGTCATGGCGTCCTGCTCGGAATCAAAAACCCTTGCGCGCACATCGCGGCGCATCATTTCCTGCGCCACGGCCGACTGTTTGACCACAGCCCCGTCAGGCGCAAGAGAACCCCGTAAAATGGCTATGCCTCCCTGCCTTGAATACGCATGATCAACAGGCCGGATAACTTCCGGATCCAGAATGCGGGCGTTCAGAACCTTCAAATTTTCACCCACAGTCGCTCCGGTGACTGTCAGGCAATCTTTATGGATCAGGCCGAGCTTGTCGAGTTCACTCATAACAGCCGGGATGCCTCCGGCATTGTCCAGATCCACCATAAAATGCTTGCCCGCAGGGGAAAGTTTGCAGAGATTAGGGCTGTTGCGGCTTATTTCATCAAAAATCTCCAGAGAAATCTTCAGTTCCGCCTCGCCGAAAATTGCCGGCAGATGCAGCACCGTGTTGGTGGAACAGCCCAGCGCCATGTCCACAGCGACGGCGTTGGCAACGGCTTTGTCCGTCACAATGTCACGGGGGCGGATATTGCGTTCAAGCAGATGCATCACCTTCATCCCCGCTGTTTTTGCCAGACGCACGCGCGCCGCGCTCACTGCGGGAACAACGCCGTTGCCGGGCAGGGCCACGCCGATTGTCTCGGCAAGACAATTCATGGAATTGGCCGTAAACATTCCCGCGCAAGCGCCGCACCCCGGGCAGGCTCTCTCTGCCATGTGTTCCAGTTCTTCCTCACTCATGCTGCCGGCACGCACACGGCCCACCGCTTCAAAAACGGTGATCAGATCACCCTGTGTGTGCGGGTCCAGTCTGCCGGGCAGCATGGGGCCGCCTGAAATCAAAACGGACGGCATATTGAGGCGCAGCATGGCCATGAGCATGCCGGGGACGCATTTGTCGCAATTTGGAATAAAAACAAGCGCATCAAAGGCGTGCGCCCGCGCCATGATTTCAATGGAGTCAGCGATATATTCCCGCGACGGCAGTGAAAAGCGCATGCCTTCATGATTCATGGCAAGGCCGTCGCAGACGGCAATGGCCGGAAATTCCAGCGGAGTGCCGCCGGACATGCGCACGCCTGCCTTGACGGCTGACGCCAGCGCGTCGAGATGCATATGGCCGGGGACCACTTCACTCGCGGCGTTGACCACGCCCACAAGGGGACGGTTCATTTCTGCCCTGGTCAGGCCCAGGGCGTACAACAAGGAACGGTGCGGTGCTTTTTCCAGACCATCTTTCATTTTCCGGCTGCGTTCGTCATTCATATTCTGTTCCTTTACAGGTGATAGCGGCACATGCGGTTATCCTTCCCTTTTCTCCAGTTTGGCCCAGGAGTCACGCAGTGTGACCGTGCGATTGAAAACCGGCATTTCGGCGGTGCTTTCCCTGTCTTTGCAGAAATAGCCCAGACGTTCAAACTGGACACGGTCCCCCACGCACGCGTCGGCCAGTGCCGGTTCCAGCCAGCCGCGCGCGCAGCGCAGCGAATCCGGGTTGACATTGTCCAGAAACGTTCCGCTCTCAGGCGCTTCGCCCGGATTCGAAACAGCAAACATCTGCTCATACAGACGCATGGTCGCAGGCAGGGCGTGCGTCGTCGAAACCCAGTGGATGGTGCCTTTGACTCGGCGGCCGTCCGGACTGCGACCTCCTCTGCTTTGCGGGTCGTACACGCAACGCAGTTCCTTTAGTTTTCCCGCCTCATCCAGCACGGCTTCCCTGCAAGTGATCAGGTAGGCGTAGCGCAGGCGCACTTCGGCGCCTGGCGCGAGCCTGTGGTATTTTTTGGGCGGATTTGCGCGGAAGTCGTCCCGCTCAATATACAGTTCACGCGAAAACGGCACGTTGCGGGCGCCGAAAGCAGTGTCTTCCGGGTGATAGGGCATTTCAAAAGTCTCCACCTGCCCTTCCGGATAATTTTCAATGACCACCTTGACAGGATCAAGCACAGCCATGACGCGCGGGGCATGGTCGTTCAGGTATTCGCGTATGCAGAATTCCAGCATGGCGAATTCAACTGTGGAATTCACGCGGGCAAGGCCGACACGCGCGCAAAATTCGCGCAGCGCTTCCGGCGGCACGCCGCGCCTACGCAGACCGCTCAGGGTGGGCATACGCGGGTCGTCCCAGCCGCTGACGCACCCGCTCTCCACAAGCTGAATCAGCCTGCGTTTGGAGAGCACGGTACAGGTCAGATTCAGGCGGGCAAACTCTATCTGCTGCGGATGATACACGTTCAGCGCGTCCAGCACCCAGTCGTACAATTCTCGATTATTCACAAACTCCAGCGTACAGAGCGAATGTGTGATGCCTTCCAGCGAATCGGACAGACAGTGTGTATAATCGTAGAGCGGGTATATGCACCATGTTTTGCCGGTGCGGTGGTGTTCCGCATGGCGGATGCGGTAGAGCGTGGGGTCGCGCATCGCCGGATTGGATGAAGCCATGTCAATTTTGGCTCGCAGCACCCGCGCGCCGTCCGAAAATTCTCCGGCGCGCATTCGTCGAAAAAGATTCAGATTTTCTTCCATGCCCCGGCTGCGCCACGGGCTTTCACGGCCTGGCTTTGTCAGTGTGCCGCGGTATTCGCGTATCTCATCAGCGGACAGATCGTCCACATAGGCCTTGCCCATGCGGATCAGTTGCTCGGCATATGCATACAACTGCTCAAAATAATCGGAAGCGTAAAATTCCCGTTCCTGCCAGTCCCCGCCGAGCCAGCGCACATCCTCACGGATGGAGTTAACGTACTCGGTTTCTTCCTTTGCGGGGTTGGTGTCGTCAAAACGCAAATTGCACTTGCCGCCGAACTCGCCGGCCACGCCGAAATTGAGACAGATGGACTTTGCGTGTCCCAGATGCAGACAGCCGTTCGGCTCTGGAGGAAAACGCGTGTGCACACGACCGCCGAAACGGCCCGAGGCGTTGTCGTCCTGAATTCTCGCGCGGATAAAATCCACACCGGGCCTGCACGGCGCCTCGTTCTTGTCGTTGCCGTTTTCCGTGCTGTCTTCTGACATGTTGCGCTCCGCTGTTTTCCTCCGATACTGTCGAGCAGGCAAAATACGCCAAGCGGCCATGCGGGTCAATCACGCCGGCATACCTTTCCCTGTTCGCGTTATGAGCGCGACAGCATGCAGCGTCGCCGTTCTGGACGCAACGCGCGCCGCCCTTGACAACACTGCAAATTTACGCTAACAACGCTTGCAATGTGATCATGCAAGTCTTGTATGCGTATTGCAGCAGCACGGAGAGGTGTCCGAGTCGGCTGAAGGAGCTCGCCTGCTAAGCGAGTATACGGGCTTAAACCTGTATCCAGGGTTCAAATCCCTGCCTCTCCGCCAAATTTAAGTCCAGATGGACACAGAAAAGGCCAGAACTCCTAAGAAAACAAAGGGTTTTGGCCTTCCTTTTTGTCTGTATTCGTCCAGAAAAATCTATATACATACCAGCAAAAGCTGGTATTTCTGCTGGTACATGGCATTTATCGAAACCCGATTCCAGCAAAATTGCTATGCTTTGCTGCTCCAGGCTTTCCGGTCGTGATTGTATTTGAAACGGCAAGCTGTTTGATATTCGTGAAAGAAGCGCATTAAGCAAAAATGGTGAATTTAGCGGAAAAATAAGGTTGGTGATGGTTATTACGCATAGTTCGCTTTTCTAAATTCGCCGGCCCTCAAAACCTTGTGGAAAATATTTCTGGAATCCCACAGTCTTTGTCGTCTGCCTTTAGCTCTTCTCCCCTTGCCGTCAGAGGTGGATCACCACTGGTTGGACAACCGCTGAGGCTTAGCTTACACGACTGTCCAATTTCTCGGGTGCACCTCTCTTTTTGCAGAATACCAAACAACAGGACGGCCATCAGCGGCAAGCATCTTCCAGCAGACGTCGTTGCTGCTGCTCCATTGCTGTGCGCCGCCGCTCAATATCCTGCAAAGTTCGCTCGGCGGACAGCGCCATTTCTCCCAGTGAACCACTGTTGTCCACCAACATGTCACAGATGGCCTCTTTGCAGGCTTCAGGCCATTGCCAGGATTCCAGCACCGCCGCCTTGTCTTCACTCCATCCGCGTTCTGTCATGGTGCGGTGCATACGTTGCGCCATAGGGCAGTGCACACCTATCGTCAGCGGCGCAGGACTGAAGGCGCCTTGCCAGCCGCATTCAAAATAGAGAGGCAGCTCCGCCACTGCCGCAAAAAAACCTGCATTTTCTTGCTTTTCCCAGAATGCATCAAGGGCAACACGTACCAGCCCGTGCACCATCTGCTCAATGTCGCGACGCAGCACGGTATCCGTGCGCATGGCAGCAAACAGCGCCGCCTTGTCCACAGCGCTGCCCGCTGTCAACTGCAGGTTGCCGCATCGCTGCCTCACCCAGTCGGCAACTTCGCCTCCAGACGCGTATAAATCCGCCACAATGGCGTCGGCGCTGATCACGGGAATCCCCGTATTTGCCAGATACCGAACAAATGTGGATTTGCCGCTGCCGGGATTGCCGACAACCACTATACGCTGCATACGACGGCAGGCGGCCAGGGCGGTCTGTATCATGTCCTCCGGCAACGGACAGACAAAACGCATTTCTTTGTCTGTCTGCGGGTGCGTGAAGGACAGACGCCATGCGTGCAGCATCTGGCGCGATGCGCGCGTCCGCACATTTTTGGGCGCATACAATGCGTCTCCCAGCAAAGGATGCTCCAGATGGGACAGATGCACGCGAATCTGGTGTGTGCGGCCTGTGTGAATGCACACTGCCAGCAGGGAGACGCTTTGATCAGGAGCGCTCCAGAGTCGTTTCCAGGTTGTTTGTGCAGGTTTGCCGCCCTGCGCCTGTGGAAGCACCGACATCTTGATTCTGATTGTCGGGTGCCGTCCCAGCGGCTCCAGACACTGCCCCCCGGACGACGGCATGCCGCTTACAATGGCCAGATATTCCTTGTGGACCTTGCGCCGGGCAAAAGCATCACTCATGGCAAGACGCGTGGGTTCGTCAAGAGCAGCCAGCAAAAGACCGCTTGTGTCTTTGTCCAGCCGATGCACAATGCCCGGGCGTGATCCTCCAAGTTGGGCAAGTTGCGGGAAACGCCCAAGTAGGCGTTGCACCAGCGTGTTGTCCGGACAGGACGGGCAAGGATGCACAGTCAGGCCTGCAGGTTTGTTGCAGACAAGCAGATGCTCATCTTGCCAGAGTATTTCTACCCGGCTCTGTTCGGCAGTCAGTGTCTTGCGCGCCGCAGGAAGGCGTAACGACACGCGCTGACCGGATCGTGTCCGGGCAGCGGGACGTGTCATGACAAGGCCATCGACAAGACACAATCCGGCAAGCACGGCTTTTTGCAGCGCCGCCCGTGACAGTTCAGGCACGGCGTCCCGCAAAACACGATCCAGCCGCTGCCCAACCGTCTTTTCGGTGATCAAAAGCTCAATGCCGTTCAAAAACGTGCGTCCGCCGGCGTAGACAAGGTATGGAGACGATCGCCGAAGGTTGTCGTCCTGTACAAATTTTTCAGTTCCATTCCGGGCGTGACAGATGTCACAACAGCCCGCCCGATGACAAAACGGCTGTTGTCGTTTTTGCCGTCAACAACGCGTACGCCCCATATATTGTGAAAAATGGCGGGACGTCCTTCATATTTCCCGATATAGAGAGCAATGTGACCACGCAGACCAACCAGACTTAAAAAAGGCACGCCATGTGCCAGAACAGCCGTTTCTTTTCCCGGAAGGCTCAGTTCTTTCAGTGAGATGACAAGACCTGTGCGCGCCTGTGCACTGGAATTGCGCGGCAGCCAGATGCCGAACGGCGTAAAAATTTCACGGGTCAGGGCCGAACAGTCCCTGGCTCCGAACATGCCGCCCCAGCCGTAGCGCTGGCCCATCATGACATTGCCCACATCAGCCACATTGCCGGCAGTCAACGGCAACGGCTTCACCACGGCTTCGCCGCGAACGAGGGATACTTCGCTTATCCGCGCTGCGCCGTCTGATCCTTTGACGGGAAACAACACGCGCAAACCGCCGTCAGGATTTTTCCCGGACAAAGGCAGTACCGTGCCGACGTTGGCCAGAGAACCGGGCAAACGCACATTGTCCCGCACCAAAGCTGTATAAGCGCCATTACGGTAGAGCAGTTTAAAACGGTCGTCCACAAACGCCACGTCATCCGCATCCACCCAGCCGCCCGCAACCGGGCATTCCACGAAATGCCAACGTCCGTCAAGCGTCGTGTGCGCGATAAAAAGCGGCGTTCCCGGCGGCAGTGCAGAATACTGAAAATAGTCAAACGGATCTGCTCCGGGAGCAAACGTTGCTTTTGAAAAGCGAGGCTCATGTGTGGGCATTTCACGCAAGTCTGTTTTACGCAGGGTGATTGCATGCTCCCGCCGCGACGGAAAATTCCGCAAATGTGCATTACGCCAGAGGCTGTCCCATTCCGCCTGCAGCCACGGAACGCCGGCTTGCCTGTATCCACGAGCCGTGCGGAATATGACGGCCACGTCGTTCCTGCGCTTGGAGGCGTTTCGCATATCCCAGGCGCTGAAAAATATCTGATTGAAGCGTGCGTCCAGATCTGTCTGTACTGCCCTGCTGATCAACTCCTTATCAAAACCTGCAATGGCAGCGTAGACATTTAAATCCTGCGGAAAACGGCGTATGTCGTCCACTGTCCCCATCCATGTAGTCAATGCCGGCGCAGAAACAGGCGTCTTCTGTCTTCCTCCGCAGGACACGAGCATGAACAGGCAAAACAGCATCAAGCCGGTGTGTGAAACGCGGCGTGAAGCCGTCCGTCCCCGGTTCCGTGACTCCATGGCTGTCAAAGAATCAATATGTGTATCCGGCAATGCGTTCTTTGCATGAAATTTTTTTGGCATATGATATCCTAATGTTATACTATCATATATTATTGCTGTCCGGACAAGGGGTAGAAAAGTCCAAAATCTGGTAATCCCTCTTGTAAAAGGTAGTTAGAAGTAAAGCTTATGCCGCCAGGTTTTTTTCTGGCAGGAGAAAAATCGCCGTTCGTCATGTTGGGTCGTTCGTTGTTATACATCCAAAGCCGGCGTGCAGCAAAATCCTGCACTCCCTCTGCCAAAACCTATGTAGTACGCTTAAATGGCCTGTAAAAACATACTTTTTATTTTCACTTGATAGGGATGTGAGTTTCGTTTTAACCACAGGCAAGATGACATTTATCAAATGGTGCTGACAATGCTCCGACAATTCCCTCTCAGCCAGACATGAACCTAATTTCATTCTTGTTCTGGAACAGCCTTTGCGCTATTGTTGAGCTGTCAGGATGTTTGTGGGTGTTTTGTAATGACAAACTCTGAATATGGAGAAGGAGGGAGTATGTCCATTGATTTCGTTGTGCATGAAGAGGCCGACGGGGTTGGAGTTGTGGTGGTGGAAGGAATCAAGTCGGGACAGGATTGCACAGGCTGGATTATGCAGGAGGACAAAACTGTTGCCTGTAAGGTGCTTGATGATATTCCTATCGGGCACAAGGTGGCTCTGAAAGATTTTGTCGTCGGAGATACTGTGATCAAGTACAGCACGGATATCGGCAAGGCTGTGGCACCCATTAAAAAGGGCGGGCATCTGCATGTGCACAATGTAAAAACGAAGAGGTGGTAGGAGATGCAAACAACATTTTATGGCTATCGCCGCGACAATGGTCGGGTCGGCATTCGCAATCATGTCGTCGTCCTGCCGCTTGACGATCTCTCCAACGCCGCCTGCGAGGCTGTGGCCAACAACATCAAGGGTACGATGGCTCTGCCGCACGCCTATGGCCGTCTGCAGTTCGGCGAAGATCTTGATCTGCACTTCCGCACGCTTATCGGCACAGGCTGCAACCCCAATGTGGCTGCTGTTGTGGTTATCGGCATTGAGCCGGTCTGGACGAAGCGCATTGTGGACGGCATTGCCAAAACCGGCAAGCCGGTCGCCGGCTTTGGGATTGAAAAACACGGCGATCTGGAAACCATTATGCTTGCGTCCAAAAAAGCCAAAGAATTTGTCCACTATGCCACAGAGCTGCAGCGTGTGGAATGCGAGGTCAACGAACTGTGGGTTTCGTGCAAATGCGGTGAATCAGACACAACTTCCGGCATTGCCTCCAACCCCACTGTGGGCAACGCATTTGACAAATTGTGGGAAGCCGGCGCGACAACAATATTTGGCGAAACCACAGAGATCACCGGAGGCGAGCACCTTGTCATGGACAGGTGCGTCAATAAGGAAGTGCGGGCCAAGTTCAAGTTTTTCTTTGACCGTTATGCCAAAGTTGTGGATGACCATAAAGTTGACGATCTTTGCGACTCTCAGCCGACCAAGGGCAATATTGAGGGCGGCCTGACAACCATTGAGGAAAAAGCGCTGGGCAATGTTCAGAAAATAGGCCGCAAAGCGCCGGTCATCGGTTGTCTTGACAAGGCTGAAGCTCCAACCGGGCCGGGGTTGTGGTTCATGGATTCTTCTTCCGCCGCAGCGGAAATGGTGACGCTTGTTGCGGCAGCCGGATTCGTTGTCCATTTCTTCCCGACAGGTCAGGGCAACATTATCGGCAATCCCATTCTGCCGGTGATCAAGCTTTCAGCCAACCCGCGTACCGTTCGCACAATGAATGAACATATTGACGTGGATGTTTCAGGCATTCTGCGCCGCGAGCTCAATCTTGATCAGGCTGGCGACAAACTGCTTGAAATGATGTTTCGCACCTGCAACGGGCGGAATACTTCGGCTGAAACATTGGGACACAGGGAATTCATCATGACGAAACTGTATGAAAGCGCCTAGCGAAGTATAGCGGCGCAAGCGCATAGCGTCGCCAGCCTGGAAAACAGATGGCGGCGCTTTGCGCGCTTGCGGGGAGTTGAGTTGCCGCAGCAGTTGATTTGACGGCAACACTGGAGACGCCCATGCGGATAAATCTTATTCAAAAGTAAACGAATATTATCTTGTGGATTTAATTCTGTAAGAAACTTTTCAGCGGTACCTAATAAGTGGAAAAAATTTCCTGAATCATTACACAGTGAAATGATGGCTATAATGCTGATAAAGAATAAAGAATTATTACAGAACGCAAATATGTTGATTGTTAGATTAAACAGATCGAATAATTTAAGATTAGCAAAACCATGTGACAATTGTATGAGATCTATAATGAAATTTAAAATAAAAAATATATTTTATTCTCTCACAAATGATGAT
>JAISKZ010000022.1 GCA_031260725.1 Desulfovibrio sp. | reverse complement strand
GAATGAGGCTGATACGCGCATGATAAGGAAAATTTTTTGTGGAGTTTATGAGGAAAACGCATTTTTTTGCCGGTCTGCTGCTTTTGTTCTTTGCCTTTGTTACGTTGGCGGCGTTCAGCGCCTGTGTGCACAAAAGAGGCGACGCTGCCGCAGGCATTGAAGTGCTGCGCAGTGGAGCGTTTGTACCGTCTGACGTCAACGCTGGTATCGCCGGTGTGGCGTATGTGAATGTACGTGACAAAAGCGATATGGTTTTTGGCCTTCGCGCCAAACTGGAAAGAAGTCTTGCGGAAAGCGGATTCAGCGTGACAAGCAACCCCAGCAAAGCCGGGTATATTGTGCAGCCTACCGTGCTGGCTGTGGGGGAGGCGGAGCCGGACAGTCTGCGCGCGGTGGTGAACGAGGGATACGGCGGGACGTCGCGTCTGAGCGGAACAGGTGGTTCTGCCCTGTTGGCGGATGTGCTTCTTGTGCAACGGCGCGTGCCGACATCAGGCCGGAAAAATTTGCAAAATATTTCCAACCGCAATGCCGTGGCAGAAAGCCGGATGCGTCTTGCGCTGCTTTCCCGGCGTGAGATCGGGTTTAATTCGGGAGTTCCCGAGTCTGTTATGGACGTTCTTGCCCGTGAACTGTGCGCCAGCGTCAGCGCGGCGTACACGGCCGTCCGTTGAGCAGCAGAGGGTATATGCCCCTGCCTTGTTCCGCCGTTATTTTTGATCTGGACGGCACGCTCATCAACAGTCTGGACGACCTCGCCGACTCCGTCAACGCCGCGCTGGCCGCTTTTGGCCTGCCCACGCATCCTGTGGAATCGTATCGTCGTTTTGTGGGTGACGGCATGGCCGCCCTTGTGCGTCGCGCGGCACCGGAGGGGACGGACGAAACGCTTATCACCCGCATGCTGCAAAAAGTGAGGGAAGAGTACGGGCGGCACTGGGCCAGAAAAACCCGGCCTTATGCGGGTATGGACGAACTGCTTGACGGACTGCTGGCGAAGAGCATCCCCCTTTTTGTGCTCACAAACAAGCCTCACGATTTCGCGCCGGAAACCGTGGCCCATTTTTTCCCCGGCATTCCCTTTGTCCGCGTACAGGGCAGTTTGCCTGACCGCGTCGCCAAACCTGACCCTGCCGTGGCCCTTGACATGGCGCGCAGCCTGAGTCTTGCTCCTGAGACAGTGTTTTTTCTTGGGGACAGCAGCGTGGATATGGATACCGCCGTACATGCCGGTATGTTTCCTGTCGGCGCGCTTTGGGGGTTTCGCAGGGAAGAAGAACTCCACAGGCACGGCGCCCGGCTTTTGCTTTCGCGGCCGCAAGAGCTGCTTTTCCATATACGCTGAAATGTCCTGATGACACTTCAGCATGGATATCTGCCTCAGGTTCAGATATTGCGACGTTTGAGCGCTCGCTGGAGCGCCCCTCCAACGGCCATAAATGCCGGCAGACGAGTCAAAAGCCCGCGCAACGCCTTGCCGCGGTGGCTGCGGGCGTTTTTTTCCTCCCGCGATAATTCGGCGGCCGTTTTGTCCAGCGCGGCGTCAAGAAAAACAGGATCATAGCCGAAGCCGTTTTCTCCGCGCGGCGCTGTCAGCACACGGCCTTCCCATTCTCCGCGTACTGTCAGTTCAGCCCCGTCAGGCCGCACGGCGGCTATACAGGACACAAAACGGCACGAGCGGCGGGCCTCGGGCACGGCGGCCATCATGTGCAGCAATTTGCGTATATTGCGCTCGTCCCGGTTTTCGCCGGGCTTCGCTTCCCAGTCGTCGGCGTAGCGCGCCGAATAAACGCCGGGCGCACCGGCAAGCACATCCACCACAATGCCGGAATCGTCAGCCAGGCTGACAAGACCGGTTATGCCGGCAACATGACGCGCCTTGGTGAGCGCATTTTCCTCAAATGTGCTGCCGGTTTCCTCTATCTCCCCGATGCTGGGGAAGGCCGAAAGGCCCAGAACTTTCATTGTCGTGCCCGCCAGCATGGCGGCAAGCTCCGAGACTTTATCGGCGTTGCCGGTGGCCAGCACAATGCGCCGTGTGTTGTCCATGACGGGTGCTCCTGTATAGATAGAATTTATATAGGGTGCATGTCTGACTGTGAGGGAATAATGTCATCTTGCCTGTGGTTAAAACGAAATGCGCACTCTTTCAAGTGGGCGCGGCCCCGGCGTTAACGGCATCCTTAAAAGTGTTGAGGACATTCCTCCGCGCTTGGCTGGGCACGTTTGTCCCGGACTTGCAACAGAGCACAATTGCAGATAGATTTACCCCCTCCGCACGGCAACCGCATGGCAGGGCAAGGAGAAAAGCATGCCGGCTTCCACAGGTGACCGTATTCCCGATTTTACGCCTGATTTCAGCAAAGGCCTTATCCCGGCTATTGTGCAGGACGCGGCCACGGGTGAAGTGCTTATGCTCGCCTATATGAATGAAATGGCCTGGCGTAAGACGCTGGAAACAGGCGAGGCGCACTACTGGAGCCGCAGCCGCGGGCAGCTCTGGCACAAGGGCGAAAGCTCCGGTCTTGTGCAAAAAGTGCGCGCCTTGCGTATTGACTGCGACAATGACACGGTGCTGCTGCGCATTGAACAAAAGGGCGGAGCGGCCTGCCACACAGGGCGGCGTTCCTGCTTTTACCGGGAATGGGAAAACGGGGCATGCAGGCTCTGTTCGCCGCAAATTTTTGACCCCAAACTGGTTTATGAACAGTGAATCTCCACTGTTTATTTTCAGTTGAAAGAGTGTGAATTTCGTTAAAAAAGACCTGGGGAAACAGTCATGAACGAGCCCACACAACCGATCATCAAACTGGGCGTGCCCAAGGGGTCGCTTGAAGTGGCCACCGTCGATCTTTTTGAACGCGCGGGCTGGAAAATACGCCAACACAGCCGTAATTATTTCCCTGATATCAATGACCCGGAAATCGCTGCATCCCTCTGCCGCGCACAGGAAATAGGCGGTTATGTGGCGGCCGGGGTGCTTGACGCGGGCATCACTGGCCTGGACTGGCTTTGTGAACGAGGCCATGACGGTCAGGTGGAGCGCGTGGCGGACATTGTGTATTCCAAGTCATCCAACCGGCCCTGCCGCTGGGTGCTGGCTGTCGCCGGCGATTCGCCCTATCAGGAAGCGCGCGATCTGCAGGGCAAACGCATAGCAACGGAACTGGAAGATCTGACCCGCCGCTATTTCGCCGGTCAGGGCGTTGACGTGGATGTTTTTTATTCCTGGGGCGCCACGGAAGCCAAAGTTGTGGAAGGGCTTGCCGACGGCATTGTGGAGGTCACTGAAACCGGCTCGACAATCCGCGCGCACGGTCTGCGTGTTATCGCCGAAGTCATGGTTTCCTTTCCCGTGTTGATCGCCAATAAAAAAGCCTGGCAGGATATGCGCAAAAGAACCAAGATCGAGCAGTTAAACCTGCTTCTCCAGGGCGCGTTGCGCGCCGAAAATCTGGTGGCTCTTAAAATGAACGCGCCGACCGCGCAGCTTGACGCCATCTTGCAAATGCTGCCCTCGCTCAATTCCCCCACTGTCGCGCCGTTGCGCGACGCGCAATGGCTTTCATTGGAAACCGTGGTGCAAAGCGCCGCTGTGCGCGATTTGATTCCGCTTTTACGCAACGCCGGCGCGCAAGGCATTATTGAATACGCGCTGAACAAAGTGGTGTAAGGTTCTAACCGCGAATGGCTTTTTTGTGTCTTTGAGCAGTGAGGATTTTTTGCAGTGCTTCACAACCGTGCGTTCCTTTCCGGATACTGGTTTTCCCCTGCCGATGCTGCGTCTGCCGGATGGGTTCGGCGATACCTGTCCTCTTGTCACGCCGGCGATCTGCGATGCCTATGAGGCGCGGCCGTGAACCTGCACCGCATATTGCCTGAAATTGTTGCAGAGCGGGCCGCCTCCGTCAGGAGGCAGCTCATTGTGCTGCATGAACATGACCCTGTCGAATGCTGGTTTTTTTGTCTTTTCTGGTCGTTCTGGCTTTCACTGGCATCCTTTCCCATAAGCTACGGCGCGCGTGAGGTCATGCCGCCTGTCTGTTTTGTTTTTTTGCTGTTGTACTACCGCCGCGCATGGCGACAAAGCGTGCTCGCACGGCTCACAGCGCGTCCGCTTTTTTATTGTTTGTGGCTTATGGCAGCCATCGGCGTGGTTTTGTCGGAACACCCCCTTGATTCTCTGCAGCACGCGGGCACTGGCGTCAACAAGGGTTTTATCCTGCCTTTTATTGCCATGGAATGCGTACGGGAAGAAAAAGATCTGCGCCGTCTTGTCTGGGCCTGTGTTCTGGCATGCTTCTGGCAAGGAATCGACGGTCTGTGGCAGGCAGCTACAGGACATGACTTTATCATGGGGTACAGCCCGCGCGACGGACGGCTGACCGGCAGCCTCGGCGATTACACAGTGGGCAATTATATAGCACTTGCCCTTATACCGGCCTTCAGCCTCTGGTTTATTCTCCGGCAAAAGCTCGGTTCCGCAGCGTCCGCCTTTTTATGCCTGGCAGCCCTCTGGCCAGCCCTGTTTTTGCTTTGCGGGGCCGCGGCCCGCAGCGGTATGCTGGCTGTGGCCTTTTCCGGCGGCCTGTGGGTTGTGCTGAAAACAGGCTTCAGCGCATGGCGAAAATATGCCCGTCCGGGCGCGGTCACTCTTGCCCTGTTCGCGTGTTTTTGGTTTCTGTCGCCGCGCGGCAATGCCAAGAGTCTCGACATTATAGTGTCCGACGGCCGCTGGAGCCTCTGGGAACTCGCTTGGCGCGTTTTTTTGGAATATCCTTGGTTCGGCGCCGGAGCGGGACAATACAACACGGCCTTCCGCGCCCTTGGCCTGACGCCGGCGCATGACGCCATAACCATCTCCCACCCGCACAACCTCTATCTCGACATCCTGTACGCCCACGGCCTTGTCGGCTTTGCGGCGGGCATGATTTTTCTGCTGGGCTTTCTTGTGTGGGGCTACAGACGCATACGTCCGGGTCTTGCGGCGGAATGGACGGACAAGAATGCGGGACTATATTGGCGTTTTGCCGCCACATTCTGGATCGCCTTTGCGGGCTGGCTTGTGAACGGCGTCTTCGGCCACGATTTTTACCGCATCTGGTGGCTGGCCCTTGCCATGAGCTATTTGGGCGTGATGATCGGCGCTGTGGTGAACGGCACCGCAAAAAAATAGCTGCGTCTGCGTGTCAAGGGCAGGGCAGGCCCGCTGCGCGCCGCATGTGCATAAGCCCTTCCAGCACGTCACAGCCCACCCGCAAGCCACCATAGCCCACGCCAAGCTGTAAGCCGGGCTTGTTCGCGCCGTGGTAATCCGACCCGCCGCTCAAACCAAGGCCGAAACGTTCGGCAATGGCGCGACAGGCGCGCGTGTCAGCTTTAGTTTGTTCGCTGTGCCATGCCTCCAACGCTGACAGGCCACAGCCCGCAAGGCGGGCCACAAAATTTTCCGGCCGGCCGGCCGAGTATTTTTTCAGCATGGGGTGGGCAAGACTCACTGTGGCGCCCAGGCCCGCCAGCGAGCGCACGGCTTCCTCAGGAGTCATCACATCTTTGGGAAGATACGCCCTTTCCTGAACTTCCAAATATCTGCTGAAGGCCTCCCGCACATTGCCCACATACCCCCGGCGCAGCAGCGCAGCCGCGATGTGCGTCCTTCCCACGTTTTCACAGCACGCCTCGTCCCGCACTTCTTCCATGCTGACGTCAAGGCCGATGGCGCGCAGCCTTTCCACTATTCTGACATTGCGTTCCGCGCGTTTAGCCCGCAGACAGCGCAGACGCTTCTGCAAGGGGCCAAGATCTCGGGGCAGCCAGAGGCCCAAAATGTGCATTTCACCGTGTTCTGTGAAGGCGGAGATCTCACACCCGCGGATTACGACAATATTCAGCGCGCGGCCGGCTTCTTCGGCCTCATCCAGACCGGCAACAGTGTTATGATCCGTTACGGCTACGGCGGCAAGCCCTGCCGCGTGCGCCTTGGCAATCAGTTCGGCAGGGCTGTCTGTGCCGTCTGAAGCGCTTGTGTGGGTGTGCAGATCAATCAGCGTCATGGTGTGTCATCACTCTTCTTTCAAGCTCTATACGATTTCGGATTATGCCCTGAACGGCAGTAATACGTCCACGGGCAGCAGCCGGATTTATATTCGCTGATTTCAGCGTTTTTACCATATGGATAAGGCAATCAACAAAAAGCTTGACGAAAGACTGTGGCTTGATTAAATAAACCATTACGCGCTCGTAGCTCAGCTGGATAGAGCAACAGGCTACGAACCTGTAGGTCGGGCGTTCGAATCGCTCCGGGCGCGCCAAAATTTTCAAGGAGTTACGGATAAAACCATAAGCCCTTTTTCTATGCGGGCTGCCGCCTTTTTCTTCCTTGCCCATAAGCGCAAGGACGTGGTTATGTTCGAAAGTTTTTATTACGAATATACTTGCCTTTTTGCCAAGTTATTATTAAGATTTGTTTGTCCTATGTGGTGAAATGGGCAGGTTTATGGCAGGCAGGCGGGATAATCGCCTTGCCGTGCTGATTTCTTAGCCTTCTGCAACCTCTTGTTCTGTAAATAAAGTCTAAAGGAAGGTAGTTATAATGCATGGACTCTGTATAAAGAAAGTTGTGGCTGGTTTATTAGCTATATCTTTAGTTATCGGGTATTCGTTTTTAACTTCAGCAATTGCCGGACTTTATGTAGTAAGTGGTAGTGATATTAGATATGGTTATATAGGTCAGATATTTGGCGATGATAACACTGTAGAATTTAAGAACGATAATTACGCGGACAACACCGCAATAGTTGGTGGTTCTGGGCGGTATCTTTACAGCGGCATTTCTTATAACGACAAAAATTTGAATGTCATTAACAGCACATTCACCAATAATACGTTTGAGGCCAGTCCAAATGGAAATGGCATAGTATTTGGTGGTGTGATAACTATGGATACCGCCAAAAACGCGGGTACTTTAAACATAAAGGCAACAAGCGCAACTCCGACAGTTTTCCAGAACAACAAGGTTACCGACAGTTCTGGAGAACGGCGTAATGCTTTTTCCTTCAGACCGGTATATGAAGAAGGTGCGACAGATGCGCAAAAACTGAGTAAAGTTGATGCAACGCTGAACATTGACATGCAAATGATATCTTGGAACAGGTTTTCAACAGTGGCATTGTATGATCCATTTTATGTGTATCAGAACAATGGCAAAACCTTCACGATGAATGTCAATGGTCCCGGTCAATTTATCTGGGGCGGCAATAACGAAATTTTCGTTGATTCAGTTGATGCGAAGAACATTATCAACTTGAATGCCGGTACTAATACCACGTTATTAGAGGATTTTCGTTTAAATGCGCCGAAGCATACGTTCTATTTGTATAGAGACGCGAATCTGACTATTCACAAAAATACCAGCATAATAGCAAATTCTATTGAATTGCACGGCTTTATGACCTTTGATTTGACGGGCGTTTCTTTAAACAATGTGAACGATCCCGTATTGACTCTTACTGCGGATAACATCAGTCTTGACGCCAGTAAGATGGACATTATACTGCCCGGTAATATTCCTTTCACCAAGGGCCATATCTTTTATTTGATTAAGGGAAGTACCGAGCTTTTGGGGGACGTGGAAACTCAACGTATCTGGACACGACAGGGATCTATACTCACTGCTGTGTGGCTCTATTTGGGAAAAGTCGACGACAACACTTTTGTTGTTGAAATTGAAAAAAGACCCGAATACGGCGACGTGTCAGCACCGGAAGTTGAAATTCCAGAATTGCCAAATCCAGGGCAAGATCCGGCCGACCCGGATAACCCATACAGCAATTGGACCCACACCATAAATTGTGGCGTGTTAGGTTTGAATATATGCACAAGTGGTGACGAATATAACCACGGCGCTGGAATACCTGGGCTCGCCGCTGTTGGTAATGGGTCTGATCTGGGAGATTTTTCGGGCGTCAATTTCGACAACAACAAAATATCTGTCAGCGGCTGGCAGGATAATGATCCGCGGTATGGCAACTACCGTCATGGTGAAACTAAAGGTGGCGGATTAATGGGAGCTTATAACGGTGGCGTTATAGGCAATCTCGACAATCTTACATTCACCAATAACACTGTAACTTCGGATAGTTTAGATGGTGGTGGTTTACTGGGAGCCTATAGCGGCGATATAGGCAATATCACCAACAGCGTATTCACAGATAATTCCGTGAGAACGTATAGTTATGGTAGCGGCCTTGCTGGTGGCGGTATATTAGGTATAACTCTCCGCAGCCATATGGGCAATGTCTATAATGTTGAGTTTAGTAAAAATATTGTTGCTCCTGTTCGTCTTTATGGTGGCGGGATATTGGGTTCGTACGGCAACTCATATATTGAAAGTGTCACCCATAACATTTTTGCTGACAACACTGTATCTGCTGATTTAGGCATTGCTGGTGGCGGAATACTTGGTGTTACTTATGCCGCAGTATTGGATGATTCTTACGAACACACAGGAAATGTCAGCTACAACACTTTCACCAACAACAAGGTATCCGCTGGTCGAGAAGGATTGACTGGTGGTGGTATACTTGGTCTATTTTCAGGCGCCATTGGCAGTATCGACCATAACATTTTTGACGGAAATGAAATAGCTGCAACAAGCGATCTTAATACTGGTGGAATTATTGGACTCACTCGGGATAGTTCTAGTGGCGACATTGCCGAAAACACCATTACCAATAACAAAGTAACTGCTGCGGATATTTATGGTGCTGGTATCATTGGGATTGACCCGTTTGCTCGTGTTGGCAACATTATTGATAACACGATTACCGGTAACACAATTACATCTGGTGGTGAGATTGCCGGTGGTGGAATAATTGGATCATTCGTTGATGCGGCTATTGGCAGTATCAGCGGAAACACAATTAAAGATAACGTTGTAACCGCTGATGGTGATATTACTGCTGGCGTGATTTTTTCCGAAAACAGTTTAACCATCGTCAACAGCGCAATCACTGACAATGCCATTACCTCCAACAATGGCACGGTATCTGGTGGTGTCGTCACTATGAATATCGGCCGAAATGCCGACACGTTAAACATAGTGGCAACCGCAGGTGAAAAAACCATTTTCCAGAACAACAAGATTGTTGATGTTAATGGAGAACGGTATAACGGAGTTACGTTTAAACCAATATCTGGTTACAACGCAATTGATGCGGTTCTGAACATTAAAGCTGATGGCGTGGTGTCATTGTTGGATCCGATTTACGTTGAACAGCGCAATGGTATAAAATACACCACCACCTACGCTAAAACTTTCACGATGAATGTTGAAGGAACTGGTCAATTTAACTGGGGTGGCGATAACGAGTTTATCGTTGGTGTGGATAATTTAAGGAATGAGGATAAGATAAAGAATGCTGTCAATTTGAAATCCGGCAGCAATACCGAATTATTGAACGGCTTTACATTGACTGCGTTGAATCACAGTTTTAATCTGAACAACGGTGCCAATCTGACAGTACACCGCAATACAAGTATATCTGCTGATACGGT
>JAISKZ010000011.1 GCA_031260725.1 Desulfovibrio sp. | reverse complement strand
TCTTATGTCTCAAGTCAGATCTGCATACACCGACAATCTGAACTTCTACGGTTCTTACACGCCTTGCGAACTCGCCGCAACATACGGAACACCCTTATATGTTTACAACGAAAAATTGCTGCGGGAGCGCTGCAGGGATTTACTGAATCTTTCACGCCATCCGGGATTCGGAGTCAATTATTCAGTCAAGGCAAATACCAATCCCGTTCTCTTGAAAATTATACGTGAGGAAGGTCTCGTAGTCGACGCCATGAGCCCCGGAGAGCTCTATCTGGATAAGCTCTCAGGATTCCAGTCCAATGAAATACTTTATATCTCCAACAATAATTCTGAATCTGAGTTGAAAAACGCTCTGGCGCATAACCTGCTCATCAGTGTGGATTCCCTCTCTCAACTGGATACGCTGGGCCGTCTCAACCGGCATGGAAAGGTGATGGTTCGCTTTAATCCGGGCATAGGCGCCGGCCATCACACCAAAGTCATCACCGCCGGCAAGGAGACAAAATTTGGCATTACACCGGACAAGACGGATGACGTTATTGCCCTGCTCCAACGCCATCATTTAACGCTCGCAGGCATCAACCAGCATATCGGTTCACTCTTTATGGAACCGGACGGCTATCTGAACGCGGCACAAATTTTGCTGCATCTGGCGGAAGCCCTGCCGGACAATATTTTTACACAATTGGAACTGATCGATTTTGGAGGGGGGTTCGGCATTCCTTATCATAAGTATGAAAAGAAACCAAGACTCGATCTGATCAATCTCGGCAGGCGTCTGCACGCCATGCTCAACAACTGGTCGAAAAAATCAGGGTATCAAGGCCGATTTTTGATTGAACCAGGTCGCTATATTGTTGCCGAATGCGGCATTCTGCTCGGCAGGGTGCACGCTGTCAAAAACAACGGCGACAAACGGTATGTTGGAACAGATCTGGGTTTCAATGTTCTGGTGCGTCCGGCCATGTACGACTCTTTTCATGATGTGGAAATTTACCGTCCCTCAGACAAGCGGAGCAGCAGCACCGCGCCGATGTTGCAGACCATTGTAGGCAATATCTGTGAAAGCGGCGATATTTTGGCCAAAAACCGTCTATTGCCTGTTATTGAGGAAGAAGATGTACTGGGCATACTGGATGCCGGCGCGTACGGTTTTGTTATGGCGTCACATTATAATCAGCGCTGTCTCCCCGCTGAAGTGCTTATTCGCCATGACGGCACGACTGATCTGATCCGCCGCCGTGAAACGCTGGAAGATCTTGCCCGCTGTTTTGACAGTCGATTCTTGAATGAAGAATCCTGACCTCAGCACGTCGCCAGGCGCAATCTGGCGGCTTACCTGGCCCCAGATGCTTATGATGTACCTTGTGTTTTTCATGGGTTTCATCATGGTCTGGGTGGCGGGACAAATCAGCGCCGACGTGCAGGCTGCTCTCGGCATGGTGACGCAATCTTCCATCTTCCTTATGGTTGTTGCCATGGCCCTTGCAAGCGGGGCTACAGCCGCGATCGCACAATCTCTCGGCGCGCGAAAAATCTGCCGCGCTCAACGCTATATAGCCACGACGGTGCTGGGCAGCCTTATCCTCGGCATTTTTGTAGCTGTTGCAGGCTATTGTTTTGGAGACCACATTCTTGTTTTTCTCATGGTGCCGAACACAATCATGCCGGTCGTGCACGAAATATGGCAAGTCACCATGCTTGCTTTGCCGGCTCAGTATTTGTACGCCGCCACGGGCGTCATGTTTCGCGCTACAAGGCAGGTTCTGCCGCCGCTCTGGGTAGCGGCGCTGGTTTGCGCCGTCAATCTGCTGGCCTGTCTCGGCTTTGGTCTCGGCTATTTCGGCCTGCCCGCATGCGGCTATATGGGCCTTGTCTGGACAAATTTGAGCGTTCAGGTGTTGGGATCTGTCTGCAATTGCCTGTTGCTTGTCCGTTCCGGCTATCTCTCACGCCATGCCTTGCCGTCTTTACGCTGGCTCGGAGCCGGCCTGCCCTATCTGCTGCGGGTGGCTCTGCCCGCGGGCGCTGCGCATATTGTCTGGCAATCAGGCTATCTCACGCTGTTTGTGCTGGTGGCGGCGCTGCCGTTAGACAGTGTGAACGCGCTGGCCGGCCTGACTGCCGGCTTACGGATGGAAGCCCTGCTCTTTCTGCCCGGCATGGCGTTCAATATGTCCGTTGCCGTTTTGGTGGGCAACTGTCTGGGGGCGGACAATCCGACAGAGGCAAAACGCGTGGGGCTGCAAATGGTGGGAGCGGGCACACTTGCCATGAGCCTCATTGCCGCGCTGCTCTGGCCTTTTCGTCAGGAAATAGCGCAAATGCTCTCCCATGCGCCCGGCGCGCAAGCCCAGATTATCAGCTACCTGACGTATAACCTGCTGTCCACGCCCTTTTCCATCGCAAGCACTGTCATGGGCGGAATTATGGTGGGGGCCGGCGCTACAAGATACAACCTGATGATTTTTGGCGGCACATTTTGGATAGTGCGTCTTCCGCTCGGCTGGTTCTTGGGGCACATCCTCTGGGGTACAGCAGCAGGCGTATTTTTGGCCATGCTGTGTTCACAATGCCTGCAAACCTGCATTATGCTCTATGTTGTACTTTGCCGCAACTGGACGCGCTTTGCCATGAAAAATTTACACCAGCCACGGCATGTCACCTCACACTGACGATTTCAATTTCAAACATCAGATCCTTGCCGGCTAAAGGATGGTTGGCATCAAGTGTGATCTCATCTTCCCCCACCTCGGTAATAACCACATCCATCTGCCCCTGTTCATTGGAAAGCTGAAGAGATGTGCCCACTTCCAAAGGAATATGCCCCGGAACCTGGGCACGCGACACGGTGAAGACAAGTTCAGGATCCATGTCGCCGTAAGCCTGATCCGGCGGCACGGTGACAGTCACGGTCTCTCCATGCTCATGCCCTTCAACCGCTGCCTCAAAGCCGGGAATCAGCATCCCCTGGCCCAAGGTAAATTCCAGAGGCTCTCGCTCCCTGGAAGAGTCAAAAACAGTGCCGTCCGCCAATGTGCCGGTGTAATGGGCTCTTACGGTATCCCCTCGTTTCACGGACATGGTGCCTCCCTGCAAAAGATTGCCCGTGTGGTGAAATCACATCTCGGGCTGCGGTTCCACGGGCGTGTAGTCCATAGTGCGCTGCACGGGGGCAAAGCCGGCCGCGCGTATGACCTTGTGTATCTCGGCACGGCTCAGGCTGTAAGACACGCCTGCGGCAGCCACAACATTTTCTTCAATCATGAGTGAACCGAAATCATTCGCGCCATAATACAGGGCAAGCTGGGCAACCTGCGGGCCCATTGTCACCCAGGATGCCTGGATATTCAAAATATTGTCCAGAACCAGTCGGGAAAGCGCCAGCAGCCGCAGATACGCCGGCGCCGGCAGCGGAGCGCAGCGGATGCGGGTGTACGCAGGCTGAAATGTCCATGGAATAAAAGCCGTAAAACCCTGAGTGCGATCCTGTAACGAACGCACCGCAAAAAGGTGATCAATGCGGTGTGACGGCTCTTCCTCATGACCGAACATCATCGTCGCCGTAGTGCGCAAGCTCTGTTTATGCGCCTCTTCCATCACAAAAAGCCATTGGTCGGCTGAACATTTGTTTGGGGAAACCCGCGCTCTCACATCATTATGCAAAATTTCCGCGCCGCCCCCAGGCAAGGAATGCAAGCCCGCTGCCCTTAAACGAGACAAAATTTCTTTCACAGGAAGCTTAAACTTCTGTGACCAGAAAAAAATCTCCGGTGGTGAAAAGGCATGGATATGCAGGCCAGGCCAGGCGGTGCGCAGCCAGCGCAACAAATCTTCGTACCATTCAAGGGGCAAACACGGATGATGACCGCCTTGCAACAAAATCTGCGTGCCGCCGAGTCGCAGTGTTTCCTCGACCTTGTTCGCCATTTCCTCACGGCTGATCACGTAGCCTTCCTTGCTCTCCGGCGGCCGAAAAAACGCGCAAAAACGGCAACCGCACACACACACATTGGAATAATTGATATTGCGGTCCCCAACGTACGTCACAAAAGCCTTCGGATGCAGCCGCAAACGCATGGAGTGGGCAAGAGACGCCAGTGTGTGCAGACTTGCCCTGTAATACAAGATATCCGCCGCCCGTCGATCAAGGCGCTTCCCGCACGCCGCAAGATCAGCCGCTTCCCGCACATCGGCGTCTTCTTCAAAGGGGCTGCGCGCGCGATCAAACATCATGGCTGCGCCTCAGCATTGTGCGGACTCAGACAGTCAAAAACGGCATTGCGCCGCACCGGTCTGAAACCGGAATTTCGTATCATGTCTTCCAGCTTCTGTATGGTCAGCCCCTGAGAAGAAGCCGCTCCGGCCATATGGCCGATATGTTCCTCAATAATCGTGCCGTCCAGATCATCAGCTCCATACCAGAGCGCAGTCTGTGCAAGCTTTGGTCCCAGCATGACCCAATAGGCTTTGATATGCGGTATATTGTCCAGCATCAGCCTTGAGACGGCAACCGTGCGCAGTTGATCAAGTCCGCGCTGTGGGCCCAGCTTGTCGTCCGGCAATTTAAGAACACTGTTTTCCGTTAAAAAAGGCAGGGGAATAAAGCAGGTAAAGCCCCCGCTTTGATCCTGCTGCTCACGCAAGCGGCATAAATGATCCACACGCTGTGCAAAATTTTCAAGATGCCCGAAAAGCATGGTGCAATTGGTTTTTATGCCAAGAGAGTGGGCCTCGCCGGAAATCCGCAGCCAGGTCTTTGCGTCGGCTTTATGAGGACAGATCTGCGGACGCAAGGTTTCGTCAAAAATTTCAGCCCCGCCGCCCGGCATCATCACAAGCCCCGCCGCCTTGAGACGTTTGAGAATTTCCAGAGAACTCACGCCCTCAATATTTGCAAAATGCGCTATTTCAACAGGGGTAAACGCCTTGACAGGCAGTTGTGGATTCAAATCCAGAACCGTGCGCAGAATGTCTTCAAACCAAGCAAGAGGCAATTCCGGGTGGCATCCCCCCACAATATGCAATTCATCAAGATGCAGCGGGCTTTGATCAACCTTACGCAAGCGTGCCAGTATCTCTTCCCTGCTCAAGGTAAACGCGCCGGCGTCGCTTGCCGCACTTCTATGAAAAGCGCAAAATACACAATCGTTTACGCAGATATTGGTATAGTTGATTTGCCTGTTTACGACATAAAAAGCAGCGTCTGCGTGCAGACGGCAACGCGCATGAAAAGCAAGAGCCCCTACGGCCGTAATATCTGGACAATGAAAAAGTTCAAGACCGTCGTCATAACTCAGACGACGCCCTGTCAGCACTTTATCGTATATGGACGAAAGGCCGAGGTCGGCATAATATACTGCGTCAAGCATGTGCTCAATCCTGAGCGTTGAATGGCGGTCGCATCAACGCCCGGTAAGGTAAACCCGCCGACGCACACTGTCAATGTGAGAAAAAAATGCCGAATTCCCCGCTCAATGCTCTGACCCTCGGGCTTTCGCCCTGCCCGAACGACACGTATATCTTTCACGCTCTGTTGCACGGGCTGACGCCCGCGCCGTTCAAAACCAAAGCACACATTGCCGATGTGGAGGAACTCAACACACTTGCGCAAAACAGACAGCTTGATGTGACCAAAATATCCTTGGGAGTTGTTGCACACATCATGGACGACTATGCCCTGCTTTCTTCAGGCGCCGCCCTCGGCTGGGGATGCGGCCCGCTCATAGTGGCGCGCGCAGCCTTGCGGCAACAGGACCGGCGTATGGCAAGCGTTGCGATACCCGGTTTGATGACGACGGCAAATCTGCTTCTCGATCTGCATGGGGACTTTCAAGGACAGCGCAAAGAAATGCTTTTCAGCGATGTCATGCCGGCCGTGCAACGTGGAGAGACTGACATGGGCGTGATCATACATGAAGGCCGATTCACCTACAAACGTATGGGGCTCGTAAAAATTCTGGACTTGGGGGAATGGTGGGAAACTCTCTTTCACATGCCCTTGCCGTTGGGGGTCATTGCGATACGCCGTGACATTCCCCTTGCAACAGCCGGTTCTGTGCAATCAGCCATTGCCGCCAGTCTTGCCTACGCACTGGCAACGCCCGGGGCTTCCAAAAATTTTGTACGCGCCTACGCCCAAGAAATGGAGGCAGATGTGATTGCATCGCATATTAAAACATTTGTTACTGATTTCAGCCTTGATCTCGGGCAGATTGGCAGTACAGCCATAGAAACGCTTGTCGGCCGGGCCGCCGAACTGCAAGGCAGACGCCTGCCGGCTGAAGGACTTTTTCTGCGCTGATAGAAAGCATTGTTAACCCACCTGCGCAGTTCGAGCTTCCGCAAATGCAGCCTTTTGCCCTGATTATTTTTTGTTTGACACTTTCCATGGATAAAAGTATGTCGGTACAATACAAGTTACTCTTTGTATCTCTGGCGGGAGAACGCTTTTGGAGTGTACTGTTTTCGCGAGAAATCAGATGGCGAAATAGATTTACGTCAAGGCGAGTAAAACCCGGAGGAAAATCATGAGTCGTAAAGAAAAAGATTTTTTGGGTGAAAGAGAGTTACCGGATAACGCGTATTATGGGGTGCAGACCCTGCGCGGCAAAGAAAACTTTCACATTACAGGCGTTACTGTTTCACATGAAAAGGCCTTGATAAAAGCCCTCGGCTTTGTAAAAAAAGCCGCAGCCAGGGCCAATATGGAATGCGGTTCTTTGGAGAAGCCTGTCGCCGATGCCATCATGAAGGCTTGCGACAAACTGATTGCCGGTGAATATGCGGATCAGTTTGTTACAGACCTCATCCAGGGAGGGGCCGGCACTTCCATCAATATGAACGCCAATGAGGTTATCGCGAATGTCGCTCTGGAAATTTTGGGTAAACCCAAAGGGGAATACTCAACTGTCAGTCCCAACGACCATGTGAACTGCTCGCAGTCTACAAATGACGCTTATCCGACTGCTTTTCGCCTTGCCTTGATTATGCGGTTGAATGAATTTGCCGAGACACTGAAAGCCCTGCAGGAAGCCTTCGCCGCCAAAGGCGAGGAGTTTACCCGTGTGTTAAAAATGGGCCGCACCCATTTGCAGGATGCTGTGCCCATGTCTCTTGGCTCGGAGTTCAACGGCTTTGCAACGACCATCGGTGAAGAAATTGAAAGAGTCATGGAATCACGCAATCTGTTGCGTGAAGTCAACCTTGGCGCGACAGCCATTGGCACCCGTGTCAATACGCCGTCCAACTATCCTGAACTGGTAACCAAATGCCTTTCTGAATTTAGCGGTATTGACTTTGTCCTTGCCAGCGACCTCATTGAAGCCACATCCGATACAGGTGCCTATGTGCAACTTTCCGGTGTTTTGAAGCGCACGGCTGTTAAAATGACAAAAATCTGCAATGACTTGCGTATGCTGGCTTCCGGCCCGCGCTGCGGACTGAATGAAATTTTTTTGCCGCAGCTCCAGCCGGGGTCTTCCATTATGCCCGGCAAGGTCAACCCTGTTATCCCTGAAGTGGTCAACCAGACCTGTTTTCTGGTTATCGGGCTGGATACAACGGTAACGCTTGCCGCTTCCGCCGGGCAGTTGCAACTGAATGTCATGGAGCCGGTGATTGGTTTTTCCTTGTTTACGTCCATTGGCACTCTGCAAAACGCCATCCGCAGTTTGACGCTGAACTGTGTGCCCGGCATTAAGGCAAACGCGGAACGCACAAAAGACTATGTCATGAATTCTGTGGGAATTGTTACCCAGCTCTCTCCGATTCTGGGCTATAAACAATGTGCGGAGATTGCCCGCGAGGCTTTCCTGGAGAATAAATCCGTATATAAGATCGCTGTTGAGGAAAAGAAGCTGATTACGCAGGCCAAGTGGGATGAAGTGTTTTCTTTTGAAAATTTAATCAACCCCCATTACATTAACGGAAAAGGTGTATAATGGTTGTACTGGAACTTCTGATAGTATTTGGAGCAATCTACCTGGGAGCCCGCCTGGGTAGTATCGGAATCGGTTTTGCAGGCGGCTTCGGCGTACTGCTGCTGGCCTTGGTGGGCGTTAAACCCGGTGGCATGCCCATTGACGTAATACTGATTATCATGTCGGTAATCGCGGCTATTGCGGCCATGCAGATAGCCGGGGGGATGGATCTGCTTGTAGCGACCACCGAGGAGCTGTTGCGGAAACATCCAAAGTATATAACCTATCTTGCGCCTCTGGTGACCTTTTTTATGACGGTCATGGCAGGCACCGGGCACACTGCCTTCTCGACGCTTCCGGTTATCGCTGAAGTGGCCAAAGAGCAGGGTATTCGGCCTTCACGCCCACTCTCCATTGCCGTTGTGGCCTCGCAGGTCGCTATCACCGCATCCCCCATCTCCGCAGCGGTGGTGTTCTTTTCCGGTGTCATGGAGCCGCTTGGCGTTGATTATCTCCAGATTCTGCTCATTTGTATTCCCACAACGCTGCTGGCCGTTATCCTGACATCTTTCGTCACCAACTTTCTGGGCAAGGAGATGAAGGACGACCCCGTTTATCAGGCGCGCCTGGAGGCGGGTCTGGTGAAACTCCGCGGTACGCAAAAGATTGAGATTCTGCCTCATGCTCTTCGTTCTGTTTGCATATTTGCTGTCGCCATCGTTATGGTCATGCTCTACGCAACCCTCATCAGCGACAAGGTCGGTTTCATTGCCAAGGAGAACATCATTCTTTCCCGCGATAACGCCATTATTGTCTTTATGATGACTGCGGCTACCTCCATTGCTCTGTTGTGCAAGATAGACGCCGCCAAGGTGTTGAATGCGCCCACGTTCAAGTCCGGCATGAGCGCCTGCATCTGCGTTTTGGGTGTCGCCTGGCTGGGCACTACGTTTGTTGCTGCGCACGAAGCCGAAATCAAGGCTCTGGCCGGCGGCGTGCTGCAAACCATGCCATGGCTGCTGTCTGTCACGCTCTTCTTCGCTGCCATGCTGCTCTATTCTCAGGCGTCCACAGCCAAGGCGCTGATGCCTATGGCCATTGCCCTCGGCGCAAGCCCCGTGACCTTGGTGGCTTCCTTTGCCGCTGTGTCGGCCCTGTTCATTCTACCCACATACCCCACACTGCTCGCGGCTGTGGAAATGGATGACACAGGTTCCACCCGCATCGGCAGGTATGTGTTCAACCATCCTTTCCTTATACCTGGAACATTGACTATTTTTTTGTCAGTTGTTTTTGGGTTTATTTTTGGCGGCATTATTCTTTAGGATCTTGACGCGTTTTCCTTCAATAATTCCCCCTGTTTTCAAGGAAGAGCTGCACGGCTTCTTCTTTGAGAGCGGGGGATGCCGCCTACAGCATATTAACGGGGTCAAGATCAAGAAAAAGACGCAAGGCGGCGTTTTTTTTCTGCGCCTGCGCGAATAAAAAGACATGCCGAAGCGAAGGCCAATCCTCGGCTTTAAGCAAACACTGGAAGCGACGCTGCCCGCGCAAAACGGACAAAGGCGCCGGCGCCGGGCCAAGCATGCGAACGCCGAGGGCCTGCGCCCGCTCGCGTAAAACGGCTGCAAGACCGCCAAGGGCGCAATGCCCGTTTTTGTCGTCAACGGCAAAGGATATGCGTATGAGAGCGAGGCGCACAAAAGGCGGATAGCCCCGCAGACGGCGACGTTCCAGCTCTTCTTGATAAAAGCCTTCATAATCGCCGGTGCGCACGTATTGCCAACAATAGTGACGCACATCCCGCGTCTGAATCAGGACGCGGCCCGGTTTTTCGCCGCGTCCTGCACGGCCGGCGGACTGCACCAGCAGCTGAAACGTGCGCTCTGCCGCGCGGTAGTCCGGCAAATTAAGTCCTAGGTCTCCGTCAGCAGCCACAACAAGCGTCACTTGAGGGAAATGATGCCCTTTTGAGAGCATTTGTGTGCCCACCAGTATGGATGCCTCCTGCCGCGCGAATGCCGCCAGAATTCCCTCCATCTGTCCGGGGCGGCGCGTGCTGTCCCTGTCCAGACGCAGAACGGGCCTTCCCGCGAGCGTGCCGAGCCGTTCCGCCAGACGCTCTGTGCCTTCGCCAAGAGGCAGGTAGTTCATGCCCCTGCAATGCCGGCAGGGCGACGGAAAAGGCAGCGCGTAGCCGCAATAGTGGCAAATCAGCTTTTCGCGCCCCTTGTGGTAGGCAAGACCGATTTCGCACTGCGGGCAGCGCAGGGTTTTGCCGCAATCAAGACAGTACATCAGCGGAGCGTACCCGCGCCGATTGAGCAAAACAACGGCCTGTTCGCCCCTCGCCAGTGTTTCACGCAGTGCCGCCTCACTTTCCGGAGCAAGAAGCCCGCCGGCTTCGGCAAACATGTGCGCGTGTTGTATATCCACCATGTCCACCGGCGGCAAAGGCCGGTTCCCCACACGGCGCGACAGCCGCAGCACGGGCAAGTTGCCGTTTTGCGCCGCATGCCACGTTTTCATGTCGGGCGTGGCAGATCCGAGCAGCAACAAACCGCGCTTGTGGCGCATTCTGTACCAGGCCAGTTCCTTGGCCTGATACGACAGAATTTCATCCTGCTTGAAGGATGCGTCATGTTCCTCATCAAGCACAATGCAGCCAAGACGCGGCACTGGAAGAAACAGTGCCGAGCGTGTTCCCACAACAAGACAGGGCTTATCCCTGCCGGCCAGGGAGCGGAAAACGGCTTCACGCCGTGCCGGAGACTGATAGCCGTGATAAAAAAAGAGAGACGCGTCGGGCAGAGCGCAGGATGCGTCACGGCGCAGCTTGTGGGCCAGAGCCACTTCCGGCGCGAGCAGCATAACGCTTTCGCCGCAATCAAGGCATGCTTTGGCAAGCTCCAGATACACAGCTGTCTTGCCGCTGCCCGTAACCCCGAAGAGCAGGCGGGAAGAAGGCCGTCCGAGAGCAAGGGCAGCGCGCAGATCCGCAAGCACCGCGGCCTGATCCGCATTGAGCGTGAGAGGGGACGGCGGCGGCGGCAGCAAAATCGCTTCTTCCGCTTCTCCTGCTTCTTCGCGCATGAACGCCAGATGCCCGGCCGCAACAAGCGCCTGCAACGGGGATGAGGCATGTCTGCCGAAGCGTTGCAGCAAGCGGCGGCGGCTCACGGCTCCGTGTTCGTGCAGATATTCGAGCACCTCAATCTGACGTGCGGCCGATGGTCTGACCGGCCAAGGTGGGTCTACGCGCAGAAAGCAATATTCCTCGCTCGCCGCGTCCGCGCCTGGCGCCAGAATGCGGGCACTGCCCGCACACATTTCCCGCGCAAGTTCCGCGCGTTCTGCCGGGGCGGCCTCCTGAATGCGGCGCAAGGGCAGCGACTCCGCTCCTCCCGCGCCGAGACGACGCAGGCGCATTCTCGCTGAACGCAGGCCTTTCGGCAAAACGTGCCCCAGAATACAGCCGACAGACACGCCCTGGCGCAACGCCATGTCCTGCACCAGCGACAACAGATCAGGCGGCAGCAGGGGGTCGGCCTCCAGCGGCCAGCAAATGGGCTTGCAGGTTATGCCTTCAGGCAATCCGGATTCATGCCGCAGCGCGAGAACCACAGCGGCCCTGAGCGCTCCCCGGCCCAGCGGCACTGCCGCCCGCAGACCGGATCGCCAGAATTCCACAGGGAATTCCGGCGGCATTTCATAGCACAACTCACTGTATGGAGGGCTCAACAAGGCGACATCGACATGCATGCAGTCAGTCCTTCCCGCGACAGGCTTGAGATATTTTGTCGAAACATGTATGGCAGACAAATGCAATAACCCAAACGGAGCTCCACGTGAATACACTGCTCAACAGGGATTTTCTGAAAGAAAACGACTTTACGCCCCAAGAACTCACACAGCTGCTTGACCTTGCGGCCGAACTTAAGAAAGCGCGCAACGCGGGACGAGAACAAAAATTTCTGAAAGATAAAAATATTGTCCTCCTGTTTGAAAAAGATTCCACGCGCACCCGCTGCGCTTTTGAAACAGCCGCGCATCATCAGGGCGCCAACGTCACATACCTTGGCCCGTCAGGTTCACAGATGGGAAAAAAGGAATCCATACCCGACACAGCCCGCGTGCTCTCCCGTTTTTTTGACGGCATAGAATACCGCGGTTTCGCCCAGTCACGCGTGGAAGCTCTTGCGCAATTCGCTTCTGTGCCGGTGTGGAACGGTTTGACGAATGAATGGCATCCGACGCAACTGCTGGCCGACATGCTGACCATGCGCGAATGCTGTGTAAAGCCTCTGCATCGCCAGACGCTGGCTTATCTCGGCAACGCGCGCTACAATATGGGCAATTCCCTGATGATGGGGTCTGCCATATTGGGCGTGGATTTCCGCTCTGTGGCACCCCGTCAGTTCTGGACATCGGATGAGGTGTTTGCTCTGGCCTGCGAAACAGCGAAAAAAACAGGGGCGCGCATCACACGCACGGAAAATGTTGATGAGGGAGTCAGTGGCTGTGACTTTCTTTATACCGACGTCTGGGTTTCCATGGGCGAACCGGACGAGGCATGGAAAGAACGCATCCGCCTGCTTGCGCCCTATCGGGTCGATATGGCTGTTATGAAAAAAACCGGCAATGACGATTGTAAATTTCTGCATTGCCTGCCGGCCTTCCACAACCGCGAGACAACAGTCGGCGAAGACATATACCGGTGTTTCGGCCTTGACTGTATGGAAGTGTCTGACGAGCTCTTTGAATCCCCCCGCAATATGGCATTTGAAGAAGCGGAAAACCGCCTGCACACCATTAAAGCCGTTATGGTCGCAACCCTTTGCCCAGGCATTGACGAAATAAAGATTGACCGCCGCGTGTGAGGGAAAACACGTTCAAGGAATTGATGCAATAAAATCCGGCACATTGTGAAGAGGTTCGCAGTTGACCCGGACGCCTCTGACCCGGCGTGCGCCGAAGCAGCTTCGAATCCTGCCGGCGCGCGCCGGCGGGCACCAGTTTTTACTTTACAAAAACGGCTTGCGCGCTGTATGCTGCTGCACATGAAGCTCATTGCCACACAACTGCAGCAGTGTTTCGGATTTTTCCCGCCCCCGTTGGTTTTAACGGGGATTTTTTTTACTCTTCAGACGCAGCAGCTATGAACGCCGACAATCGCTATTCCTGGCCTCACAAGGATTTACTGGACGTGACCCAATTGAGCGGGATGGACACCCTGCATCTGCTTGATCTGGCCACCAGTTTTCAGGAGATCAACCGCCGACCGCTCAAAAAAGTGCCGACGCTCAAGGGCAAAACAGTAGTGCTGTTTTTTGTGGAAAACAGCACACGTACCAAAACCTCCTTTGATGTAGCCGCCAAACGGCTCTCGGCCGACACATATTCCCTGACAAAATCTGGTTCCAGTCTCAACAAGGGAGAAAGCCTCAAGGACACGGCGCTGACCTTGCAGGCCATGGGGCCGGACGTGATTGTCATGCGTCACGCGAGCAGCGGCGCGGCCGCCTATTTGGCGGAGAGGCTCTCCTGCGCCCTTGTCAACGGCGGCGACGGCTGGCACGCTCACCCCACACAGGCCCTGCTCGACTGCTTCAGCCTGCGCGAGGCGTGGGAAGGTCGTTTTGCGGGCCGCACATTGTTGATTTTGGGCGACATAGCCCACAGCCGCGTTGCCAGATCAAACGTGCATTTGTTCTCCATGCTTGGAACGCGCGTGCGCCTGTGCGCGCCCCGTACACTGCTGCCCGCCGGCGTGGAGAACTGGCCTGTGGAGATTTTTTCCGATCTTTCGCGCGCCGCGCGCAATGTGGACGCGGTGATGTGCCTGCGCCTGCAGCTGGAGCGCCAGCAGGCCGGGCTTTTGCCGGATCTGGCGGAGTATTCGCGGCGGTATTGCCTGGGATCTGCGCATCTTGCTATGGCCGGGACGGATGTCAAGGTGCTGCATCCTGGCCCGTTGAACAGAGGGCTTGAAATTGCCGACGATATTGCCGACGCGCCCGCGAGCCTTGTGCTCAATCAGGTGGCCGCCGGCGTGTCCACGCGTATGGCGGTGCTTTATCTGCTTGCGACGCGCAGCGACGGCAAACCGACATAAGACCCGCCCAGGGTGCAGACATATTGCGGATCAGGAGGAGTTATGACGCTGTGCATCACAAACGCACGCCACTTGGGCGCACAGGTGGATCTGCTGGTGGACGGGGACAGGGTGCGGACAATGACGCCGGCAGGGCAGCATCCCGCGCCTGACGGCTGTGAAGTGTTCGACGCCGTCAATCTTGTTCTGATGCCGGGGTTTATTGACGCGCACGTTCATTTGCGCGAGCCCGGCTTTGAATATAAGGAAGACATTGCCTCCGGCCTGGCGGCGGCGGCGCACGGCGGCTTTTCCGCCGTGCTGTGCATGGCGAACACCAAACCCGTCAACGATACGGCATCCGTCACCAGCTTTATGCTGGAGCGCGCCGCGCAAAGCCACCCGTTCGGGCCGCGTCTGCACCCCGTCGCGGCGGCCACCGTAGGCCTGAACGGCGAGGAAATGGCCCCTCTGGCGGAGTTGAAGGAGGCGGGCTGTGTGGCCGTTTCCAACGACGGCCGCCCTGTGGAAAATGCGGAACTGGTGCGGCGCGTCATGGAATACGCGGCGGATCTCGGCCTGATTTTTATTGACCACTGTGAAGACCCTCGTCTGGCCAGGGGGTGGCTGATGAACGAGGGCGAGGCCAGCGGCTTTCTGGGCGTCAAAGGGCAGCCGGTCGTGGGCGAGGCCGTGCAGGCCGCGCGCGACATCATGCTGGCTGAATATCTGGGTCTGCCCGTGCATATCGCGCATGTTTCCGCCGGCCTTACCCTGGATGTGATAGCCTGGGGCAAGGCGCGCGGCGTGCAGGTGAGTGCCGAAACCTGCCCCCATTATCTGCTGCTTGACGACAGCGCCCTTGCGGGCTACAGCACGGCGGCCAAGGTGAGCCCGCCCCTGCGCGGCGCGGCAGACCGCGAGGCCATGTGCCGCGCGGTGAAGAACGGGCTTATAGACATTCTCGTCACTGACCACGCGCCGCATGCTTCCCATGAAAAAGACGGCACGCTGGACGAAGCCCACTGCGGCCTAACAGGACTTGACCTGGCCCTGAGCCTTACTTGGAATCTCGTGCGCGAAAACATACTTGACGAGGCGGACATGCACCGCCTTTGGTGTAAGCGGCCTGCGGAGATTTTCCGTCTGCCATGGAATGGATTCGCGCCCGGCGATCCTGCGGATTTCTTTTTGTTCGATCCTGATGAAGTCTGGACGCCCGGCCCGGACACCATGCGCTCCAAAAGCCGCAACACGCCTTTTTTGGGACAAAGCCTGCACGGCCGCGTCAAAGGGCATTGGATCGGCGGAAGGCGCGTTGTATAAATTCTACCCCGATCACTTGAAGACAGAGTTTTGAAGTTACAAAATTTCAGGAAAAAAGCGTTCTGACGCCACATTTGCTTTTGAAACGTTATTGACGGACAAGTTCCGCCAGTGCCGCGCCAATGCGGTCAAGCGCCTCGGCAAGCACTTCGTCCGCCACAGCGTAAGACAGACGGAGGCAGTTGTCATCGCCGAAGGCGACCCCCGGCACAAGCGTGACGCGGGCCTTGTCAAGCAGGTACGCGCATATGTCCGTGGAGTTTTGCACCGTTGCATTGTAACATCGGCGGACGTCTATAAACAGATAAAACGCCCCGTCCGGCTGCGGGCAGACGGCAAAAGGCCAAGATTTGATAACCTTCATGGCCTCGTCCCGACGCCGCTGAAAGGCGGCGCGCATGGTTTCCACGCAGTCCATCGGACCTGTCAGCGCGGCCAGCGCGGCTTTTTGGGCAATGGAACAGACATTGGCCGTGCTCTGCCCCTGAAGGGTGGAAAATTTTTTGATGAGATCCGGGTGCGCGACAAGATAGCCCACGCGCCAGCCCGTCATGGCAAAGGTTTTGGAAAGGCCGCCAAGCACGGCTACCTGCTCCGGAAATTTCACAAACCAATCAATGACGCTGGTCGGCTTCGCCGGATCACAGACGATCTGATCGTAGATTTCATCGCTCAGCACAGACAGGCCGTGGCTGACGGCCCAGTCCACAAGGGCGTCGAGTTCCGCCTTGGCATAGACCGCGCCTGTGGGGTTGTTTGGAGAATTGAGAATGAGCAGCCGCGTTTTTGGGGTTCTGTGCGCTTCCAGCATCTCCGGCGTGACTTTGAAGGCATGCTCCACGCCGGTGTGCACCAGCACGGGAACGCCGCCGGCAAGCTCCACATTTGGCGGATAGCTGAGCCAACAGGGTGCGGGAACAAGCACCTCGTCACCCGGATTGATGGTTCCCTGCACAAAATTGAACAGAGCCTGCTTGCCCCCGGTCGAGAGAATAACGGATTCCATCGGCACGGGCACATCGTACTGTTGTTTAAAATAGCCGCCGACAGCCTCGCGCAGCTCCGGAATGCCCGGCACGGGCGTATATCTTGAAAAATTGGCGTCAATGGCTGCCTTGGTCGCATCACAGATATGCGCGGGCGTGGGAAAATCCGGCTGGCCCACAGCAAGGCTTACTACCGCGATGCCCTGCGCCTTGAGTTCCATGGCCTTGGCGTTGAGAGCAAGAGTCAGGGAAGGCTTGACGTTGCGAAGACGATCGGAAATCTGCATACAATAATTCTCCACATGACGGTGCGACTACAGCACCCGGTAGCACACGGCAGGTTCCATAAGCAGACCCGCGTCGGCCATGCGTTTTAAAGCGTTGTGCATGGCCCGCGCCGTGGTTTCGTGGGTCATGCACACCAGGGGCACGCCGCGGCCTTCTGCGGATTTTTGTATCATCTGCGCCACGCTTATGCCTTCAACGGCCATGCATCCGGCGAGGTCGCGCAGCACGCCGGGCATGTCTTCCACAGTGAGCCGCACATAGCAGCATGACCGCCATTCTTCGTGAGGAACAACGGCGGCCCTGGGCAGATCCTGTCGGACAAAACCCGTGTTATTGGCCAGTTCTCCGCGCGCTACGGCCAACAGGTCAGAGAGCACGGCGCCGGCAGTGGGCATGTCTCCCGCGCCGCGCCCATGAAAAAACAACGATCCCGAGGCTTTCGCCTCTACCCTGACGGCATTGTAGACGCCGCCCACCTTGGCGAGCAGATGGTGGTGGTGCACCAGCGCCGGAAAAACGCCGGCCTCAAGACGCGTCACGGCCGTGTTCCCGGTGTCCGGAATTTCCCTGACCTGACCTATCAGTTTAATCCTGTAGCCGAATTCCCGCGCAAGGCGTATATCCATCTCGGAAAGACCCCGTATGCCGCGCACGGAAAGGGCCGTGTACGGATAGTGCACGCCGTACGCAAGACGTATCAGCAAAATAAGCTTATGCGCCGCGTCGTGACCGTCAATATCAAGCGTAAGGTCAGCCTCCGCATAGCCGCACTCCTGCGCCTGTTTAAGGGCCACGTTGAAATTGAGGCCGTTTGTGGTCATTTCTGAAAGAATGTAATTGCTTGTGCCGTTCAAAATGCCCATGAGCGAGACAATGCGGTTGCCGGTCAGGCTTTCCTTCAACGCCTGCACAATGGGTATGGCCCCAGCCACGGCGGCTTCGTAGCGCAATATGCGCTTTTTGCTTTCAGCCTTTTTGAACAGGTCAATGCCTTCTTCTGCCAGCAGCGCCTTGTTGGCCGTAACAATATGCTTGCCCTGATCAAGCGCCCTGTCAATAAGCGCGCGGGCGGGCTTTATGCCGCCCATAAGCTCCACAAGCACGTCAATCTGCGGGTCGTCAGAGAGAGCGGCCGGGTCTGTGGTCAATTCCGCGCCTTCAGGCAGGGGCACAGCACGGGCTTTGCGCGGGTTGCGCACGAGCACGCGTTTTATGACAATATCACGACCGGAACGCCGGCGGTTCAGATCCGCATTTTCGGCGACAAGGCGCGCCAGACCGCCTCCCACTGTGCCGAAACCGGCCAAACCGACGACAAGCGGTTTGTTTGCAGGACTTTTTTTCATGCTCTGTCCAAAATAAGATACACACGGCGCGCGCGAACAAAGCCCGCGTTACGCGCCGGAAAGCAGGCGGCGTATGCCGCTCACAGCCTGCCGGGTACGGTGTTCGTTTTCTATCAGCGCAAAGCGCAGATATTCATCGCCGTAGGAACCGAAACCAAGGCCCGGAGAAACGGCCACATGCGCTTCCTGCAGGAGAAGTTTTGAAAATTCCACCGAACCCATTTTGCGAAACGCTTCAGGAATGCGCGCCCAGACGAACATGGTGGCTTGGGGTGCAGGGGTTTCCCAGCCTATGCGGCCAAGACCCTCAATAAGCCTGTCGCGTCGTTCACGGTAAATGTCGCATATTTCACGCACATAGTCGTCCGGGCTGTTCAGCGCCACAGTGGCGGCAATCTGCACCGGCTGAAAGATGCCGTAATCCAAATAGCTCTTGATGCGGGAAAGGGCATGGATGAGCCGCGGATTGCCGAGGCAGAAACCCACGCGCCAGCCGGGCATGGAATAGCTTTTGGACATGGTGTAAAATTCCACCCCCACGTCCTTTGCCCCCTTGGCCTGTAAAAAGCTCGGCGCCTTGTAGCCGTCAAACACAAGATCGGCGTAAGCCAGATCATGGATGACCCAGATGTTGTTTTCTTTTGCAAAATCAACAATTTTTTGAAAAAAATCCAGATCTGTCACTTCTGTCGTAGGGTTGTGCGGGTAACAGAGAAAGAGCACTTTCGGCTTTGGCCATGCCTGACGCGTCGCAGTTGTCAGGTTTTCAAAAAAATTCCGTCCAGGGCCTATGGGCACACTTCGCACGTCCGCGCCGGTAATAATGGGCGCGTATTTGTGTATGGGATAGGTTGGGTCAGGTGACAGCACCACATCGCCCGGATCAAGCATGGCAAGGGAAAGGTGAGCAAGCCCCTCTTTGGAACCCATGGTCACAATGGCCTCGCTTTCCGGATCAAGATGCACGTTATACAGGCGGGCATATCGATCGCACACGGCCTTGCGCAGATTGGGTATACCCTTGGAAAGCGAATAGCGGTGGTTGACCGGTTTTTTCGCCGCTTCCGTCAGCTTGTCCACAATATGCGCGGGGGTGGGGATATCGGGGTTGCCCATACTGAAATCAACGATATCAATATGTTGACGGCGCAACTGCATTTTGAGATCCCCGACTACAGCAAAGACATAGGGGGGAAGGCGCTGAATGCGTGGAAATTCTTCCATGGTTGTCTCCCATCGGCCATTTTACTGACGGGCAGCATAGTCGCGCAAGGGTCTTTTTGTAAAGTCCTGTATTGCCGATTGCCGCGCAGAATGTAAAAGCAGGCGGATCAGCTTAAAGCCCACATATCCAGGCTCCGGAGCGGCTGACAGGCTATGAGGTCGGCTCTGACAGGAAGCTGCTTCAATGACCGTGAGAGCACATACAGGCGTAAGGGGACAATATTGGGCGGATGCAATCAGAAGCGGTAACATGTGGGCAGCGCCGACAGTTGACGCGCAAACAGGTCTTGTGCTCAAAAGCGCGGCGCGGGCCGCCCGCATAATGGGCTGACGCCGCGCCGCGCATGGTGACGTTGGCGGGGGTATACGCCTAGAACTCCAGTCCTACGCGCAAGTTACCAGCCACGCCATCGCGTTGACCTGTGTAACCCTGTACGCCGAGATCAAGGAACCACGGTGATTTATTAGAAGATTTGAAGACCAAACCAATCTCGCCAATACCTGTTTCGCCTTCAAGTTTCGCAGCTTTGATATCATGTCCATACACAGATGCTTTTGCTTTACCATCGAATTCATATTCGATGGCTGCACCAATATAAGGACTAAAAAACTCATTGACTGCATAAGAGAGTCTGGCTCCACCACGCAGACGATGAGAATCAACAGCATCAAACTTCACTGTTTCACCAGTAGAAAGACCTACGTCATTCGCATCTTGATGTAACCAGAAGTATTTGCCGTAGACATCTAAAGCCACGTCTTCTGTAATATTCCACACATAGCCGGTACCCAAGTGAATACCGTAATACGTGGATTGCGTCTCATATCCAGCTTTGCGTCCATAAGCGTCATGCAGTACATTAGAATCGAAGTTGTTATTGAGTCCACCGATACGAGCTGTTGCTTCTGTATAGAAGTGCCCGTTTCCAGTGTTCGCAAAATCAAGACGACCTAATAAACCACCACCGACATAGGAAGCATTGCCACTACCATGAGTGTCATAGGCATTGCTGCCATACTCAAAGAATGCACCTGCGATCAATTGACCGATTTCGGTGTCAACACCACGCGAAATACCAGCTATAACATTGACACTACTTGCATCAACGTCAATATTGTTATAACGTGTGCTGCCTGCACTGACTGCGCCAAATGCGCCCCAAGCGTCTTTCCCCGCAGAATTAACTGCGCTTTCCATACCCTTACCTGCTGCAAGATCAGCTCCTTGATTGGCAAGAACCACACCCATAACATTTGCTCTGCTTATAGACTTGGAGCCGGGCACAAGAGTTTCGGCATCTTTGCCATTATTAGGATCTGTCGGATCTGTCGGATCGGTAGGATCTATTGAAACAACTTCAGCAACCAAGTCCTTACCAGACTTCAAGAACTTCACAGTGGCCTCAAGAAGAGAACCATGTTTTATTACTTGAGTTTGTCCTTCACTAAGTGAAGTGCCGAGTAAATCAGTACTACCGTTAATCAGGTAAAACGTATTCCCAGCCTCAAGCGGAGTAAGATCGCCAGGACGTGCCAATGCGGCGGTACTTCCACCAATATTGATGCTTGCTGACGTAATACTCAACATCGGGTCAACAATGTTGTTGATTTCGTCCAAGTCGAATATCAATTTACCAGCTAAAGCCACCGTGTCAGCAGATATACTGGTATTACGGTGTATAGTCAGGCTGGCACCAGAGTCCAGAGTAAAGCTGTGATTCAACGCAGTCAACGTAAAGCCGTTCAATAATTCGGTATTGCTGCCGGATTTCAAATTGACAGCGTTATTTGCAGCAACTTCACCAACGATAAACTCGTTATCTCCGCCCCAGTTGAATTGATTCGCTGTAACATTCATTGTGAAGGTCTTACCATTGTTCTGTTTCGCATAAACAGGATCTAACAACGATACTGTACCCGCACCAGAAATGTTCAGAGTTGCATCAATCGTGCTTTTATCAAAAGGAGCCGGTAGTGTCGATTGGAAAGAAATTGCGTTATACCGTTCTCCAGAAGGATCTGTAATCTTGTTATTCTGGAAAATTGTTTCTTTACCAGCGGTTGCCACTATGTTTAACGTACCGGCATTTTTGTCAGTATCCATAGTTACAGCGCCACCATATACTTTTGCACCAGACAATGCTCCACTAGCTGTTGCAGTATTATCTGTAAATTGACTATTAGAAATGAGTAAGTCATTTTCAGAATACACTACACCAGCATAAATAGCACCTTGAGTTATAACTACATTATCAGCAAATTTGCTGTTGCTGATATCACCAACTGAACCACCGTGATTGGTACCAATTATACCACCACCATTGATCCTTGAAGCTGTAATGACATTGTTGGTAAACGTACTACCGATAATATCACCGATAGTGGCTTTACCAAAACCAAGATAGTAGCCATTTGCATCGTTCTTGGAACCACCGTGAGCTCCGACTATACCGCCACCATAAAGCTCGTATTGTGTAGTTACAGTATTACTGTCAAAGACAACGTTTTTAATATCACCTACAGAACTATCAAAAATACTATCACCATCGGCTCCAACAATACCACCACCGATAATATTAACAGCATTGATAGTATTATTAGTGAATTTATTATTATTGATATCACCAATAGTGCCACCCTGATAAGTTCCGAGTATACCACCACCATAAATTTTACCAGTGGCAGTTATTTTGTTATTGTCAAACGTGATATTATTACGATCGCCTATAATGGAGTCTGAACCTACTGCAGCAATTATACTACCGCCATAGATATTTCCATCTACATCTATTACTTTATCGTTGTATGAAAAACTTGGATCAGTCGGATCAGTCGGATCGGTTGGATCGGTTGGATCTGTAGGGTCTGTCGGATCAGTCGGAGTTCCAGGAGTTATAACTTCAGCAACCAAGTCCTTACCAGACTGCAAGAACTTCACAGTAGCCTCAAGGAGCGAACCATGAGATATTTTTTGTGTTGTTCCTTCACTGGCAAAATCACCAACCAAATCAGTGCTGCCGTTAATCAGGTAGAACTTGTCACCGATCTTAAGCGGCTCAATATCACCAGCTTGTGCCAATTTGGCGGTACTTCCACCAATATCAATACTTGCTGACGTAATACTCAACATGGGATCAGTAAGGTTATTTACTTCTTCCAGGTCAAATATCACCCTACCATTTAACGTAACTGCATTTGCAACAATACTTGTATTGCGCTGTACAGTTAAATTAGCACCAGAATTCAGATTAAAGCTGTGCTTGTTTGCGGTCAATTTGAAACCGTTTAACAACGTAGTATTGCTGCCGGATTTCAAATTAACAGCATTCTTTGCATCAACCGCATCAACGATAAACTCGTTCTCTCCGGCCCAATTGAACTGGCCGGTTTCTGAAACATCCATTGTAAAGGCTTTACCATTGTTCTGATTCACATAAATCGGATCTAACAATGATACTGTGCTACCCGCATTTGGAATGATGTTCAGAGTTGCATCAGCCAAACTGTTATGCGTAGTTGTGTCTACAGGGCTAAAAGAAAC
>JAISKZ010000021.1 GCA_031260725.1 Desulfovibrio sp. | reverse complement strand
TTACAATACGATTTAAGCTGATCTTTGCCATCGGCGAGCTTAGGCTTTTTTAATTCAACAATGATGTACGCATCAGTAAGACGTTTCCTGTCAAAAATAACGATATCGGCCTTCTTGATCTCCCGCCCGAAATTAACGGGAAACTCCGCTTGTAATCTATTCACGTGGTATCCGTATTCATGCAGCAGTCTATGAATATAAAGTTGCCGCACGGCTTCTTCCGGCGTCAGCTTGATTTCCTTGTTCCTTACCTGACAGGTAATATATGGCGTTTCTTTGCCCTTGACTGATTTTACAGTAATGCTTGACTCAACGGCTGCTCTTTCTTCGTCGCTGAAAAGTGAATCATTATGACCAGTATTTTTTAATATCTTGTCAATCCACATGGTTCAAACCTCTTTGGTAACATCGAAAACATAACTAGCGTGCCGCTGTGCAATATGGCTATTCAGCGCCTACCTGTCAAGAATCCGATATGCCGAGGGCGAGATCCCGCTTTATGAAGGGCATTCGATATCGTCAGTTCAAAAAATTCTTGCCTCGGTGGGCGGGTCCACATGCCCCGGGCAAGGCGGCTTTTCCCCTTTACAGGGCCGCACGGCAAAGAGTATAGAAATTAAACAATAATCATTCGGGTGTATTTTGGAGCAAAAATTGTCAACAGTTTTTGCCGGCGGCAATAACATCGCAATCGTGTGAGGATTCATGCCGACATTGCCTGTTGCACAAAACGCGGGATTATGCCGAGAGGCATGGAGAAAGTATGACGTCCGTAACGAATGATTTTCTGAACTGTTTTTTGCAATTCATGAACCGCAAGGGGCTGAACACCACCTCACAGCGCCGCGCTATTGCCGCCGCCTTTTTTGATCTGCCCGGCCACCATTCGCTGGAGGAATTTTATCAGCACATCGTCAGGCAGGATCCGGGCATAGGTCAGACAACCGTCTATCGCACTCTGAAGCTGCTTTGCGAGGCCGGCTTTGCCTCGGAAATACATTTCAGCGACGGCATAGCCCGCTATGAAGTGGCAAAGCCAAACAGCCACCATGACCATATCGTCTGTCTGAGTTGTGGAAAAATTCTGGAAATTTGCGATCAGCGCATTGAAACGCTCCAACGTGAGCTGGCGGCGAGCCATGATTTCACCTTGAGCGGGCATGTGCACAATCTTTACGGCTGTTGCGCGGACTGCCGCGACAGCGTCGGCAACGGCAAAGGACGGGTTGCCGAGCCGAAAGATTCGCGCAAGTGATCTGCCGGGGGGAGACAGAGATATGGGAGAAATTCTCGCAATCTGCATAAGCAAACGCAAAGGGACGCCCAAAAAGCCGGTGAATTCGGCAGTGCTTGTTGAAAATTACGGTTTTGAACACGATGCCCATGCCGGCAACCGGCACAGGCAGGTGAGTCTGCTTTCTTTGAATCGCATTGAGGATTTTCGCCGTCGGGGCATTGTCGCGCCGTTCGGCTGTTTTGGGGAAAACCTGGTGGTGCGGGATATTGATCTTGCAACGCTGCCCGTGGGCACACGTTTCGCGTGCGGAGACGCTTTGCTTGAAATAACGCAGATAGGTAAGGAATGTCACAGCCATTGTCGGATATATCACGCTGTGGGCGAGTGCATCATGCCGACGCAGGGGGTCTTTGCCAAAGTGCTGCGCGGCGGCGTGATAACAACGGGCGCTGATCTTGCGGTTTTGCCGCCGGAAACCCAAGAGCGATAACGTGCTGTTTCAACTTGCCGGGTCATAAACGGAGCGCGGCACAGTTCTTTGGTCTGCGCAATATTATGTGCCGCGCAGGCGACGCCTGCGCCTGCCAGTCCGCTCCCGCATCAAAAAGCGGCCTGTCACGGAATCCGGGTCAGCCACAATGGCTTCCGGCGTTCCCGCGGAAACAATCAGCCCGCCGTTTTCCCCGCCCCCGGGCCCCATGTCCAGCACATGATCCGCCGCGAGTATCACGTCCGTATTGTGCTCAATCACGACAACGCTGGCGCCCTTGTCCACCAGGGTGTGCAGCACCCTGATGAGTTTGCCGACCTCGTGCATGTGCAGGCCTGTGGTGGGCTCATCCAAAATATACAAACTGCCGGGCAGGGATTTTTTGCCGAGTTCGCGCGATATTTTGATTCTCTGCGCTTCGCCGCCGGAAAGCGTTGTGGCAGGTTGTCCGAGGCGCAAATATTCCAGACCCACTTCTTCCAGCACAGCGAGACGGCGTTCAAGAGTCTGGTAATTTTCAAAAAGCTGCCGCGCCTGATGTACTGTCAAGTCCAGCACTTCCGCAATATTCAGCCCCTTGTAGCGCACTTCCAGGGTTTCGTGATTGTAGCGTTTGCCCTTGCACACGTCGCAGATCACATACACGTCCGGCAGAAAGTGCATTTCCACGCGTATCTGGCCATCGCCGCCGCAGGCTTCGCAACGGCCGCCGCGCACGTTAAAGCTGAAGCGGCCGGGATTGTAGCCGCGCCGCCGCGCATCCGCCGTCATGGCAAAGATGGAACGGATTTCGTCAAAAATCTTGGTGTAGGTAGCGGGGTTGGAACGCGGTGTGCGGCCTATGGACGTCTGGTCAATGGCCACAAGACGTTCAACGGGCTGTGTGCCGCCGGTGTATGTGATCCCCCCGATGGTGCCCGGCTGGTCCACGCGCAGGCCAAGTTGCAGCGCCAGATGTTTGTAAAGCGTGTCCACAACGAGTGAGCTTTTGCCGGAGCCGGAAACCCCCGTCACGCAGGTCATCACCCCAAGGGGAATACGGCAGTCAATGCCGCGCAGATTGTTGGTGGTGACGTTGTGCAGCACAATTTCACCTTTCCCTGCACGGCGTTTGTCCGGCAGCGCGATGAATTCCTCCCCGCGCAGATAACGGGCCGTGAGCGTGTCCGCCTTGCCGAGCAAGGCTTCAACACTGCCTTCAAACATGATTTCGCCACCCTGCGCGCCGGAGCCCGGCCCGAGTTCAATAACCGTGTCGGCCGCGCAGATAGTGGCTTCGTCGTGCTCCACAACGAGCACTGTGTTGCCGCGTTCTTTCAGAGAGCGCAGAGTATTGAGCAGGCGTTCGTTGTCGCGCGGGTGCAGACCGATGGAAGGCTCGTCCAGAACATATGTCACGCCCACAAGACCTGAGCCGAGCTGCGAGGCCAGACGGATGCGCTGGGCTTCTCCGCCGGACAGAGTGACCATGGAGCGGCCGAGGGAGATGTATTCCAAGCCGACATTGTGCATGAAGGAAAGACGGTGGGTGAGTTCTTTCATCAGCGGTTCGGCAATGCGCGTGTGGCGTCCGCTGAAGTTGCGTCCGTGAAGCCATGCAAGCGCGCGTTCCACAGGAAGGGCGCAAAAAGCGGCAATGTTCAGGTCGTCTACCCGCACGGCAAGGGCGTCCGGCTTGAGGCGCGCTCCGCCACAGTCCGGGCAGTTTGTGGACTGACGAAAACGTAAAAGTTCTTCCCGCCAGGCGTTGCCGTATTCCATGCCTTTTTCTAAAAGCGGCACCACGCCGGGCCAGCGTTTTTTCATCTTACCGGGATCAATATTGATATGTTGCGCTGTTTTGAAATGTTCGCTCTGATAGTCGCCTGTGGCCCCCAAAGCCACGCTGCCGCCCATCCAGTTGCGGCGCAGGCCCGGCGAGCCGGCGGCCGGTTTGCCGCTTTCGTCTTCGCCGTAAAACAGGGCGGTCAGGGCTGTGTCGGAAAATTGGTCCAGCGGTGTGGAAAGTTTGAATTTGAAACGTTTCCCCAGTGCAGCGAGCGCCGTTTCATACCGTCGGAAGGTTTTTTCCGCCGCCCAGGGCAGCAGCGCGCCCGCACTGAGCGCCAGCCCCCGGTTGGGCGCGATGAGACGCGGCTCAAAATAGTCCACGCTGCCCAGACCAACGCAACGCGGGCAGGCTCCCTGCGGGCCGTTGAAGGAAAAAAGCTGCGGACTCAACGCAGGCAGGGATATGCGGCAGTGCGGACAGACCGAGATTGTGGAATGGATGGTTTCCCTGATTTTTGTCTGCGCTGATCCAAGCTCATGCAGCACAAGGCGGCCGTCGCCACAGCGCAGGGTCAGTTCCACGGAATCCGCCAGACGGCTGCGTATGCCCTCCTTGTTCACCAGGCGGTCCACAACAAGGTCAATAGAGTGTTTTTTATTTTTGTCCAGAATGGGCACATCGTCCAGCGTGCAAAAGCCGCCGTCCACGCGCACGCGGGCAAAACCCTCGGCCCTGAGTTTTTTAAACCTGTTCGCGTGCGTGCCTTTTTGCATCTCTATGAGTGGTGCCAGCAACATGAACTTTGCGCCTTGCGGAAGGGCCAGAATGTCACTGATGATTTCGTCGGCAGCGCGGGCCTCAATAGAGCGGCCGCAGGAAGGACAGTACATGCGCCCCAGACGCGCGAAAAAAACGCGCAGAAAATCGTGGATTTCCGTCACCGTGCCCACAGTGGAGCGGGGATTGCGCGAAACGCTTTGCTGCTCCAGAGAAATGGCAGGGGAAAGGCCCTCAATCTTCTCCACATCCGGCTTGTCCATCTTGGGCAAAAACTGGCGGGCATAGGCCGACAGGGACTCCACATAGCGGCGCTGGCCTTCGGCGTACACGATATCAAAAGCGAGTGTGGATTTGCCGGAGCCGGACGGCCCGCAGATCACCACAAGCTCATCGCGGGGAATGTCGAGGCTTACGTTTTTGAGATTGTGCTGCTTGGCCTTTTCAATATGAATAACGCGTTCGTCGGCTGTGTTCATGCGCATGTATGTAAGCGGCTTTGGGCTGTTTTGCAAGATGCCCGCAAACATGCACCCTTTACGCGGCCTGAACTTTCAGCTAGGTATGCGGAGTGCATGAAATGTCTCTGGCACAAAGCCTGCTCTGCATGGCGGAAGAAGAAATGTCCCGCCGGAACTGTGCCCGTCTGCTCATGGCGCGGGTGGAATACGGCGCGCTTTCCGGAGTTGTGCCGGAGGCGCTGCAATTTTGCTTTGACGCCATGATACAGGGCACGCCGCATGAGGGAGCGCGCCTCGAACTCGCCTGTTTGCCTTTACGCCTGCGCTGCCCCTTTTGCGGCAGGGTTTTCGGCGGGCAAGACAAGGACGCGCTCCACCTGCCCTGCCCCGGCTGCGGCGAACTGTTCGGTCATATTGTGGAACAAGGCAAAGAACTGATTTTGAGCCGTCTGGAAGTCCTGTAGCCAGACCACCGGCGCGCGCCGACAAGAGCGCAGAAAAACATTTCCCCGTTTTTAAGGAAAAGTATGCAAATACCCGTAATACGAAATGTTCTGGAAGCGAATGAAAAAACGGCGGGGCAGGTGCGCGCGCGCCTGAAGAGACACGGCATCCTCACACTCAATATGATCAGCTCTCCCGGCACCGGCAAAACCTCGCTTCTGGAACGCACGCTCCGCGACCTGGCCGGCGAATTTCGGATGGCAGTCATTGAAGGAGATTTGCAGACCACAAACGACGCGCAAAGGGTGGCGGCCACCGGCGCGCAGGCCGTGCAGATCAACACCGACGGCGGCTGTCATCTGGACAGCAATATGATTTTATCATCGCTGGACAGCTTGAACCTTGAAGGCATGGATATTCTTTTTATTGAAAATGTGGGAAATCTCGTCTGTCCGGTCGAGTTTGATTGCGGAGAAGACGCCAAGGTGGCTCTGCTGAGTGTGGCCGAGGGCGACGACAAGCCGGAAAAATACCCCCTGCTCTTCAATCTGGCCAAGGTTATGGTCTTGAACAAGATCGACCTGATGCCCCATGTCGATTTTGACCTCGCCCGCGCCCGCGCTTTTGCCACAAAACTAAATAAGGACCTGGAAATTTTTGAGCTTTCCTGCCGTAGCGGCGAAGGGCTTTTCGGCTGGTATGACTGGCTGCGCAAAGCGCGCATGGAGAAAAAACCGCATGACGCTCAGAGAGCCTGATACGGAGCAAAACAAAAGCAGTGACGGCCTGCGCCTGACGTCATTTTTTGCGGCGTGTTTTCTCGTTGTGGCGGCTATTGTGCTTGCTTATCTGGCAGGAGTCATGCGCGGCAGAACCCACGCGGACAGCGCTGCCGGGCAACATGTCGCAGTGAACGCCGCCACGGCAGACAAGACGGACGGCAGGCACAATACGCCGCAGAGAAACAACAATGAAAACCAGCGTATACTTGCACCCGAAGAATTACGTTTTGCCAGCATCTTACGGGATAACCCGATAACGGCGCCCAGAACGCAGCCGTTCAAACCCGTGACTGCATCGCCACAGCCTGCGGCGCAGCCCGACGCAATCCCACGGACGGATGAAAACCTCTCCCCGCAACCGACGCAGCAGCAACCCATGAACGACTATGTTTTTCAGGTGGCCGCACTCAAAGATGAAGACAGCGTGGACGCGTTGCGCCAGCGACTGGAAGGCAAAGGACTGCGCACACGCATGCAGCGTGACGGCAAAATATTTCTTGTTCTGGTCTTGCTGCGCGGCGATGAAACAAGGGCCGCCGAAGTAACGCAACTTATGGCAGACATGCGTCTGGGCAAACCTGTTGTGCGCAGCCGTAAGCCGCTTGTCGCCCCCTGACGCAATGTTTGGCGTGGTGCATACATAATTTGGAGAGCATATCGTGAAATTCTGCCCCGTGATATTGTGCGGGGGGTCCGGCACGCGGCTCTGGCCGCTCTCACGCAGCCACTATCCCAAACAGTTTATGGATCTGGGCGGGCACAGCCTTTTCAGCGACACGCTGATCAGGATCAAAGACCTGCCGGACATGCCGCCGCCGCTGGTCATCTGCAATGAAGAGCAGCGTTTTCTCGCCGCAGCGCAGTTGCAGGCCGCATACCCGGGCCATGCCGGACGCATCATCCTTGAACCTCTCGGACGCAATACGGCTCCGGCCATAGCCGTCGCAGCGCTGACCGCGCTGCACGCGGAAACATCCCCCCCCTTTCTTCTGGTGCTGCCGTCCGACCATGCGATAAAGAACAGAACCGTTTTTACGCAGGCAGTGCTCAAAGCCGTAAACATCGCCCTGAACGGCCGCCTTGTGGCCTTCGGCATTCATCCGACAAAAGCGGAAACCGGCTACGGCTGGCTTGAACGCGGCGACGCGCTTGAGACAGGCTACACGCTGCGGCGCTTTGTGGAAAAGCCCTGCCGGGAAGACGCCGAAGCCATGCTGACCGTCGGCGGATATTACTGGAACAGCGGCATGTTTCTGTTCGCCCCCCAACTATATCTTCAGGAACTGCAGCGCTACGCTCCCGAAATATATGCGCATTCCCTCGCAGCCTTTAAAGGGCGGCGCGTTGATACAGATTTTATACGCCTTGACCATACCGCTTTTTCGGCATGCCCCTCTGACTCCATTGACTACGCCGTCATGGAAAAAACCGCGTATGCGGCTATGGTGCCGCTTGACGTCGGTTGGAGCGACCTCGGCTCCTGGGCGTCGCTGTATGAAACGTCAGACAAGGATAAAAACGGCAACGTCCGCGTTGGGGATATCATTGCCGAAGACACGGCGGACACATACCTGCATTCCAGCGGGCGGCTCATTGCGGCTCTGGGAATACGCGACATGATTGTGGTGGAGACCGGCGATGCGGTTCTGGTGGCGGATAAAGAACGCACCGAAGATGTCAAAAAACTCGTTGCACGCCTTGCCGATGAGAAAAGAGCGGAAAAAGACGTCCACCTGCGCGTGTTGCGGCCTTGGGGCTGGTATGAAACCCTGGCGCTCGGCAACAGGTTTCAGGTCAAACGCATTATGGTCAACCCCGGCGCGGCGCTTTCTCTGCAGATGCATCACCACCGCGCAGAGCATTGGGTTGTGGTGAGCGGAACGGGAGAAATCGCTGTGGGAGACAATGTTGTTCTTCTGCATGAAGACCAGTCCACCTATATTCCCCTTGGCGTGAAACACCGTCTGTGCAACCCCGGCAGGATGCCGCTTGAAATTATTGAGGTTCAGAGCGGTGCGTATCTTGACGAAGATGATATTGTACGTTTTGAAGACCACTACGACCGTTTTATACCGTAATTTCATGTTTAAGGCGCAGGGAACACTATGCGGCAATACGATTTTCGGCTTGTTCAAACATAATGGCCGCGCTGAAGCGGAGAGCATTATTCATTCTGACAGGTGGCGTGGTTATGTGATGGGCTCGGATCTGGGCTGTCAAAAACATTTTCTTTGAACACGAACAGAATAAGTTTGCCGACAAGCAGTCGCACAGCAAAGGGACAGAAAGTTTTGGGCTTTTGCTTCTGAACGTGTTCGGATTCCAGGGCATATTGCGCCTTCTGAATTACAGCCCTTTGTCCTGCATAAAACGCACAAGGTCGCACACGCGGTTGGAGTAGCCCCATTCATTATCGTACCAGGAGACGGCCTTGACCATGCGGCCGTCCTGCACGGTGGTGTAGGACGCCTCAAGGATGGAAGAAGCCGGATTGCCCTTAAAATCCATGGACACCAAGGGCTTGTCGTTGTATTCCAGAATGCCCTTCAGGAATCCTTCAGAGGCGTCTTTCAGCTTGCCGAGCAGGGTTTCCGTGTCTGTCTGTTTTGCCAGAATGCCGGAAAAATCCACCACCGAAACTGTGGGCGTCGGCACGCGCAGGGAATAGCCGCTGAACTTGCCCTTGAGTTCGGGGATCGCCTTGGCAACCGCCTGCGCCGCGCCCGTGGACGTCGGTATGATGTTGCAGGCGGCCGCGCGCGCGCGGCGCGGATCTTTATGGGCCATGTCCAGAATGCGCTGATCGTTGGTATAGGAGTGGATGGTGACCATATTGCCTGCCTGTATGCCGAATTCACGTTGCAGCACCAGCACAACAGGCGCCAGACAGTTGGTTGTGCAGGAGGCGTTGGAAACGATGTGGTGTTTGGCCGGGTTGTATCGATCCTGATTGACGCCCATAACAATGGTGATGTCCTCTTCTTTGGCGGGCGCTGTGATGATGACTTTTTTCGCGCCGTTTGCCAGATGCACCTCCGCCTGTTTTGCGCTACGGAAAATGCCCGTGCTCTCAACGACAATATCCACATCACAGGAACGCCATCCTATCTTGGCGGGGTCTCTTTCGGCAAAGCAGCGTATGTTCCAGTCGCCGACGGTCACGTCCTGACCGTTGACCCGCGCGTCAAAAAACCCCCTGCCGTAGACGGAATCGTATTCCGCAAGGTGAAAGTTTGTTTCCGCGTCAAAGAGGTCGTTGATAGCCGTCACCTGCACATGATCCTGACAGCTCCTGTGCAAAGCGCGGAAAACCTGCCGGCCGATGCGGCCGAAACCGTTGATACCCACGTTGATTTTTTTCATGTACGTACCTCGTTAGTCATCATAATTGACCCTGACACGATATGCAGGGACGCATGCGGAGCCGGGGGCGTTGTTTACCCTTTGAACATGAAACGCCGCATGGAAACGTTGAGCACAATGCCGAGCAGCGTGAAATTGAGCAATGTCGCGCTGCCGCCATAGCTGATAAAGGGCAGGGGAATGCCCACAACCGGCATCAGCCCGATCACCATGCCTATATTGATGAAAATTTGCCAGAAAAAATAAAAAAATATTCCGACAACCAGCAGACTGCCGAAGCGGTCTTTGGCCTGCACCGCCGTGGAAAAAATGGAAAGCAGAAACAGGCAGAACAGTGTAACCAGTGTGACGCAGCCCACAAAGCCCCATTCTTCGCCGAACACGGCCACCGCAAAGTCGGAATGGCGTTCGGGCAAAAAACGCAGCTGGCTCTGAGTGCCTTCTGTGAAGCCTTTGCCCCAAAGCCGGCCGGAGCCGATGGCGATGCGCGACTGCAATATATGGTAGCCTGTGCCCCGCGGATCGTGACCGGGGTTTAAAAATGTCAGGATGCGCTGCCGCTGATAGTCGTGCATGCCTGCAAACCACATGAAAGCGGCCACAGTAGGCGCTGTCAGAAGGCAGGTTTTGAGCACGTAGCCGCGCAGACCGCGAAAAAGTATCATGCCGCCCAAGATAAGCAGCAGCATCAGCGTTGTGCCCAGATCAGGCTGCAGAATGATGAGAGTACACGGCACAAGCGCCACGCAGAGCACAGTGGAGAAATCTTTCCAGCCAAGGGGGTTTTCGTCGCGCGCCAGCAGGCGGGCCGAAAGAACGAGCACGGCGAACTTGGCTATTTCTGAAGGCTGGATGCTCATAAACCCGAGTGGAATCCAACGCCTTGCGCCGTAAATGGTTTTGCCCGCCACCGGCACGAGCAGGAGCAGCAAAATGGAAACGAGAAAAAACGGCCAGGCCAGATTGCGTAACTGACGGTAGTCAAAGCTCATGGCCGCTATCATGCACACAAGGCCGCACATGCCCCAGATAAGCTGACGCTGGTAAAACCCGGAAAAAGCCATGCCGTCGCCCACACGCGTGCCGCTGGCGGAATAGAGGTTGCCCACGCCGAGCAGATACAGCAAAAGCATGAAGGTCAGAAGACCCCAGTTTATGTAGCTGAAAAGGCGTTTGTCCATAATATGTAAAGCGTCTCGGCGGATGCGATCTTTATAATCATTGCGCGCCGCGCGCTGGCGTGTCTTGCGCGGGCCCGAAAATGTGATCGTAAATTTTTTTCGCTATCGGCCCGGCCACGCTGGAACCGCCGCCGCCGTGCTCCACCATCACAACCACAACATAGGTTCTGCCTTTTTTGGAACCCCAGGTGGCTATCCAAGCATGGTCACGCTGTGCGTATTCCATTTCAGACGTTCGCAACCGGCGGTCACCGGCGCCCATTTTCAGCTTGACCACCTGGGCTGTGCCGGTTTTGCCGCCCATGTCGGCGTCTTTGCGGTAAACAACGTGCGCCGTGCCGGCGGACGCTGTTTTCCGCATTGCGCCGACAATAAAGTTTCTGGTCTCCGCCTTTGCCGGCAGCCGCCCTGTGACAACACGTCCGTCGTCTTCCAGAAGCTGTGGTTTGAGAATATCGCCTCCGTTCAGCAACGCCGAAACATACACGGCGATCTGCACGGGCGTGACCAGAGTAAATCCCTGCCCGATGGAAGTGTTGTAGGTTTCTCCACGCACCCAGGTTTTGCCGAAACGGCGCCACTTCCATTCACGGGAAGGAACAAGGCCTGAACGTTCGTGCGGCAGGCTGATGCCGGTGGGACGCCCGAAGCCGCTGGCCTTGGCGAATTCTTCTATCTTGTCAATGCCGAGCCGTTCGGCCATGAGATAAAAATAGACGTCACAGGAATTAGTAATGGCGCTTTCCATATTGACGCTGCCGTGTCCGCCGTGTTTCCAGCAGCGGAAAACCCGATTGCCCAGCGTGACTTCGCCGGGGCAGAACACAGTTTCACGGGGGGATATACCGCGTTCCAGAAACAGAGCGGTCATAAGCAGCTTCCAGACAGAACCTGGGGGATAAACGCTTTGTATTACGCGGTTTTGCAGCGGAAAACGGTTGCTTGTGCGCAGGGCGTCCCAGTCACGCTTGGAGATACCTGCCGAGAAAAGATTGTTGTCATAGGCGGGCGAGGTAACAAACGCGCGCAGTTTGCCCGAATCCGGCTCCATGACGACAGCGCAGCCGGCCTCGCCGCCAAACGCCTCCCAAGACGCACGCTGAAGGGCGAGGTTGATGGACAGGCTCATTTCATTCCCGCTGCGCGGTTCTTCGCGCAGGGCTTTGCCGAGCGTGTGCGCGTGGGCGTCCACTTCTACATCATACAGGCCTTTCTTGCCGCGCAGCTGTTTTTCCAGTTCCAATTCTAGACCCTGTTTGCCCACCAGATCGCCCATGGCCAGCGTTTCATCGGCAGCCATTTCTTTTTCATTGACTTCAGCCACATAGCCGAGCACATGCGCAAACAAATCTTTTTCCGGGTAATTGCGCTTTGTCCGCACGACAATTTTTAGGCCCGGCCATGCGTATATTTCTGATTCAATGCGGGCAACCAGATCAAAATTGATGTCGGTGAGCAGCAGAAGCGGCTCAAAGGATTTTACCTTGAAACGATCCTGCTGGTATTTTTCCCATATCTGTGAGAGGGGGATGCTGGACCAAACGCTGATCTGCGTCAGTGTGGCCGGGATGTCACGGCAGTCTTCACGCACCAGGGAGAGACCCCAAGCTGTGCGGTTGTCTGCCAGCACCTTGTCGTTGTTGTCCAGAATACGGCCGCGCGGCGCAAAAATACGTTCCTGGCGCAGGCGGTTTCCCTGCGCCTGCCGCGCGAACTCGTCGCCGCGATGGATTTGCAGATACCACAGGCGCGTCACCAGCACAAAAAAGAGCATGCCCACCAGCACCTGCAACAGAATAACGCCGTTGCGCGGCGGCTGGTAGCGTTCGTTTTCCACATGAATTTTCAGCCAAGCGCGAAATACGCTCCCGCGGGGCTGATTCTCTGCGATGGCCGACGAAGGCGGCGTGTTATTATTTTTCAACATCGTTATCAGTTCTGATCCATTGCCGCGTCATGGAGAGCACGCGCCAGGCAACCGGCAGAAAAAGCGCCTGAACAAGGCTTTTATCAAGTGTTTCCTGGATATTGAACGTCAAATTTTGCAAAGGTGCCATAAGCCAGTCGATGGTATAACAGGGCACTGCGAGACAGGCGGAAAGCAGAAAAACAAAGATAAAGCTTTCCACCTCAAACAGCCATTGTCCCAGCTTGAAAAGCACTATCACCATGGCGTACCACACAACGGTCCCGCCAAAAAAACGCGTGCCCATGCCTTCCTGGATGCTGATAAAGAGCGGCAGCAGCCAGAACATGTTTTTGTAGTCACGCTCCTGCAGCAGAATGAGCAGACCTGCGACCAGAACGTCCAGGCCGGGCACGAAGGCCTGCAGCGCGACGGCGGCAGAGATGAACAGAACCCACCAGCACAGGTTGCGCGCGCTGTTCATGGAGTTGGGGCCGCCTGCGGCGCGGGCTGGCCCGCAGGCCGTATGGGGCCGTGGTCAGGCGCCTCCGGCGGGCGCGCGACGTCGGCAGAAGTAAGCAGGGCCACTTCTTCAAGGTGACGCAGATCCACCATGGGCTCGGCTTCCACGGCCATGAATTGCGTGTAGTCAGAGGGCGCAACGCTGGTCACGCGGGCCACGGGAATACCCTTGGGGTATTTTTTGTCCAGACCGGATGTAAGCAGCACCTCGTCCTGTTTGATATTGGCGTCGCGCTGCACAAAGTTGACTTCAAGGTTTTGCCCGGGGCCACGGCCCGCCAGAATGCCGAAGGCGCGGCTTGTCTGGGAAAAGACAGCGATGCGGCTGTTTTGATCTGTCAGCAGCAGCACGGTGGACGTGTGCGGGCTTGCCCGCAGCACACGTCCCACAAGGCCGTTGTGGGTGACAAGCGGCGTGCCGGGGCGGGCACCAGTTACATAACCGCGGTTTATGGTAATACTGTCCAGCACGGCGTTGGGCCCCATGCGGCCAGCCAGCACGCGCGCGCCCACCGGCCGCAAGCTTGTGTACTTGGGCAGGTCTATGAGTTCGCGCAGACGTTTGAGTTCGGCAAGGTCTTCGCCCACTGCCTGAAAGCGGGATTCCATATTCCGAAGGTCGGCTTTGAGACGTTCATTTTCTTCCCGTGCATTGACGATATCAAAATAACGCCGCCAAAAGCCCGTAACCGCGTCCTGCACGGAACGCAACGGTGCCAGGGCGGCACCTGCGAGTTCAAGACCGATGTTGGCGGCAATGTCGTCCAGCGTACGGGTGCGCTGGTTCCAGGTATACATGCCCAGAAAGAAGATGAGCAGTATTCCCGCGAGGATCAGAACACGCCGCGACGTCACTAATCAATACACACGTCTTTGAGAATATGCAGATTGTCCAGCGCCTTGCCTGTGCCGACAACCACAGTGGAGAGCGGGTCGTCCACCACGGTGATTGGCAGCTTTGTCTCTTCACGCAAAAGCTGGTCGAGCCCTTTCAGCAGTGCTCCACCGCCGGTCAGCACAATGCCGCGATCCACAATATCGGCGGCCAACTCCGGCGGGGTGTTTTCAAGCGCCACGCGCACGGCCTGCACAATGCTGTCAACCTGTTCGGAAATGGCCACGCGCACTTCCTGTGAGGTGATAATGTTGTTCTGCGGGATTCCGGAGACAAGGTCACGGCCCTTGACCTCTACTTGCTGTTCAGGATCAAGAGGATAGGCCGAGGCGATTTTGATCTTGATTTCTTCAGCCGAGGATTCGCCGATGAGCATGTTGTATTTGCGCTTCACGTGGATCATGATGGCTTCGTCCATTTTGTCGCCGCCGACTTTTACCGATCGCGAATAGACAATGCCGGCAAGGGAAATAACGGCCACTTCCGTGGTGCCGCCGCCTATGTCCACCACCATGTTGGACGTGGGCTCCTGTATGGGCAAATCCGCGCCGATGGCGGCGGCCATGGGCTCTTCAATCAGATACACCTCACGGGCGCCGGCCGATTGGGCCGATTCCTTGACAGCGCGTTTTTCCACCTGCGTGATGCCGGTGGGCACGCAGATCATGATTCGCGGCCGTACCAGCCGGCGCGCGTTGTGCACTTTGGCGATGAAGTGGCGCAACATGGCTTCCGTCACTTCAAAGTCCGCGATGACGCCGTCTTTCATGGGGCGGATAGCCCAGATGTTGCCGGGGGTTTTTCCCAGCATGCGTTTTGCGTCATGCCCCACAGCCAGCACTACGCTATTGCCGCGCGAGTCTTTTTTCACGGCTACAACCGAGGGTTCACGCAAGACAATGCCTTGCCCCTTGACGTAGACGCAGGTATTGGCAGTGCCCAGATCTATAGCCAGATCATTGGAAAATATCCCCAGTGCGGAATCCAGAAGTTTGGACATTGTACCTGCTTGCCTCGTTGCGCTGTTATATATCAGCCCGAAAAACGGGATTGTTATTCAAGCTTGATCAGTTTGCAGCGAAAACCGGCATAAAGTCAAGACAGAGAAGGTAAAGTTCAAAATCTTTTACGTTGTGGCTGCATTTGAAACAATGGCGTGGGATAGCGACACGATACGCGAAAAATACAGTATCATTTCTTGCCGCTGTTCAGATCAGGCGCATTTTGCTGCGGGCTATCATCTCGTGACTGAAAAGCGCCGAAAACGCCCTTATTTCCGCATTGTCAAAAGTCAGCGAAGGCTATACACAGGCACATGACGAAAAATTTTACAAACGACATAAGCTTTCATAAACAGTGGTTCCTGCGGTACGCCGCGCGAGAGCGCGCCAAAGAACAGGAAGACCCTGCTCCTCTTGATTTAAAAATCCGGCATACACAGGCGGTTTTTGCCATCGCCCGTCGCATTGCGGCAAGCGTGTCTTTCGCGCCTGATCAGGCCAAAGCCTGTCTTTTGGCGGCGCTTTATCATGATGTGGCTCGTTTTGAGCAATATCTGCAATACCGCACGTTCAAAGACAGGGAATCCTGCAATCACGCCCTTCTGGGCGTTAAAATTCTCAAGCGTGAAGCCCGTCTTGCAGAAGAGGACGCCGCTGTGCGGCGCATGGTGCTTGCGGCTGTCGGACTGCACAACCGTTTTGCCCTGCCCGCCGGTTTGCCAGACAAAATCGGCAGTGTCGCGCATGTTGTGCGTGACGCGGACAAGCTGGACATTCTGCGTATCATGGATGAGCATCTGTCCGACGAAGCGCCGTACAAGCCGACCGTTGTGCTGAATTTGCCGGACGAGCCGGCGCTGTGCAGCGCGGCTGTACTGAAGGCCGCCGTGGAAGGCCGCGTCGCGGCCTATTGCGAACTGCGCAGTGTAAATGATTTTCGCGTGTTGCTCGGCACATGGTTTTTTGACCTGCATTTTCAAAGCAGCAGACGTCAGTTTATAGAAGACGGGCACGCCGCGCGCATACTTGCGGCACTGCCTGACGCACCGCCATACGGCACGGCGCGGAAACTGCTGCTGACGCGGCTTGGGGCGATGTAAGCAAACAGCAACGGCAATAAACAGCCAGTCACGGCGTGTCAGCGGCAAGACCGCTCAACGCCGCGAGCCCCTCATGGTCGGTAAATTCAAAACGTAGCGGGGTTATGGTGATATAGCCCCTGTTGAGCATCTCCTTGTCCGAACCAGCATTAATGGTGTGCGGCGGAATTTCGCCTTCCAGCCACCAGTAGGGAGCGCCTCGCGGATCTTTGTGCTCAAGGTAAACATTTTTCCACACGGCGCTGGTCTGCGGGCAGGGCTTTATCCCCTTTGCCGCGTCAAGCCCGCCCGCCGGATAGTTAACGTTCACCACTCTGCGCGCGGCAAGCAGGGTCCAGTCTATACGAGCGGCGAGCGCCACAACATGCCTCGCCTGTGGCAGCAGATCCACGCTCGCCTTATGGTCGTCGTGAGACACGGCAAGACTCGGAAGTTCTTCAAGCGCCGCCTCTGTGGCTGCCCCCACAGTGCCGGAATAGAGAATGTCCGGCCCGACATTGGGGCCGGCGTTGATGCCTGAGATGACAAGATCCGGTTTTTTGGGCAGCAGACGCGCCAGCGCCAGCTTGACGCAGTCTGTAGGGGTGCCGTACACGCCAAGACCGGAAAAGGCGGGCTCCACAATTTCCACGACGCGCACAGGCTCAAACACCGTGAGAGAATGCCCCACGCCCGACTGCTGACGCAGGGGTGCAACCACACGCACATTGTGGCCAGCTTCCAGCAACGCCACGTAGAGCGCTCTTATGCCTCTGGCACGGATGCCGTCGTCGTTGGTCAAAAGAACGTCCATTTGACAATACCTCGGAAAGAAGGAAAATAGATGCGTAAACCGCACAATGGAAGAGTATTATGGAAAAAGGCTGTTACGTCAAAGACATTACCCCGGCTGCGGAAGCGCGCGGTCTGTTTGTAGTCAGTCATGCGGTTCTGAGCCGGTCGCGCAACGGGCCCTATTGGCGACTGACCCTGGACGACGCCAGCGGCAGTCTGGAAGCAAAAATATGGCATCCTTTAAGCGCCGAGTTCAGCAATATCCCCACAGGCTCCCTCGTTTGGGCGGAGGGTCTGGCCGGTCTGTACCGGGAACAGATACAGCTCACGGTAGATCAGATGCGCATCCTTTCCCCCAGGGAGGCTGAAGAAGCGGACAAGGCCGCTCTGTTGCCGCACGGGCCGTATGATCCTGACGCCATGCTGAAAGAATTGCTCGCGCTGGTAAAGGAAGAATTTCACTACTCCCCCTGGCGCAAACTTGCGCTTTCTGTTTTCGAAAATCAGGAGCTGCGCTCGGCCTTCCGTGTTTGCCCGGCGGCCAAAAGCATACATCACGCGTATGTGGGCGGTCTTTTGGAGCACACGTTGAGCGTGTTCAAGCTTTGCCAGCGCATTGCAGAGCAATACCCGGAACTGGACCGGCAAACGCTGCTCTGCGGCGCGCTTTTTCACGACCTCGGCAAAATTCGCGAATTTTCCGGCGGCTTCGCCAACGATTATACATGTGAGGGACGTCTTCTAGGGCATCTGGAACTGGGCATTGAACTGCTTGCCCCGCATATGGCCGCATCCGGTCTTGAAGAAAACCTCCAACGCCATTTGAAACACCTTATTTTAAGCCATCACGGCGAACCGGAATTCGGCGCCGCGCGACCGCCCCACACCCCTGAAGCTTTTGCCCTGCACTATGCCGACAATCTGGACGCCAAAATGGCGCAATGCCGGGGTCTGTTCGCTCATCTAGGCGAAGACGGGCAAGACTGGACGCCATGGCAGTCGTCACTGGGCAGGCAGATGCACCGGGCCGCGCGCACGCCTGAAACCCCAGCCGCCACAGGCCACAAAAAAGCGCCGAGGGAATCGTGTTTATCTCTTTTGAAGGCATAGACGGTTCCGGCAAGTCCACAGTGATACGCATGGTTGCGGAATATTTGCAGCACTCCGGGTATAACCCCCTGCTGACCCGTGAGCCCGGCGGCTGTACCCTTGGGCACAGCCTGCGTCCAATTTTGCTGAACGCCCGTACAAGCGGGCTTTCCGAGCAGGCCGAGCTCTATCTTTTTCTTGCTGACCGGGCGCAGCATGTGCGCGAGGTTATACGCCCGGCGCTGAAGGCGGGTCAGATTGTGCTCTGTGATCGCTATACTGATTCAACACTGGCGTATCAGGGCTATGGACGGGGCATTAACCCTGAACATCTGCGCCGCATCAATGAAATGGCCACCGGCGGCCTTCTGCCGGACCTGACCCTGCTTCTGGACCTGCCTGTACACTGCGGCCTTACGCGGGCCGGGCAACGTAACCTGGAGGATGGCACCGTGCTTTCCGAAGGGCGTTTTGACGCGGAAAGTCAGGCCTTTCACGAGCGTGTGCGTCAAGGTTATCTTACCCTTGCTGCAGAAGAATCCTCACGCTTTACCATTATAGATACGGCGCAACCGCCTGACGATGTCGTCCTGCAATGTCTCTCGGCTGTGGAAAACATCTTGCGGCAGCGCGGCAAGAGCCTGGACTAACCCTGTAACGTCATCATCACAGCTTATGCGCACTGAACAAAACGCCTTTCCGCGGCTTTTGCCGCATGAAGAATCAGTTCATGCCGGTCGTTTGGGAGTGGTCTTTTTTCCGGCTTTTGACTGGGCCATTTCCGCAACACACCCGGAACGCGAGGAACGACTGCTTTACACCCGCGACCAGTTACATGAAGAAGGCCTTTTCGACATTCCCGGCATCACCGAATACCGGCCGGATTTCGCCGCGCAGGCCGATCTGGCGCGTGCGCATTTTTGTCTGCCGAACGTCGCGGCCGTCAGCACGGATTCGCATCTGGCCTCCGCCGGCGCGGCTGTCACGGCAGCCCGTCTTGTGCTGGAAAAAAAGGCGGACAAGGCCTTTGCCCTCGCGCGACCGCCGGGCCACCACGCCATGCGTGTGGTCCACGGCAATCGCGGCTTCTGCAACATTAACAATGAAGCCGTCATGGTGGAATATGTCCGCGATCACTGGCCACATCCGGAAGGCCGACCCCTGCGCATCGCCATTGTGGATACCGACGTGCACCACGGCGATGGCAGTCAGGACATATTCTGGAATGATCCGCACACGCTTTTCATTTCCCTGCATCAGGACGGGCGCACCTTGTATCCCGGCAGCGGCTTTCCGGGTGAATGCGGCGGTCCGGGAGCTCTTGGCCGTACAATAAACATTCCCCTGCCGCCGGAGACGGCGGATGAGGGATACCTGTACGCCGTCAAAAACGCCGTGCTGCCGATTCTTGCTGAATTTAAACCTGATCTCGTCATTAATTCCGCCGGGCAGGACAATCACTTCAGCGACCCATTGGCCAACATGCGGCTCTCCGCCCAAGGCTACGCGGCCTTAAACCGTGCGCTTAATCCGGATATTGCCGTGCTGGAAGGGGGGTACGCTATCCGCGGCGCGTTGCCGTATGTTAACATGGGCATTTGCCTCGCGCTGGCGGGGCTGCCTTTTGAAGACATTCGCGAGCCGGATTGGCGGCCGGAATCCGTTCGTCAGCGCCCTGAAACAAGCCGCTGTATTGCCGGCATATGTGACGAGGCCTTGCGGATGTATCGCCGCCCCCCTGTCAGACCCACAGAAGGGCAGGAAGATGACGGCTGGTGGACGCGGCGCAGACATATTTTTTACGACACAGACATGCTGCGCGAAAGTCAGTATGAAGGCTGGCGGCTGTGCGCGGACTGTTCCGGCCTGGGACGCATTGAGACAAGCTCGGAACGCGTGGCGCGTTCTCTGTGCGTTCTCATCCCGCGGCATGCCTGCCCGCGTTGCCGGAAGGAAGGCGCAACCTTGGCGGAAGAAGGCCACAGCTGCGGACGATACGCGCATGTGCTTGTGATTGATCACAATAAAAAGGAAGCGTGATGGCAAATATTCTGATTATCGGCGCGGGCGGCGTCGGCAGTGTGGTTGCGCATAAATGCGCCGAAGCCGCAAAAAAAACAGGCGTCTTTGAAAAAATTACGCTGGCCGCGCGCACGCTTTCACGCTGTGAAAAGGCGGCGCAAAGCGTCCAAGCGCGCCTTGGCGTCAGCGTGGACACAGCCCGTGTGAACGCGAACAATATACAGGATCTCTGCAATCTCATCCATGCCGTCAAGGCGGATATCGTTTGTAATGTGGCGCTGCCCTATCAGAATCTGCATATTATGGAGGCCTGCCTTGCCTGTGGCGCGCATTATCTTGATACAGCCAACTATGAACCAGAGGACACGGCAAAATTTGAATACAAGTGGCAGTGGAAGTACGCCGTTCGCTTTCGCAAAGCGGGGCTGACCTCGCTGTTGGGCTCCGGCTTTGACCCAGGCGTGACCAATGTTTTTGCGGCCTGGGTTATGAAGCACAAACTGGACGAAGTGCATATACTCGACATTATTGACTGTAATGACGGCGATCACGGCAGGCCTTTTGCCACCAACTTCAACACGGAGATCAATATTCGCGAGGTGACGGCACGCGGCCGTTATTGGGAGCGCGGCGAATGGGTGAAGACAGACCCGCTCGCATGGTCAATGGAATACGATTTTCCGGACGGCATAGGCCGTAAAAAATGCTTTCTGCTGTATCATGAAGAGCTGGAATCGCTTGTCATGCATTTGCAGGGCCTGCGGCGGGCGCGCTTTTGGATGACGTTTTCAGAAAATTACCTGAACCATCTCAAAGTGCTCGGCAATGTGGGCATGACCGGCACCACACCTGTCCGTTTTGAAGGACGGGACATCGTCCCTGTGCGGTTTTTGGCGGCGCTTTTGCCTGATCCGGCTTCGCTCGGCCCTGTCACCAAGGGCAAAACCTGCATCGGCAATCTTATGCGCGGCTTGAAAGACGGACAGGAGAAAAGCATTTACATTTACAATACCTGCGATCATGAAGCCTGCTTTGCCGAAGTCGGCGCCCAAGCTGTTTCCTATACCACGGGCGTGCCGGCCATGGTAGGGACAAAACTCATTGCCGAAGGCACATGGCGCAGACCCGGCGTGTGGAACATGGAACAGTTTGATCCGGATCCTTTCATGCATGACCTCGCAGTCTACGGCCTGCCCTGGCAGTGTATGGATGCGGCATAGAGCTGTAATGAATGCTCTGCCCACGGCTGCTGTTTGACAAAAACCTTGTCCCTGCGCCCTGCTTTGTGCTGGACGCGCCGCGTCTTGCGGCCAACGCGGCCGTGCTTGACACGGTGCAGCGGCGCACCGGCGCAAAAATTCTGCTCGCGCTGAAAGCGTTCGCGGCCTTTGCCGCATTTCCGCTGCTATCGCGTTTTGCGGGCAACGGCCCTTTGTGGGGCGTGTGCGCGAGCTCCGTTGACGAAGCACGTCTTGGGCGCGAAGAATTCGGCGGAGAAGTTCACGCCTTTGCGGCTGCCTGGACGGATGAAGAAATAGCGGAACTGCTCCATCTGGCGGATCATATTGTTTTTAATTCCACAGCCCAGTGGCGCCGTTTTCGGCCGATGATTACAGCCGGCAACATCGGGCGTTCACAATCTATCGCGTGCGGCCTCAGAATCAATCCGGAGCATTCTGAAGTCACAACACCGCGTTATGACCCATGTGCGCCGGGGTCACGCCTCGGCATACGCCTGCGGCATTTTGACCCGACCGCGCTTGACGGAATTTCCGGCCTGCATCTGCACACACTCTGCGAACTTGACGCGAACGCCCTTGCCCGCACGTTGGCGGCGACAGAAGCGAAGTTCTCCACCTGGCTGGCAGCATGCGCATGGATCAACCTGGGCGGCGGGCACCACATCACGCGCCTGGGCTATAACCTTGATCTGCTCTGTGATTCTCTTATAACATGGCGTGATCGTTATCATGCTCAAATTTATCTGGAACCGGGTGAAGCCGTCGCGCTGAACGCCGGCTGGCTTGCCGCAACTGTGCTGGACATGGTGGAAGCCGACATGCCCGTGGCCGTGCTGGACATATCGGCCGCCTGTCATACGCCGGACGTGCTGGAAATGCCTTACAGGCCGGAGGCGCTGTATGAAGCCGCCGACGGCATAGTCCGCGCCTGCGCGGCGGGAGAGACGGCCTTCACCTGTCGTTTGGCCGGAAAGTCCTGTCTGGCGGGCGATGTGTTTGGCGAATATGCCTTTGCCGCGCCCCTCCAGATCGGGCAGCGTCTGGTTTTTGAAGACATGGCCATATACAGCATGGTCAAAACCACCACGTTCAACGGCCTGCGCTTGCCCTTCGTCGGCATATGCGAGGAGGATGCAACCCAAGGCTTGCGCTTTCGTCTTTTGCGCACATTCGGCTATGAAGATTTCAAAAGCCGTCTTTCGTAAAACGTGAAATCAGCGAGCGCCCGCTTTATATCAGGACGCGAAGGCCAAGCTTACGGCGCGGGCTGAAGAAGAGGGCATCGGCGCTTGTCCCGGCTGCGGAGATACATCCTCCAAAGGCGGCTGCACGGGCACCTGCAGGCTCGCTGGCGTATTTTGTTGTTCTGGAACTAGTGGGCCAGGGCTTTGTACAATCTCAATCTGCAGCAGTTCGACGGCACGGGCTGTGCCCTGCATTGAGCCGCGCAGCCGGGGCGTTTCATCCTGCATGTCTCGCACGGAGCGTCGCGTCATCAGCATGCTGGGTTCTCTGTCCGATATACCGTCCAGATATTCACTGACCGTCACAAAGCGGCTGCACCCGCCGGCGCGCAGTTGTCCAACAATTCTCGGCAGATCATCCACTGTTGCCCTGTGCGTGTCATGGAATAGAAAAATGCCGCGCAACGCGCCTGTCGGGCAGACTTGGCCGCGTCCGTTGCGCAGGCCGGCATAGTTTGCCGGCAGGCGTCGCCAATCTTTGGTGTCTACAGACCAGAGAATAATAGAAAGCCCCAGTGACCCGGCCGCTTCCACCGTGGAATTGTCAAAAGCGCCGTAGGGCGGCCGTAAAAAAAGAGGCGCTGCCCCAAGGGAGCGCAGCAGGACGTCTGTGCGGGCGATTTCCGCCAATTTGCGGTCGCGGGGCACCATGCGCAGATTGGGGTGCGACCAGGAATGGTTGCCCACCTCATGACCCTCAGCAACTATGCGTCTGACCAGATACGGATATTTTTCAGCCATGCTGCCCACCAAAAAAAATGTAGCGGGGATGCCGTAATCGTTAAGCGCGTCGAGCAGTTGGGGCGTAAAACGCGAAGGGCCGTCGTCAAATGTGAGAGCGCAGAGGTTTTCATTCATGGGCTGGTCTATGATAACGCCGGCGTCTACCACGCGGGCGGCGACAGGGTTGGCCGCCGACACGCCCAGACAACAGCACAGGAGCGCGAGAAGATATTTCCTCAAAGACTTCATTGCCGTCTTTCCCTGTTTCACCGCGAGCATCGCCTATAAAATACTTCTGTCTCTTCTCTATAAATCACTCTATTGAATCATGTCGCAGCGAATATTGCCGCCTTGAAATTTAGTGAAGGGGAGACTCGACGTTTAGAGTAAT
>JAISKZ010000003.1 GCA_031260725.1 Desulfovibrio sp. | reverse complement strand
CATCTTCCTCACCAAGTATTCCACCACCGAGGATATCACCATCTACGGTTATTATTTGATCGCTGTTTAAATCGTCATCTGCCCTGACCAAAAACGGATACCCCATAAACATGCCTATCGCTAACAGCGTTGCCATAAACTGTTTCACGGGCGTGGACATTTGGCTTACGCGGACATTGGGCACGACGTTCATAAAATACCTCCCGGAAGAACAGGGTGAAAAACTGCTGAGACAAAAAAAGCCCTGTCCCAGAGGGCGGGACAGGGCTTTACATTGGGGGAAAAGGGAAACGCCGAAAGCCGCGCTGAACCTTGCGGGCAGGCGCGGCACTTGCGGAGTTGATGTGTGTGTGTGTGTGTGTGTGTGTGTGTGTGTGTAGCAAGAATCGGGCCGAAACCGTCAGCTCCCCCCGAAACTCTCTCCCCTCCGCGCGGGAGAATTTGTCCTTGCCCTGACCACATGCACTATGCCTTTACCTTCTTCAGGAAACCTATCCTGAACTATGCAAAAAATCATGGACTTTCTTTTCTACCCTAAAACGCGGAGGCAGTCAAGTGCGATCAAACAAATAATCATTTATCCTAAAGCCTTTCCCCGATTCACGCGAATTATCTTCATATCACGAAAACCACGGAAGGATAACCATGAAAGACCGTGCCATCAAGGACACGTTCACTGACGAAGGCTTAGAGTTTTTACGTGACACTTGCGGAAAAATACGCGATCTGGCAATGATAGACCTGTTGGCCTTCACTGAAAGTAGGTTTGGACAAAAGCGGATGGTGCCGGGAGGTTTTGATGCCCAAGGCGCTGGTTCTGGGCGGCGCGACAGGTCTTGTGGGCCAGGCGCTCACGTGCGTGCTCGCCAAGCGCGGCTGGCAGGTGGAAACACTGGGCCGAGCGAATGGGAATCCGCTGGATATGGCCTTTCTCAAGGAGCGTCTCACAAGAGTCAACGCGGATACTGTTTTTAATGCGACAGCCTGGACCCGTGTGGACGAGGCCGAAGATCACGCTGAAGAAGCGCTGCTGCTCAACCGCACATTACCCGGCGCTCTGGCCCGCATTCTCAAGGCGCTGGGCCGGGGGCATCTTGTGCATTTCAGCACTGATTTCGTTTTTTCAGGCCCACGCCAGACCCCCTGGCGCGAAGACGACCTTCCAAACCCCGTTTCCGTTTACGGTCGAACAAAACTGGCGGGAGAACAGGCCGTTTTGGAGGTTCTGCCGGATCGCGCGTGCGTTGTGCGCACGGCATGGCTGTTTGGCCCCGGACGCCAAAGCTTTGTGGACGCCATACTGGCGCAATGCCGCCGCAAGGACACAATCAGCGTCGTCCATGACCAGACAGGTTCACCCACATACAGCCTTGATCTGGCCGATTGGAGCGTATCCCTGGCGGAAAGAAACGCCACCGGCTTATGGCACGCAGTCAACGGCGGCGGCGCGAGCTGGCGTGACCTGGCGCGCGAGGCCATTGCCCTGACAGCCGGCCCCTGCCGGGTTGAACCCATCGCCGCCGACCAGTGGCCGCAAAAGGCGAAACGTCCGGTCTATTCCGTGCTCGACACCTCCAAATTGAGCGCATTGCTCGGCAAGAAACCTCGCCCCTGGCCACAGGCGTTGCGCGATTTTTTATGGAGCGGACGTCGCCTGGACGCAAACGGCGGAGAAGAGGGCCCGAGTTGAACAGAACATCCGTGTATCCTCGCGGTCTGTTGAATACTCCCCGTCGGCCAGTACGGCAGATTGATTGACCCCGGCGCTGGACGTTCGCGCGCCAAAAGCGTACACTGTGTTTCTTGAACAAAAAAATTCTACCGAGCTTGACAGCGGCGGCGGAGAAAGACAACCAATGAACATCATTCACCAAACGGGCGGCAGCCGTATTTTTAATCTGCAGGAACCGGACAAGCCCCAATTCTATCGTGAGCTTTTTCCCTACACGGGCGTATGCCGCACTTCGTTTGACGAGATACTGCTCGCGCCGCGCCCGAGCGAGCCAATGCGCATCACCGACACCACATTCCGCGACGGCCAGCAAGCCCGCCCCCCCTATACTGTCAAACAGGTCGCGCAGATGTTTGACTTTTTATACCGCCTCGGCGGTAAAACCGGACTGATCACGGCCTCGGAATTTTTTCTCTATTCGGCGAGGGACAGAAAATGCATTGAAGTCTGCAGGTCTCGCGGCTACCGCTTCCCCAAAATCACAGCATGGATACGCGCCACAAGAGAAGATCTCAAGCTCGCGCGGGACATGGAATTTACCGAAACCGGCATGCTGACGAGCGTTTCAGACTATCATATTTTCATGAAGTTGAACAAAACACGCCGGCAGGCGCTGAACATGTATGTGGACATGGCGCGTCAGGCTCTGGAGTGGGGCATCATACCGCGCTGCCATTTCGAAGACGTTACAAGAGCCGACATTTACGGCTTCTGTCTGCCTCTGGCGCAACAGCTTATGGAACTCTCCCATCAGAGCGGGAAGCCGGTCAAAATCCGTCTCTGCGACACGCTCGGCTTTGGCGTGCCCTGGCCAGGCGCGGCCCTGCCCCGTTCGGTGCAACGAATTGCGCGGACATTCATTGACGAGGCCGGCGTTCCCGGTCAATGGCTGGAATGGCATGGTCACAACGATTTTCACAAAGTGCTTGCCAACGGCGTCACAGCATGGCTGTATGGCTGCGGCGCGGTCAACGGCACACTGTTCGGTTTTGGGGAGCGCACTGGCAATACGCCGCTGGAAGCGCTGATTGTTGAATATATCTCGCTCACAGGCGACGACGCGGCGGCGGACACGACTGTTATAAGTGAAATCGCTGAATTTTTTGAAAAAGACCTGCATTACCTTATCCCCCCCAACTATCCTTTTGTGGGCCGCGACTTCAACGCGACGAGCGCGGGCGTGCACGCCGACGGTCTGAACAAGAATGAAGAAATCTATAATATTTTTGACACAAGACATCTTTTAAACCGCCCTGTGCCGATCACCATCACCGACAAAGCCGGACGGGCCGGCGTAGCTTACTGGATCAACACAAATCTTCGTCTGGCGAAAGGAAGACGCGTTTCCAAGAAACACCCGGCTGTCGGCCAGATTTACGACGCCATCATGGCCGTCTATGAAGAAACCGGCAGAACCACGCACTTCGCGCACGAAGAAATTGAAGCGCTCGTGCAGCGCTTTATGCCGGAGCTTTTCGTCTCGGAATTCGACCACGCCAAGCAGCTGGCCGGAGAACTCGCGGCACGTCTTATTATCCGGCTCGCGCACAGCAGGGAACTGCTTGACTTCGGCACGGAAGCGTGCGCGAAGCTGGACGCCTTTGCCGCGGAATACCCCTTCATACAGTATCTCTACCTCACAGACGCCAGCGGCGGCCTGCGGTGCGCCGCGATTACCGATCCGAATTACAGGGAAAAATACCGGGCTCTGCCCATCGGGTATGACTTTTCACAGCGCGAATGGTTTAAAACCCCGATGCAAACAGGCGATCTGCACATTATGGATGTCTATCAATCGCAATTTACGGGCAAGCTGATCATCACGGTTTCCTGCGCCGTCACCGATGACAATGATCGCATTGTGGGCGTGCTCGGCGTGGACATACAGCTTGAACAGCTGCTCAGGCGCGCGAATGCCCTGCGGCAGGAAGTAGCGCCCACCGACGACGCTGAAAACGAAATAGAGTGACAATATAAAGGACAGGCGACCTCATGCGCAAAAAAGTTTACTGGATTGAAGGCGACGGCATAGGCCCGGAAATCTGGAGAGCCGCCCGCCCTGTCATTGACGCGGCGCTCGCCAAAGAATCGGACATGGCGCTGGAATGGGTGGAACTTCTGGCCGGAGAAAAGGCTCTGGCTGAAACAGGCAGTCCGTTGCCGGAGAGCACGCTCAGCGCCCTCATGCGCGCTGACATCGCCATGAAAGGCCCTCTGGGCACGCCTGTGGGCGCGGGCATCCGCAGTTTAAATGTGGCCCTGCGGCAGGGGCTTGACCTGTATGCCTGCATACGGCCTGTACGATATTTTCAAGGAATTGAATCACCTGTCAAACACCCTGAACGCGTCAATATGGTCATCTTTCGCGAAAATACGGAAGATGTTTACGCGGGCATTGAATACGCCGCCGGCAGTCCTGAATGTCGCATGCTGAGGGAATTCCTGCGCGACAAACTGGGCGTTTCAAAAATACCGGAGACCGCCGCTCTTGGGCTGAAGCCCATGACGGAAGCGGGCTCAAAACGTCTGGTGCGCCGGGCCCTGCGCTTTGCGCTGGACAAGGGTTTGCCGAGCCTGACCCTTGTGCATAAAGGCAATATCATGAAATTCACGGAAGGCGCGTTCCGTCAATGGGGTTACGATGTGGCCTCGGCGGAGTTCGGGGATGCGACCTGCACGGAACAAGACCCGCTGCCCGGCCGTCTGCTTGTCAAAGACCGTATCGCCGACGCCATGTTTCAAGAGGCGCTGCTGAGGCCGGAACAATACCATGTTCTGGCAACGCCCAACCTGAACGGCGACTATATTTCCGACGCTCTGGCCGCGCAGGTGGGCGGTCTCGGTCTTGCCCCGGGCGTGAACATGTCTGACAGTCTCGCATTTTTTGAGGCCACACACGGAACAGCGCCGACGATTGCGGGGCGGGACAAGGCAAATCCCGGCAGCGTCATTCTTTGCGGCGCCCTCATGCTTGAACATCTGGGTGTGCCCGTTGCGGCGAATCGCATATGCGCGTCCCTTGAAAAAGCGCTGGCCGCGAAGACAGTGACAGCGGATCTGGCCGATCAGATACCCGGAGCGACCACGGTGGGCTGCGCCGCTTTCGGCGATATTCTCGGAGAGAATCTGTAATTCCCGTCCGTCATTATCCGCAAATCAACCACACATCAGAGGCACATGCATGATTGAACTCATTGACGCCCCCGTGGTGCTGCACAACGGCAGCATGCTGGATCCGGCGGAAGCGCGGGGCAGAAACATTGACATCGCGGCCGCGCGGCGCGAGACGCTGGCATACCGCATTCTTGCGGCGCACAACCGGCATGCCGACACAACGCAACTGCGCCTGCGTTTTGACGCGCTGGCATCCCACGACATCACCTATGTGGGCATCATCCAGACGGCACGGGCCGGCGGGCTGAGTTCATTCCCCATGCCTTATGTCCTGACGAACTGTCACAACAGCCTCTGCGCCGTCGGCGGCACAATGAATGAGGACGACCATCTTTTCGGTCTGTCCGCCGCGCAGAAATACGGCGGCATTTTCGTCCCCCCGCATCTGGCTGTCATTCATCAATATGTACGTGAAATGATGACAAAATGCGGCGGCATGATCCTGGGGTCCGACAGTCATACCCGCTATGGCGCCCTCGGCGTCATGGGCATCGGCGAAGGCGGACCGGAGCTTGTCAAACAATTGCTGAACAAAACCTATGACCTTGCCATGCCCGCTGTTGTGGGCGTCTGGCTTGAGGGCGCGCCCGAACCCGGCGTCGGCCCTCAGGATGTGGCGCTTGCGCTCGTCGGGGCAGTGTTTAAAAACGCTTTTGTAAAAAACAAAGTGCTGGAATTTACGGGGCCGGGCATTGCCGGGCTTTCCGCGGAATATCGTTGCGGCATCGACGTGATGACCACGGAAACAGCCTGCTTGTCATCTATATGGCCTACAGATGAAACAATTCGCGATTGGCTTGCCCTGCACGGACGCGCCCGGGACTTTACCCCGCTCACGCAGACACAGCCGGCCTGTTACGACGGTATGATCAGGATAAATCTCGGCAGAATTGAGCCTATGATCGCGTTGCCTTTCCACCCGAGCAATGTCTGGACTCTTGCCGAGGTAAACCGTGCCCCGCGTGATATTCTTCAACATGTTGAGGAAGAGGCGAAAAAACAGTTCGGCGTCGACGGCCCGCGGCCGCGCCTTGCGGACAAGATACGCAACGGCCGTCTTTGGGCGGATCAGGGCATTATTGCCGGCTGCGCCGGCGGCTCTTTTGAAAATCTTACTCTGGCGGCCGCCATTCTGGACGGAAAAAGCACGGGAAACGGGGCTTTCAGCCTCTCCCTCTATCCGGCGAGCGCGCCGCAGGCCCTGGCGCTTGTGCGCGGCACATCCGCAGCCGGACTCATGGCCGCCGGAGCGGTGATCAAAAACGCCTTTTGCGGCCCGTGTTTCGGCGCAGGTGACACTCCCGCGAACGGCGCCTTGTCGATACGCCATGCCACCCGCAACTTTCCGAACCGCGAAGGCTCCAAACCGGCGGGTGGGCAGATCGCCGCCGTGGCCCTGATGGACGCCAGATCCATTGCCGCAACAGCGGCGAACGGCGGACGTCTGACGTCCGCGGCAGAGCTTGACTGGGACGCGCTCGCCCGACATGCGGATCTGACCTACCATTTTGATCCGCTTATCTACGCCCGCCGCGTCTACAACGGCTTCAAGGCGGCACAGCCGGAAAAACCGCTCATCTTTGGCCCGAATATCGCCGACTGGCCGACAATGCCGGCCCTGCCCGATCATTTGCTGTTGCGGCTCGCCTCTGTCATCACAGACCCCGTCACAACAACGGACGAGCTTATCCCGTCAGGCGAAACCTCATCCTTGCGTTCAAACCCGATCAAACTCGCGGAATTCACGCTCTCCCGCAAAGACCCGGGGTATGTGGGCAGGGCCCGGGCCATTCAACAACTGGAAAACATACGTCAAATCACCCCGGATGATCCTGAACTGCTGGCCCGCGTGCGCGTCGTCTGCGCCCTGTGCGGCATGGAAAAAATTTTTGCGCCTGACAACAGCCTCACGCGGACAGGCCTGGGTTCGGCCATCTTCGCGGTCAGACCCGGAGACGGCTCGGCGCGGGAACAGGCGGCCTCTTCTCAGAAGGTGCTGGGAGGATGGGCGAATCTGGCGACTGAATACGCTACAAAGCGTTATCGTTCCAACCTCATCAACTGGGGAATGCTGCCCTTTATTGTGGCGCCTGAATGGACAGACCGCCTGCGCGCAGGCGATTGTCTGCTTATTCCCGATATCCGGAGCGCCGTTGAACGGGAGCAATCTGATATTCCGGCCTTTCTGGTCCGGCAAAATAACGACGGAACAAAGGCGCGCACCACGCCGATCTCCCTGATGCTCAACGATCTGACAGAGGACGAACGCCGGATTATCCTGAGCGGCTGTCTCATCAATTTTTACAATCGGCACGGCTCATAACCACAGCACATCAAAAAGCAATGCGCGCGCAGCAAGATGAAAAAATATCCTTTCGCGTCCTTATATCCATAAGTTTCGCACACTGCCTCAACGACACGACGCAATTCATCATCATCGCCCTTTACCCGTTTTTTAAAACCGGCTTTAACCTGAGTTTTACGGAACTCGGCTTTTTGTCTTTCGCCTATCAGATGTGCGCTTCCGTGCTGCAGCCGATCGTCGGATACCATGCGGACAAGCGCCCGCGCCCGTACTCCCTGCCCGCGGGAATGACCTTTACCCTGCTGGGGATACTGTTCATGGCCTTTTCCACCGGCTATGTCTGGCTGCTCGTCGCTTCAGTGTTTCTTGGCGCGGGCTCGGCCGTATTCCACCCCGAATCTTCCCGCGTGGCCTATATGGCTTCAGCCGGGCAGTACGGTCTGGCGCAGTCCATTTTTCAGGCCGGCGGCAATGTCGGGCAGGCCATCGGCCCACTTATTGCCGCGCTTTTTGTCGTGACGCACGGGCAACGCAGCCTCGCGCTCTTTGCCGCCATCCCTCTGCTCTGCATTGTCTCTCTTGTTTTTATAAGCCGCTGGACAGCCGCGAAAAACCGCGCCGCCGCAAAACGAAACCGCGCCGAAACAATCGCCCGTCCACATCCCGAGTACAGGCGGGCATTGGCCGTCCTCTTTATCCTGATGTGCTCAAAGCAGATATATACCGTAAGTATTGCCAATTTTTTCACATTTTTTCTGATCAACAAATTCGGCGTGAGTCTGGAAACTTCCCAGATATACCTTTTCCTTTTTCTGGGGGCCGTGGCGCTCGGCACCGTTATCGGCGGACCTGTCGGTGACCGTATAGGGCGAAAATGGGTCATCTGGGTCTCCATACTCGGCGCGGCGCCCTTCGCGCTGGCCCTGCCGTATGCGGGGCCTGTATGGACCGCCGTGCTGGTTGTTCTGATCGGTTTTATCATGGCCTCGTCTTTTTCCGCCATTCTGGTTTTTGCCCAGGAACTTGTGCCGGGGCATATAGGGGCGGTGTCCGGCCTGTTCTTCGGGCTGGCATTCGGCCTTGGCGGCATCGGCGCCGCCGTGCTGGGCAAAATAGCGGACAGCACAAACATCGACCTCGTCTACACCATCTGTTCATTCCTGCCGCTTGTGGGGCTGCTCACATTTTTTCTGCCCGGCGAAACGCGAAAAACGTCCAAACGATAATTCAATCCTGTCATGATTTTTTCACCTTTACCCGAGAGGAAATAATGAAACCTTACACCCTTGCCCTGAGCCTCTCTCTTGTGCTCGTCACAGCCGGCGCGGCCGTTTTTGCGTCCGGAAGCTTTGCCGCGGAATCGCCCGAAAAGCGTATTGTCCTGCCGAAGCCCGTCATCAGCGGGGGCCCGCCCCTGATGGACGCCATGTCGCGGCGCAAAACTACGCGCAATGTCAGTGAAAAGCAGATTTCACAGCAGGATTTGAGCAATCTGCTCTGGTCCGCATGGGGCATAAACCGCCCGGACGGCAAACGCACCGTGCCCACCGCCAGAAATCGGCAAGAGGCCATTGTTTACGTCGCCCTTAAAGAGGGGGTCTGGCGGTACGACGCCGTCGGGAATGCCCTGGTTCAGATTGCGGAGACGGACGCCGCGTCCAGGTTCGGCGCCGCGCCGCTGACCTTGCTGTACGCCGGACGAGCTGATGACGATGCCGGCGGCATGCATGTCGGGTCCATGTATCAGAATGTCGGCTTGTACTGCGCCGCTGTCGGGCTCGGCAATGTAGTGAAAAGCAGTGGGCGCGACGCGCTGGACACGGCCCTCAATCTGCCGTCAGGCTACAAAATATATATCGTTCACTCCATCGGCTGGCCCAAATAAGATTGCCCGCGCAAAAAATATTTTGAACGCACCTGTTCCTGATTTCAAGCCGGTCATTCCCGCGCTTCAGCCGCAGCCCGCAGGGCTTGCGGCTGAAGCGCGGGAATGACGTCCGTTGAAAATTATTATGTTTATACATCTGTCCGCCCTGCTCATCTTTCTGTATTTTCTGTACAGGATTATTCTCCCGCTGAAGGCGGGCAATGGCGTTAAAATCGCGGCGGCGCTCCTGCTTTTTTGCCTGTCGCAGCAGCATTTTTTCTATCGGTGCTTCCTGGGCGGCATGGCCTCGCCGGAGCTGCCGACGCCGGAGCTGACGCTGTTGACGTGTATTTTTGTCTGGCTGCTGTTTCTTTTTATTTTGATGCTGCTGTATGACGTCGCGGCCTTTGCAATGAAAAAAATGTCAGGGAAAAGAAGCGCGGCGAAAGCGGCGTTTTCTCCCGCCAGACGGCAGGTTCTGACAACCTGTCTGGCCGCTGTTCCGGCTGTGTACGGCGTGCGTCAGGCGGTGGCTGTTCCGGAAGTTCACCATTTGGAAGCGCGTTTGTCTTCACTTCCCCGTGAACTGGACGGGCTCTCTCTGGTGCAGATCAGCGACCTGCATATAAGCTCGCTCCTGCACGCGCCGCGGGTCCGGACAGTGGTGGAGAAAGTCAACGCCCTGCAGCCTGATCTTGTTGTGTTGACGGGCGATATGGTGGACGGCCCGCCTGACCGCCGGGCAGGTGGTGCAGCGCAATTGAAAGAACTGCGCGCGCGATACGGCGTTTTCGGCTGCGCCGGCAATCACGAATATTACGCCGATTTTCACGCATGGATGAAAGTCTTCCCCACGCTCGGCATAACGATGCTGCTCAACAACCACAAGGTCATCCCTGTAGGAGGGCACAATCTTGTGCTGGCGGGCGTCACCGATATTGTGGCGAAGCGCTATGCCCTGCCGACGCCCGACATCAGCGCCGCGCTGGCGGGCGCGCCGGAAAACGGCTTTCGCATTCTTATGGATCACCGCCCCGGCGGAGCTGCGGCCAACGCGCGTGCCGGGGTGGACCTTCAGCTTTCCGGGCATACCCACGGCGGGCAGATACTGGGCATGACGCTGCTCGTCGCGGAGTACAATGAGGGCTATTTGTCCGGATGGTATCAGGTGGACAACATGCGGCTTTACGTCAGCCCCGGCGCGGGTCTGTGGGGCGGGTTTCCCGTCCGTCTGGGCGTGCCGTCCGAGATAGCGGCCGTCACTCTGCGAGTCGGCTGAGGGTTATCCCATATCTTCGGTAAGCACCATGCGCCGCGCGGCAGCGGTTTCATCCAGGCGATGCACAGGCAGATTGCGCGGCGCTTCCGCCAAAGCACGCGGGTCGGCCTTGCCTTGCGTCACGATCTCCCGCAAGGCTTCCACATACGCGTCCAGAGTTTCCCTGCTTTCCGTTTCTGTCGGCTCGGCCATCAGGCATTCCCTGACAATCAGCGGGAAATAGACCGTCGGCGCGTGAAAGCCGCGTTCCAGCAGCGCCTTTGCGATATCCAGAGCGCGCAGGCCTTCCGGCGCGGAGGCGACGAATTCGTGGGCGCAGAGTCTGTCAAAGGGCACATCCAGCACATCTTCAAGACGTTTTTTCAAATAATTGGCGTTGAGCACGGCGTATTCGGCCACGCGGGCCAGCCCGTCTCCGCCAAGGCGAAGCATATAGGCCAGGGCTTTGAGCACCACGCCAAAGCTTCCGTAAAACGGCGCCATAGTGCCGATGGATCGCGGCAGGTTGTCGTCAAGATAAAAACTGCCGTCCTCACGCACGGCAACTCGCGGCGCCGGCAAAAACGGCGCCAGCCGCGCGTTGACGCCCACCGGCCCTGAACCGGGACCGCCGCCGCCGTGCGGCGTGGCGAAGGTTTTGTGCAGATTGAGGTGCACGACGTCAAAGCCGGCGTCGCCGACACGCATCTTGCCCATAATGGCGTTCATATTGGCGCCGTCATAGTACAGCAGGGCGTCCGCCCCGCGCAGTTCAGCCACAATGCGCGGCAGGTGCAGTTCCATGAGCCCAAGCGTATTCGGGCATGTCATCATCAGCCCCGCCACATCGTCGCCGTGTTCGGCAATGACCGCGGACAAAACGTCCGGGTCAACCATGCCGTCGCGGGATTCAATGCTGATGATTTCAAAACCCGCCAGAGCGGCTGATGCCGGATTTGTTCCATGCGCCGAATCCGGAATCAGTATTTTGGCGCGCCTTCGGCCTTTGGCCAGGTGATAGGCCGCCATAAGGCTGACGCCTGTAAATTCACCGTTGGCGCCGGCCATCGGTTGCAGTGTGAATGCCTTCATGCCCGTTATTTCACACAACCAGCGTTCAGCCTTATACAGACATTGCAGCGCGCCCTGCGCGCAGGCTTCCCCTCGCTCAAGCCGGGCCAGCAGCGGGTGCAGCCGGGCGAAGCCGGGCAGCGAGGCAACGTATTCTGTAAATTTCGGGCTGTATTTCATGGTGCAGGAGCCAAGGGGATAAAAATTGGCGTCCACACTGTAATTGCGTTGGGAAAGTCTCGTGAAATGCCGTACGACATCCAGTTCCGAGCACTGGGGCAGGCGCGGAGGACGAGCGCGCAGCAGGCCGGCCGGCAGCATATGGGCGGCTGCAGGAGCGTCGGAGTCCACCTGACACGCGTTGCGCCCGGGCACGGATTTGGCGAAGATGGTTTTCACAGCATGCCTCCCAGTTCCTCGGCCAGCAATTCGATTTGATTACGGCTGTTTGCTTCAGTGCAGGCCAGCAACAACACGTTTTCCATACCCGGATAGTGCCGACCGACGGGATAACCCGGCACACAGCCTCTGTCCATAAGCCCGGCAACCAGCCCTTCCGCGCCTGTGGGCAGGCGCAGGGCCACCTCATTGCCGAACGGCGCGTCGTTGAGCAGTTCCACCCCCCTGAGAGCCGTAAGCCGCTCCGCGGCGAAACGGGCCAGAGCCATACCGTGTTCCGCCTGACGCACAAGGCCGTCCGGCCCAAGCAGAGACAGATGTATCAGGGCGCGCAGGGCGCAGAGCGCCTGATTGGAACATATGTTTGATGTGGCTCTGGCCCGGCGGATATGCTGCTCACGCGCCTGAAGGGTCAGCACATAGCCGGTGTTGCCGTCACCGTCTGTTGTGCGTCCGGCGATGCGCCCGGGCAACTGACGAATATGCTCTTTGCGGCAGCTCATCAGGCCAAGCCAGGGACCGCCGAAGCTGAGCGGCTGGCCGAGGCTCTGGCCCTCGGCCACAGCCACATCCGCGCCCATTTCGCCCGGCGTTTTGAGCACGCCCTGCATGACAGGATAGACGGAGATAATGCCGAACGCCCCGTTCTCCCGCGCCGCGGCAAACACCCCGGCATAATCGGCAACAACGCCGAAAAAATTGGGATTCTGCACAATAACGGCCGCGCAGTCTTTGTTTACGGCTGCGGACAAGGCTGCCGGGCGGCTCATGCCGTTTTCCTGGGGAATTGTCTTAATCGTGAGTTGAAGACCTGCGCAATACGTTGCGAGCATGGCCCGCCAGACGGGGTTCACGGCCTCATCCACCAGCAGCGCGCGGCGGCGTGTGGCGCGCACGGCCATCATGGCCCCTTCAAAAAGCGCCGTGCCGCCGTCGTACACCGAGGCGTTGGCGCAGTCCATTTCCAGCAGGCGGCTGACAGCCGTCTGAAATTCAAAGACGGCCTGCAGTGTGCCTTGTGAGCACTCAGACTGATAGGGCGTATACGCGGTGTAAAATTCACTGCGGCCGGCCAACGCGTCTACGGCCTTGGGAATATGGTGGGCATAAAAACCGGCGCCGAGAAAAGATGTCATCCCCGGCCTGTTTTTCGCGGCCAGTTCTTCAAACATGGCGCAGACGGCGGCCTCACTCTGCCCCTTGGGCAGGTTGAAATGTTTTGGCCGCATGTCCGGCGGGATGTCGGCAAACAGATCGTCCAGGCTGCGCACGCCCACGACGGCGAGCATCTCCCGCAGTTCCTGCGGCGTGTGGGGAATGAAAGGCATGGTCGCCGCCTTTTAGTGTTTTTCCGCGGCGCAAAAGGCCTCGTAGGCCGCCGCGTCCATCAGGTCTTCCGGCTTGTCCGCCAGTTTGACGCGCGCCAGCCAGCCATCGCCGAATGGCGCTGAGTTCAGCGTTTCTGGAGCGTTTTCCATCGCCGTGTTCACGGCGACAACCACGCCGTTGACCGGCGAGATCAGATCGCTCGCAGCCTTGACCGACTCCACGGAACCGAATTCCGTGCCGGCCGTCAGCCTGTCGCCTGCCCGCGGCAGTTCCACATAGGTGATGTCGCCCAGAGATTCCTGCGCGAACCAGGTGATGCCGATCACGGCTTCTTCCCCTTCCAGCCGGGTCCATTCATGCGTCCTGCTGTAGAGCAGCTCTGCGGGATTGTTGGACATGCTTACCCTCACAGTGTTCAAGCCTGTTGTTATGCCGATTGCCCGCGGGCTGTGCCTTTTGTATAAAAAGGCAGTGTCGCGCGGCGGGCCTCCAGCCCGGTTCTTGCCGCACGGATCACAAAATGTTTGTTTTCGGCATATGCCGCGTTCACCCAGGCAAAGGCAATCGCGCAGCCGAGCGACGGCGCAAAGGAGCCGCTGGTAACACGGCCGACCGGCGCGCCGTCCGGCAGGGTCACGGCATCGCCGTTGCGCGCGGCGCGCCGGCCTTCCAGACGCAGGGGAACAAGCCGCTCGCGTATCGTCATCGCGCCCGTCCTGCCCACATAGTCGGCTTTGCTCGTCAGCATACGATCCATATTGGCCTCCGCGGGGCTGTGCCTCTCGTCTAGCTCATGCCCGTAGAGGGGCAGGCCGGCTTCCAGGCGCAGGGTGTCGCGCGCGCCCAGACCAGCAGGTTTAACCCGGCTGTCCCGCAGCAAAAGCGTCCAGAGGGCCTCCACATTGTCCGGAGAGAGGTAGAGTTCAAAGCCGAGCTCGCCCGTATAGCCGGTACGGCTGACCAGCAGCCGCGCGCCGTGAAAATCTTCTTCCCGAAAGGCAAAATAGGGCAGATCGCGAAAATTTCCCCCGAGTGCTCCTTCCAGAACCAGCGCGGACTCAGGCCCCTGCAGATCAATCTTGGCCGTGCCCGCGGAAATGTCTGTCAATGCGACTGATTGCGGCAGTCGTTCCCGCAGAACGGCGTAATCCCCGGCGGCGCAGGCGGCGTTGACCACCAGCATGAAGGAATCCGGCCCGAAGCGGTAAACAATGCAGTCGTCCAGTACGCCGCCCGCTTTGTTGAGTAGAAAACCGTAACGGCACCTGCCGGGAACCAGCGTATCCAGATTGTGGCTTACAGCGCAAGCCAAGGCCTCATCCGCTCCTGGCCGCTCAATGCGGAACTCGCCCATGTGGCAGATGTCGAAAAGCCCGGCGTGTCGGCGGGTGTGCTCGTGTTCGATCAAAATGCCCTCGTACTGAATGGGCATGAGCCAGCCGGCAAAAGGGGCCGTTTTGGCGCCGTGCGCTTCGTGCCACGCGGCGAGGGGAGTACGCAATGGGGACATGCTTGTTCCTGGTTGCAGCAGTTTATAATACGGAACACGACTGCTCAACAAAAAATTGACGCATGGCTTCAGGATCGCAGCCGCTGAACCAGGACTCCCAATCCAGATGGTTCAGCGCGTGTTCCAATGCGCCGGGCTTATGCCGGCGTCCGACAAATATTTTTTCCAAATCCTCAATGGAGGCGGTTGCGAAAAAATCTCCATGGATTTTGCATGACTCAATGACGCCGTTGCGCACAGCCAGACGCTGTTCCACGCTGCCCCAGGGAAAACGTTCCCGTTTTTTTTTGGTGTACAGCGGCGAAGCCCCGTAATTCCAGTCCCACTGCCGGTACTTTGTTTCAGCCAGCGCTTCCGCGGCGGCGCGGTCTCCAGAGTTCAAACGCGCTTCACACTTGGCGCAACGACGAAGCAGGCAGATTTTCAGCTTCTCCATTGTCGTCCCTTGCGCCCAGTATTCCGAAATATTGCCGACCCTTGCCCGGACTGAGGATATCCCTTTCGAACGGATTTTTTCAGAATCGGCTGTCAGGGCTTCCGTCATGCGTTCAAAATCCACATCCACCAGCAATGTGCCGTGGTGCAGCGCCTTGCCCTGCCGCAGCAGCTGGGCGCTGCCCGAAATTTTGCGGCCTTCCGCTTCCAGGTCGTTGCGGCCGGAAATTTCGGCCTTCACACCCACATCCGCCAGGGCTTCCCGCACTGGCAGGAGATAGCGCCTGAAGTCAGTCCTTGTCCTGCCGCGCGCGTTTTCCATGAAAGAAAAATTAAGATTTCCCCTGTCGTGATAGACCGCTCCGCCGCCGGTGATCCGCCGCACCACCGGCAGATTTTCACGCTTGACGAACCAGGCGTTCACCTCTTCGGCAGTGCACTGATGGCGACCAACAATGATGGACGGAGCATTCCGCCACAGCAGGAACAAACCTGGATGGCGCGGCGGCAGAGAAATGAACAGATGCTCCTCCAATGCCAGATTGAACGCAGGGTCAAACGAAGGAAGCGTCAAAAATTCCATCACAAAACAACCCCCGTGAACACGGTGCCACTATGCCGCTTTTTTGCAACGAAGTCAAAACAGGCCGAAAAAACGCCGCGCGTTGTCTCCGCATGTTCGCCACACTTCTTCCGGACTTGCGCCGCGCGCCAAGGCCAGAGCATGCGCCGTGAACACGGTGAAAGCTGGTTCATTGCGGCTGCCGCGCCAAGGCAGGGGCGGGAGGTAGGGGCAGTCGGTCTCCAGCAACAGGCGGTCGGCCGGAATGCGGGCCACGGTCTTGCGCAATTCCTCATTGGCTGCGTATGTCACAGGGCCGGGCACAGAAATATGCCAGCCGTTGCCGAGAATGCGGTCGGCAAGGGCCGGGCCGCCGGCAAAACAGTGCCAGAGCAGGGGATACCCCTGAAAGCCCCGTGATTCCAATATGCACAGCGTCTCATCCTCAGCTTCGCGGCAGTGGAGCGCCACAGGCATGCCGAGTTCGCGGGCCATTGCAAGCTGGCTGACAAAGGCCTTGATCTGCAGATCCTTCGGGCAGTTCTTCCAGTGATAGTCCAGGCCGATCTCGCCCACCGCGCGCAAACGCGGCGCCGCGGCAAAGGCCGCGCGCATCTCTGCGAGGCTTTGCCGCGTGCATTTCATGCCGTCGCACGGGTGTATGCCCAGCAAAAAAAACACTTCGGGATGCCCGTCAAACATACTTTTTCGGAGGGTGAAATCCTCGGGCCCGAGAAAGACATTGCCTATCCTGTCAAGACCCGCCGCCTTCGCGCGGCGCAAGACCTCTTCACGATCCGCGTCAAATTCCGTACCGTCAAGATGGGCGTGGCTGTCTGCGCCGCCGGACGGCAGCGCCAGCGTCAGGGGATCAATGCGGCGCGTCTTTTTGTGGCTCATGGATTTGTTCTGTCGTCATAATCAGCCGCCGATTTGCGGCACTACGAGCGAGACATCATAGACAACACGCGGGTACGGGTCAACGGCGTTGCCGACATTGCCCGGTGGTGCTATGCTGCATCCTGACTCCTTGATGAAAACAGCGATGAAAATTTTCTCTGGAGGCAATATGCATCTGCGTAAACGCGTTCTGGTCACCGGCGGTTCCGGCTTTTTGGGTTCACACCTGTGCGAGCGCCTGCTCAATCATGGTCATGAAGTGCTCTGCGCGGACAACTTTTTTTCCAGCGCCCGCGCCAATGTGGAACACCTCATGGACAACAGGCGTTTTGAGCTGATCCGCCATGACGTTACTTTTCCGCTCTATGTGGAAGTGGACGAAATATATAATCTGGCCTGCCCGGCGTCGCCCGTGCACTACCAGCACGACCCCGTGCAGACCATCAAAACCTGCGTTCACGGCGCCATCAACATGCTCGGGCTGGCAAAACGTCTTAGGGCGCGCATTTATCAGGCCTCTACAAGCGAAGTCTACGGCGACCCTGAAGTGCACCCGCAGAAGGAAGACTATTGGGGCCGTGTCAACCCGAATGGAATTCGCTCCTGTTACGACGAAGGCAAGCGCTGCGCTGAGGCGCTTTTTTTCGCCTACTGGCGGCAAAGTGCGCTGCCCGTCAAGGTGGGCCGCATTTTCAACACCTACGGCCCGAGAATGCACCCCAACGATGGGCGCGTCGTTTCCAACTTCATTATGCAGGCACTGAAAAATGCCCCTGTTACCATCTACGGCAACGGCAGCCAGACACGCTCTTTTTGCTATGTGGACGATCTTGTGGAGTGCATGCTGCGTTTTATGAATTCTCCAGATGATTTTGTCGGCCCCATGAATATGGGCAACCCCGTCGAATTTTCCGTCATGGAACTGGCGAAACAGGTGATAGACATAACCGGCAGCCGCTCACCCATTGTCTGCGAACCGCTGCCGCGCGACGATCCGAAGCAACGCCGGCCGGACATCGCCCTTGCGCGTGAAAAACTGGGATGGGAGCCCGCTGTGCCGCTTGCAGAAGGCCTGAAAAAAACTGTCGCCTATTTTGAAAAGATGCTGCACTCAGGTATGTGAGAAGGATGTCTATGCTTGCCGCTTCCGACGCGCAGCCGTTGCCTGATGAGGCGGGGCATCCGGGTATTCTTATCGCTCCGGCCCTGATGCCCGTGTCACGCGTACCAAGCCTCGTAGAATACGTATGAACAAAATTATGCACAAAAAAAGGGAGATGCGAATGTCGTCAACCCCCTGAGATTTTGGTCGGGATGGCGCGATTCGAACGCGCGGCCTCAGCGTCCCGAACGCTGCACTCTAGCCAAACTGAGCCACATCCCGAATGGTATAAAATA
>JAISKZ010000067.1 GCA_031260725.1 Desulfovibrio sp. | reverse complement strand
AGCAGACGCAGCACAAAAGCCGGACAAACGGCAAAAAGAAGTGGGGATGGTCATTTTGAATCAGCATGACGTTCTATATACTTTCAAGAACGATGTTGGCAAGCACGTGCAGACTTGTTGCAGGCGGTTTCCGGCATCGCGCCGTGAAGTTTTTATAGTCGACAAGCCCGTCTGCATAATCGGTTAAAAAATCAGCACGGAGTGGAAAACCCGTTGCCAACGCACACGAGGGTTAAAGGTTAATTTATTGCAGAAACAGCCTTATCAATAGCTTGTTTGAATTTCATTGGTGACCCTATCTTTTTAAAGTCGCAGGCATTATTCCCTGTCCCTGTGACTATGATGTCTCCAATGCCAAAAATGCGCCCTAAGATACCTTGTCGAACATTAATAGATTCGATTTTTTTAATGGGAAATTCCGTTGTATTTCTGGCGATAAAACCTGTTTTGTATATAACGCGGCGATTGGTTAACACCATTTCTGTCGTCCATATTTTGAGGATAGCAAAAATAATAAAATACACAGGATTACATATAATCCACCATGATACACTTGCCTCTTGAAGTACTATTTCTCCATCCGCGAGAGTCGAATTAACGTAGCTCATAATGTAATTTCCCTTTCTGCTTATTGTTAATACCCAATCCTTAGAACAGCATTATTATTCCAATTTCTTTGGTCAATATCTAAAATCTAAATTCTATTTCTTTGTTCTCAAACGGCAAAGGATCATTTAATGGTGGGGGCAAGCAAGTGCAGGACAGGCGTAAAAAGTTTTTGTGTGGAGTGCAAGTCTATTTTTGCGAAGTTCTATTTTCTGTGGGCTATGTACTACTGGGTGCGGACAATGACAGCAAACAAAGAAAAAGGGCTTACGATCTTCACCGTAACCCCTTGATTTCTCTGGTTGCGGGGCCAGGATTTGAACCTGGGACCTTCGGGTTATGAGCCCGACGAGCTACCGAACTGCTCCACCCCGCGCCGTAACGCCTATGCGGCGTAAAAAGAAACTATAGCCATACGCACGACAGATGTCAAGCGCAGAATCTCTTTTTATGCCAGACCCATGCCGTTGAGATGATGTCTTCAAGCCGGGCAAGGCGCGGACGCCAGCCGAGCGCGCCTGTCGCCTTCTCCGCGCTGCCGACGAGCGCTGGCGGATCGCCCGCCCGACGCGGCGCAGGCCGCACGGGGATGTCCCTGCCGGTGACAGCGCGGGCGCAGTCGATGACTTCTTTGACAGAATACCCCTGCCCGTTGCCGAGATTGAAACAGCCGCTTTGCCCCCCGTCAAACAAATGCTCCAGAGCGAGCAGATGCGCGTCCGCCAGATCGCTGACATGTATATAATCACGGACGCACGTGCCGTCCGGCGTGTCATAATCCGTTCCAAAAACAGACACGCTCCCACGCCGCCCGGCCGCCGCATCCAGCACAAGCGGGATCAGATGCGTCTCCGGGTTGTGATCTTCGCCGATCTGCGCCTGCGGATCCGCCCCAGCCGCATTGAAATACCGCAGGGAAGCATAGCGGAAATCATAAGCGGCCGCATAATCCGCCAGAATGTTTTCCACCATCAGCTTGCTTTGTCCATAAGGGTTGATGGGCGACTGCAAGTGATCTTCAGCAATGGGAATCTGCAAAGGAACGCCGTAGGTAGCGCATGTCGAGGAAAAAATAAAACGGCCGCAGCCTGCCTCGCGCATGACGCGCAGCAGATTCAGCGTTGCCGCCACGTTATTGCGATAATATTTTTCAGGATCGCTCACAGATTCGCCAACATAGGCATAGGCCGCGAAATGCATGACCGCGTCGGGACGAAAGCGCTGAAAGGCGAGACGCAATTGCGCGGTATCCTCAAGATCGCCCGGAACAAAATCGCCCCATTGCACAGCCTCTTTGTGACCGTGAATAAGATTGTCGTACACAACGGTGTTGTAGCCCTGCTGATGGGCCGCCTTGTTGAGATGGCTGCCGATATAACCGGCGCCGCCGACGATGAAGACTGTTTTTTTTCTGTTGTCCATAATCAGCCGCAAATTAAAGGTTTTCCGGAACCCAGTCCACAACAGACGCCATGCGTTTCAGCGCATAGCGGCCGTTGTCAGACTTCTGCGCCAGATCCTCAAATTGTCCGTCCAGCCGATAAACGCGCCAGTCCCCCTCAGCAAGGCGTCCTGCCGTGACCTCTTCATTGATGAACGCGCGGGCTTCAGGCGGCCTACAAAAAAGGGGGAATTCCTGCGCCGCCGGATCCAAAATCACCTCAGCGCCGCTTGCTACGTCAATAATATAATTCCCCGGCGCAAAAGCATAGACAAAAGGGCAGGATGCCGCATCCGGCATGGGCGCTTCGTCATGAACGGCGTGTTTGCCGCCGCAGGCCGCAGCCAGCAGCAAAAGCAGAATTATCGGGAGAGAGAGCCGGTGCATGGCTGTTTCTCCGGTTTATATGGTTCAACCCCGGCGGGGGAACGACATGGCCTGAAGCCGCCGTATGCGTTTTTCCAGAGGGGGATGGGTGCTGAAAAGGTTTGCCATGGCACCATGACAGAACAGGGGCGCTACAATAAACATCTGCCCTGTGCTGGGATTGCCGGCCTGCATGGGAATCCGGCCGCTCGCCGCGCCCAGTTTGGCGAGCGCTTCGGCGAGTTCCTGAGGGTGCCCGCACAGATGCGCCCCCGTGTCGTCGGCCAGATATTCCCGCGACCGCGAAATGGCCATCTGGATAAGGCCGGCCGCGATGGGCGCGAGCAGGGCAAGTGCCAGCGCGCCGACAGGGTTGCCGCCGCCTTCGCCATTTCTGTTTCCACCAAAAAGGGCCGTAAACTGAAAAATATTGGCCAGTGTGACAATGGCGGAAGCAAGCACCCCGGCCACAGTCTGGATCAGAATGTCACGGTTTACGATATGGCCGATTTCATGAGAGAGCACGCCGCGCAGCTGTTCTGGAGAAAGCAGCCGCAAGATGCCTTCCGTCACGGCCACAACGGCGTGCTGCGGGTCACGTCCCGTGGCAAAGGCGTTGGGGGCTTCTTCAGGCACAACGCAGACGCGCGGCTTGGGTATGCCCGCTTTGTCGGCCAGTTCTTCTACAACGGTGTGCAGGTACGGCGCTTCTTCGGGCGCTGTTTCCCTCGCGCGATACATGGAAAGCACAATTTTGTCCGAATACCAGTAACTGCCCGCATTCATAAGCAACGCAAGACCAAAGGCTATGATGACGCCTGAACGGCCGCCCATCATGCCGCCGAGCATAATCATTATTGCTGAAAGCAGAGTCAGCAGGAAAACGGTTTTGATCTGGCCTGTCATAGAGCGCTCCTTGTAACGCACAAAAAATATGCGTCGTCTCCTTAGTATATAAAAAATCTTTGAAG
>JAISKZ010000032.1 GCA_031260725.1 Desulfovibrio sp. | reverse complement strand
GGGAAAAGGGAAATGCCGAAAGCCGCGCTGAACCTTGCGGGCAGGCGCGGCACTTGCGGAGTTAATGTGTGTGTGTGTGTGTGTGTGTGTGTGTGTGTGTGTGTGTGTGTGTGTGTGTGTAGCAAGAATCGGGCCGAAACCGCCGGCTTCGTCAGAAACTCTCTCCCCTCCGCGCGGGAGAATTTGCCCTTGCCCTGACCACATGCACTGTGCCTTTACGTTGAAAAACAAACCGAACTGATGCAATAAACCAAAAACCATGAAATTTTTTCTTTTTTACAAACAAAACGTAAAGGCTGTCAAGCGAAAATGAAATGAATTCAGTTTTTCAGAGTATCAAGAGATTGCGAAGAAAATTGAGAGACTGAACACGCTGATCGCGACACAGGCAAAGCGCTCTGACGCATGTAAACGTCTTGTGCGGATAAGCGGCATTGGTCCTGCCTCAGCAGCAGCCATGCCGGCCCCTGTCGGGCATTTTGATAATGGCGTCAAATGGCAGCGCATCCCGGCATAATGAATGAACGTTTGTTTGCCCGTTATTTTATCATGTAATCATGAGAACTTGCCGCAATGTGTTTTTGTTGCTGCAAAAAATTAATTTGTTTATACTGAATGTGTTGATTGCCGCATTGAGTTGAGGTTCACTGAAGCTGCCCGAAGGAGTTTTCATGCGTTGCCTGTTTTTTGTTCCGGTACTGCTCTTGTTTATTGCTGTCTCGTCATGCGGGTCAGCCGGCCTCGCGTTTGCCGGCGAAGGGCGTTTGACCCGCCTTCCGAACGGGCTTGGCGTATATATTATCAGGGATACGCGCTTCCCCCTTGTCTGCGTCAGGCTCTATGTGGGCACGGGCTCTGTCAACGAGACGCGGCGTCAGGCGGGAATCAGCCATGCGCTTGAGCACATGGTTTTCAAAGGCACAGATCACCGCCCCAAGGGGCAGGCGGCACGTGAGGTTGAGGCGTTGGGAGGGTATCTGAACGCGACCACAGGTTTTGATAAAACCACCTATATTACGGATATGCCGGCAGCGCACTGGCGTACCGGCCTGGATGTCGTGAAGGATATGGCTTTTCAGGCAAAACTTGACGCAAAAGATCTGGAAACTGAAAAAAATGTCATCATTTCCGAGCTGGAAATCGGCGAAGATTCGCCCATGCGCAGGCTTTTTGAAGAGCTTCAGACAGCCGGCCTGCACAATACCGCGTACGGCCGGCCGATTATCGGCTACAGGGACACGGTGCGGGCTTTTTCCGCCGAGGATCTGCGTTCGTATGTCAAGCGCTGGTATCAGCCGCAAAACATGCTCCTGCTGGTGGCCGGAGACATTGATGAGGACGCGGTGCATGCCTATGCGGCAAAGCTCTTCGGCGGTTTGAAAAACAGTGAGGCTTTGCCTGCCGTTGCAAGCCCCGATCTTTGCGATGCGGCGGGCGGTCCGCGTGTTGAAGTGCACAGAGGTCCCTGGAACAAAGTTTATCTTGGAATGTCCTTTCCCGTGCCTGGGTTGCGCGATCTGCGCTCTGTGGATCTGGATGTTCTTTCGTACCTGCTCGGCGGGGACGGCACGTCATTTTTGCGGGATAAGTACAAGTACGACAAACACCTGGTGGACGAGATAAGCGTGCACAATATGAGTATGGCGCACGTGGGGCTTTTGACCATTACGGCTACGATGGACGCCGACAAGGCAGCGCCCTTCTGGCAGGAATTTATCAGGGATATGGCGAAGCTCAGGGCAAAAGATTTCAGTGCCGCATCCCTGCAGCGCGCCAAATTTAATCTGGAAGATGAGATGGACAGGGCTGGCGAAACGCTGAATGGGCTCGCCTCGTGGCGCGGGGCCGTGCAATTTGATCTGGGCGGGTTTGAGGCGGAGCGGAACCTGCGCTTCAGCCAGCGTACAGTGGACGAGAACCGTCTGCAGCGCGCCATCAGTGACTGGATTGTGCCGCAGCGCGCGCGCGTTCGCGTGTTGGCGCCGCAAAATGCGGCGCTGCCGGATTTTGAAGCGCAGATGCAGCAAAACTGGCCCGGCGCAGGCAATGCGCCTGCTGTCGCGACAGGACAAAGCCATGCCGGGCAACGTGAAACGCTCGACCTGGGCATGGGGCGCACGCTTGTGCTGACACCTGACCCCACTGTGCCCTATATTTCTCTGGAGTTGATGATGCCGGGCGGCAATGCCCTGATCAGCCCGGAGGAGCAGGGTCTGGCCGAGTTGACGGCCCGCGCGCTCACGGCAGGGTGTGCCGGTTTTAACGCCAAGGGCATAGAACGGTATTTTTCTGAACGCGCCGCTTCTGTCGACGCCAGGGCGGGTTTGCAGACCTTCGGCGTGTCGCTGACAGGGCCATCGCGCTTCAACGCGGACTATTTCACTATGCTCGGCGACATGCTGCGAAAGCCGCGTTTTGAGAGAAGTGAAGTGCGGCGCGAGGCGGAAGATATGAAATCCGCCATCCGGCAGCGCGCGGACAGGCCGTTGGCCTATCTCTTTGCCAGGGTGAATCCTTTCCTTTTCCCCGGTGGGCATGTGTATGGATTTGACAGTCTGGGCACGCCGGCAGGTCTGGATCGTTTTGACGGCAAAAATGTCCGTGAATTCTGGAAGCGTCAGTCCGCTCAGCCGTGGGTGCTTTCCGTGGCCGGGGATTTTGACAGGGACGCCGTGCTGGCTTTTGTGAAAAACCTGCCTGAACCGGCAAAAATATCTTTTCGCCCCAGCGGGGAGGCATTGGTGACGCCGCCGGAATGGGGAAGCGCGCATAAGCTGACGCTCAATCTGTCCGGCCGTAATCAGGCCCATCTGCTGCGGCTATTTAAAGCCGTACCGTTAAGCCACCCGGATGCGCCGGCCCTGCTGCTGCTGCGGGAGGCTCTTTCCGGCCAGAGCGGACTGCTGTTCTCCTCTCTGCGTGATGATCAGGGCCTGGGATATTCTGTGACGGCCTTTTACCGCGCCATGCCGGAGGCGGGATTCATGGCGTTTTATATCGGCACGACTGCTGACAGGATGGAGCAGGCCAAACAGGGCTTTGCAGGGGTGACTGCCGCCGTCAAGGCCAAACCTCTGCCGGAAAAATTGCTCAGAGCGGCGTACAATCAGCTTGTGGGCGATTACTACAGGCAACGCCAAAGTCTGGCCTCACGCGCAGGAGAAGCTGCCACGGACGCTGTTTTGCACAATCCGCGGGATTTTCAGAAAACACTGATTGCAAATGCCGCCAAACTGACGCCCGCAGACGTGCAGGCCGCGGCCCGCAAGTACCTGAACGACGATGATTCTTATGAAGTGCAGCTGACTCCATAAAATCCTGATTCCCGCGCAGTGTTTTTTCAAAATGTAACGATGCTGAATGAGGGCATTGTATGCAGCGTCCGCCGAATATTTTGACAATCGCAGGGTCCGACTCCGGGGGCGGGGCCGGCATTCAGGCAGATCTGAAAACCATTATGGCCTTGGGCGGTTACGGCATGAGCGTCATCACCGCACTCACCGCCCAGAACGGCATGAGCGTCGCGGGCATTCACGCGCCCTCCCCCGACTTTGTCGCGCTTGAACTCGCGGCGGTGCTGGAAGGCTTTCCCGTGGCGGCCGCCAAGACCGGCATGCTGTATTCAGCCGCGATTATTCGCGCTGTAGCACCTGTGTTGCGCGAGCGTGCTTTTCCTCTTGTGGCGGACCCTGTGTCGGTGAGTCAGAGCGGCAGTCTTTTGCTGCAGGAGGATGCCGTCGCCGCATTGAAGGAGGAAATTCTGCCGGGTTGTGACCTGCTGACGCCCAACAGACTGGAAGCGGAACTGCTCTCAGGTGTGAGCGTTTCCTGCATTGAGGACGCCTGCGCCGCCGGCGAAAAACTGCTGGGCATGGGGGCCGGGGCCGTACTGATCAAGGGTGGGCATATGCCGGGCGATATTGTTGTGACAGATGTTTTATGCGCACCGGGCAAAGAGCCGAAAACCCTGCCGCAGGCAAAGGTGGATACCGGGAACAATCACGGCACGGGCTGTACGCTGTCGGCGGCCATAGCAACATGCCTCGGCAGGGGAATGCCCCTGCAAATGGCCGTGAAAAAAGCCCAGGAATTTTTGAATCGCGCCCTGCGGCAAAGCTATAATCCGGGCAAAGGCTGTGGCCCTGTCAATCACGCGGCCGGCATGACAGTAGGATAAATTTCAACAATATGTTTATACAGCGTGTTAAAATTTTCAAGGCCCGCGTCAAATCTTCTGCGGATAACATCATCTGGAATCGTGTGACCATCTTGCGCCATTCTGGCGGCGACGCGGGTAACAACAGGTCAAAATGATCGCATACTTGTTTTTCATCTGTTCCTTGACATAAAATATAATTAATACTACCGCCTTTCAATAATTATTGGGGACAAGGCCGGAGAGGGCAGGTGCGGTACGCGGTTTACTGGAAACATCCGCAACAAAGGCTGCGCAATGAGTTCCGCTGTGAACAAAAACCCTGAGGAGAGATCCAGTCAGGCCGACACGACCGCTCCTGTCCTGCAGGTGGCGCATGTCTCTCTGCGTTACCCGGAAAATAATGAGTACGTCTTCCGTGATGTAAGTCTTGCTGTGTACGAGCGGGAAGTTGTGGCGTTACTGGGCGAATCCGGCTGCGGGAAAAGCTCCCTGATTAACCTTGCGGGCGGCCTGCTGGCAAGCAGTGCCGGGCATGTCGCTTTTCGCGGAAAAAAGATTCAGACGACTCCGCCGGAAGTCGCCGTTGTCTTTCAGGATGCCTGCCTCCTGCCTTGGTTGACGGTATACGGGAATGTGGACTTTGCCCTTAGACTGAGAAGCCTGCGCGTGCCGGCGGACGAACGGAAAGAAAGGGTTCGGGCGGCATTGCGGGAAGTGGGGCTTGAAGATGCGGCGCACAGATACCCGGCGCAGTTGTCCGGCGGCATGGCCCAACGCGTGGCGTTGGCGCGCTCTTTAGCGCGGCGGGCGGAGCTGCTTTTACTGGATGAACCCTTTTCCTCCCTAGACGCCATTACGCGCGGGGCAATGCAGGAGCAACTCTTGGGCATTGCCCGCAAATACAGGAGCTCCGTCCTGATTGTGACCCATGATATGGATGAAGGGCTCATGCTGGCGGATCGGCTTATCTTGATGGCAAAAGACCATGGCGAAACACGCCTCAGGGAATGGAATCTGCGCGCTGTATTCGGCGGTGCCGGGGCGGACAGGCGCCGCAACGCGCAGCGCAACCGCCGTTCGTCTGTATTTATGGATCTGCGGGAAGACATCGCAGCCGATCTGGCGGCGGGAACCGCCGCCCGCCCCGGAGACGCAGGCGAATAATACTTATTAGGGTTATGCCCAAGTTATGTTGACATACAAAATAAGTTTTCTGTTTTGGAGGATCATATGGGTTTCACGATTGATGTGACACGACGGGAATTTTTGCGGCTTTCGGCGCTGCTGACCGGCGCTGCTGTTCTGCCCCAAAGCGGTTTTGCCGCGGAAACAGGGACGGCGCAGCCTGTACGCATCGGCTATCTGCCCATTACGGACAGTTCCCCGCTGCTCATTGCCCATGCCAACAAATTGTTTGAAGCGGAAGGTCTGTCTGTTGAAAAACCCCGCATGTTCCGTTCCTGGTCGCAGGTGGTGGAGGCTTTTATGGCCGGGCAGGTCAATGTTGTGCACCTGCTGTCGCCTATTACCGTGTGGGCGCGTTTCGGCTCAAAATTTCCGGCCCGCGTCACCGCCTGGAATCACATGGCCGGATCCGGCCTGAGCGTAGCTCACGAAATTGCTTCCGTAAACGATCTGGGCGGCAAAAAGGTGGGCATACCATTCTGGTATTCCATCCATAATGTGGTGCTGCAAAAAATATTACGGAAGGCCAATCTGCGCATCGTGACCACACCCAAGGCCGTTCTGGATGCAGACGAGGTCGCCCTGGTGGTCATGGCGCCGGCGGATATGGGGCCTGCACTGGCGCAAAAATCCATTGCCGGATTCATTGTGGCCGAGCCGTTCAATGCCGCGGCGGAACTTAAAAACATCGGCAAAATCCTGCGTTTTACCAGCGATGTCTGGAATAACCACGCCTGCTGCGTCATCTTTCAGCATCAGAAGGATCTGGACGAACGTCCTGAATGGTCCCAAAAAGTGGTGAACGCCATTGTCAAGGCCCAGCTCTGGATGCGTGCGCACCGTGCCGAATCCGCAACGCTTTTGGCCGAAGATGGGGTCGGTAGATACACGCCTTTCCCAAGGCCGGTTTTGGAACGCGTCCTGGCGCCGAATTCCGACCTGGAAGCGCAATACTTCGCAACCGGAGCCAATATACACAAGAACTGGAACCACGAACGCATCGACTTTCAGCCCTATCCTTTTCCCTCGTATACACAGGCGCTTGTCGAGGCGTTGCGGGAAACAGTTGTGGAAGGGGAGAACGCCTTCCTGCAGACCCTAGATCCCGTCTTTGCCGCCAAGGATCTGGTGGATGAGCGCTTTGTGCGCAAGGCCGTTGACAACGCGGGCGGCTTACAGGCCTTTGGCGTGACCGGCGGCTGGGAGAGAACGGAACTCATTGAGGCATGAACCTGCCCGGAAAAAGATCCGGGTATCGACGTATCCTGTATGCCCTGCTGCCTCTGGCCGGCCCGATCTGCTTCGTGTGCATCTGGTGGGCCGTAACGCATTTGCTGGCAGGCAGCACGCCCATGGCCGCGTACTTTGCCCCGGAAAAAACTTGGCAGGCGGCCTTGCGTCTGCTGGGCAACGGCGTTTTGGCTGGCCATACCTTGGACAGCCTGCGCCGTGTCTTTGCCGGGCTTGGCCTGGCCCTGCTTTTCGGCATCCCCACCGGCCTGCTGTTGGGGAACTCACGCCTGTTTGAGCGGTCTGCCAATCTTTTTTTTCAGCTGCTGCGCATGGTTTCTCCACTCTCCTGGATGCCGCTGGCGATTATCGTTCTGGGCATCGGAGACGCCCCTGTATATTTTCTTTTGGGTTTCGCGGGCGTCTGGCCCATCATTTTGAATGTGGCGGCGGGAGTGGCCGCCCTTGATCTTAAATGGTTGAAGCTGGCGAAAAGCATGGCCGCCACAAAGGCGGAGATACTCTTTCATATTGTCTTTCCGGGCATCATGGATCATATTCTCACCGGGATCCGGCTTTCTATCGGCATCATCTGGATTGTGCTGGTGCCCGCTGAAATGCTGGGCGTGCAGGCCGGCCTGGGATACTTTATCCTGGATTCCCGCGATCGCATGGAATACGGCGATCTTGTGGCAACCATACTGTACATCGGCATACTGGGCGCGGCTATTGATTACGCGGCCCGCCGGCTCCGCAGCAAATGGCTGCGTTATGCCTGAGCCTCTGCCCAGAGCGCGGATGAAACCACGTTTCGCTGTTAAGCGTCGAAGAGAGCGTTCCAAAATCAATCTGTTCTTTTTTCCGGCGGTACTCAGGCAAGCGGCAACGCGCCGTTTTTGATAAATGCGTCTGTCAGCCCGAACACGAGCTTGTTGCCGCAAAAATTACCGGCGGCGATGGCAGCCCTGTATGCGGGCAGATGGCCTTCAAACTTTTTGAGCATGTCCGGCGTGAGGGCGCGCATGTCCGCCTGCATGCCGTAGTTCAGGCGCTCCATATACAGGGCATTGAGGCGCTGTTCCACCATGGCGCCGATCGGCAGGGCCAGTATGGGCTTGCCGAGGTGAAGCGCCTCGCTCATCAGGGTGTGGCTGCCGCCTTGGATAACATAGGCGCAGCCCGCAAGCAGACGCAAAAAACTCTCTTCGCTCTTTTGCATAAAAACGACATTGCCTTCGCGGCCTTCCGCGCGGCGGTAGCCGTAGACATAGCACAGGCGATCCGTCGCGCGGTGCAAAAAATCAATCAGGTTGCTGTGGGTGGAATTGCTCTGGTAGACCAGTATGTGGCCTTCGTCGCGGGATGGCAGGGCCAGCACGCTGTCGCGCAGAATGGGCGGCGCCACGCGCGCCCTGTAGCGCGGCAACACCGGCGGGGCGTAAAAAGAAACAATCAGGTTGTCGTTTGTGGGCTTGAAGAGCCAGCGCGGCGTTATGCCTTGCACCAAGGCGTCCGCCCACATGTCGGGCGGCAGGCGGTGGCGGCAGCAGGTAATGATGTGCTGGTGGTCGAGCGTGAGACAGGGCAGGCCTGCCCGCTCTGCCGCGCGCGGAACAAAATACTCCAGGTCTGTCATGCAGACATCAGGCTTAAATTCGTCAATAATGCGCAACGCCTGGCGTATATAGCCCTGCCGTTTCAGCAGCAGGGGCGCAGCACGGGCAATGGTGGCGCTGAAGTCCACTTTGTAATTGTGAAATACCGTGCCCAAATTGGGCAGACGGCGCACGGGAAATTCCCGTTCCAGCACCTTTGTCGCGTCGTCTGACGCGACAAAGAGAAAATTGTGCTGTGACAGGCGGCGGGCGATGGTCAAACCACGCATGGCGTGTCCATGCCCCGTGCCGTGAATGCCGTAAAGTACGCGCGCCATAATCCCCCACAGAAAAAGTAGCATTATGGCGCAAGGCTGGCAACACAGCCTTTTCCTGAGAAAGCCGGGGCGCCCCGTCCCCGAAAACATCCTGCGCTGCTGCGTTTATTTCACGACCTCATCTATGTGTACACGCACACGGGTATGACGTTTGCGAACATATTTTTCAAAACGCACAACGCCCGCTGTTTTGGCAAAGAGAGTATAATCCCTGCCCATGCCCACGTTGACGCCTGGATAGACTGTTGTGCCGAGCTGGCGCACAATAATGCCGCCCGCCGACACGCGCTGCCCGCTGTAACGTTTCACGCCGCGCCGCTGGCCAGCGCTGTCGCGACCGTTACGCGAGGAGCCGCCCGCTTTTTTATGAGCCATATCGCCTCCTTACACCGCATGGCGGTGTCAGCCGCTAATGCCTGTAATACGAATGGTTGTATAGTCCTGACGGTGCCCGCGCAGCTTGCGCGAGTCGTTGCGCCTCCAGCGCTTGAACACCTTGATTTTCGGACCGCGCCCGTGTTCTGTCACCTCCGCCGTCACAGAAGCGCCGGCAAGACAGGGGGATCCCACCTTGCATTCACCGCCGCCGATCATCAACACCCTGTCAAGGGAAATTTCGCTTCCGGCTTCCGCCGCGAGCTTTGCAACAGCGAGTTTTGAGCCTTCCTCGACACGGAACTGCTTGCCGCCGGTTTCTATAATCGCATACATAGTCAACCTCCAAAAAAAGAGAAAAATTTGTTTGCACCATCAGCGGTAAAATGTCAAGCCCGTGATATGCGTATTCTCCTGCTTGCTTTTGCCGCGTTTTTTTTACAGGCTGCAGGTGTGACGCAGCCATCCACAACCATAACCATAGTCGGCGGCGGGCTTGCCGGGTGTGAATGCGCCCTTGTGCTGGCCCGCGCCGGTGTTGACGTAACCCTTTTTGAGCAGAAGCCGGGGCTGCGTTCGCCCGCGCATGTAAGTGACCATCTGGCCGAGCTGGTCTGCTCCAATTCCCTGCGGTCTGACGAACGCACGTCCGGCGTTGGCCTCCTGAAAGCGGAAATGCGCGCGCTGGGCAGCGAATTTATGAAAACGGCGGACAACTGCCGTGTGCCGGCGGGCAAGGCTCTGGCCGTGGACCGTGAAGCTTTTGCTGCGGCCATGAGCGAGCGCGTGAAGAGTGATTCGCATATCCGCCTGCGGGAACGTTGTATTGCTTCTCTTGATGACCCCATGTTGGTCGGATCTGAATGCGTGGTTATCGCGGCCGGGCCGCTCGCTTCAGGGGGGCTTTTTGTCTCGCTGGCAGAGGCGGCGGGGGCTGAACACTGTTATTTTTACGACGCTGTCGCGCCCATTGTTTGGACGCATTCCCTGAACAGCAGCATTGTCTTCCGGGCATCGCGCTACGGCGCGGAAAACGGCGAAGGCGACTATCTGAACTGCCCCATGACCAGTGAGGAATACGAGCGTTTTTATGAAGCTTTACGTACAGCCCACAGGGTTGAAGCGCGCAACTTTGAACAAATGCGGCATTTTGAGGGTTGCATGCCTGTGGAGGCACTTGCCGACCGAGGGCCCCGCACCCTGACATTCGGGCCGCTCAAGCCTGTGGGTTTTGTGGATCCGCGTAGCGGGCGCAGACCGTGGGCCGTATTGCAGCTTCGCGCGGAAAACGTCAATGCCGAAACCTGCAATCTGGTCGGCTGCCAGACGCGGTTGGCCCAAAGCGAGCAGGAGAGGGTCTTCCGCCTTGTGCCGGGCATGGCACATGCGGAATTCGCCCGTTTCGGCAGCATGCACCGCAATACCTACGTCAACGCCCCCGAGGTGCTTGCTTCTGACTGTTCCCTGAAAAAACGGCCGCATGTTTTTTTGGCCGGGCAAATTGCCGGCGTGGAAGGCTATGTTGAATCCGCGGCTTCAGGCCTCTGGCTGGGGCTTGTGCTCGCGACGCGGCAACGCGGCCTTGCACTGACATCGCCGCCGCCCGAAAGCGCCTTCGGCGCGCTGCTCAGGCATCTGCAACGGCCTGTAAAATATTTTCAGCCTTCCAACGCGCACTTTGGTCTTATGCCGGAACTTGGCGAGAAGGCTCATAAAAAAGACCGCAAGGCCCTGTATGCCGCCCGCGCTGAAGCGGCTTTTGCGCAATGGCTTGCCGCCTCGCGAACGATCCTGGGTTTTTAACGCTCTTCCACTTTGATATTGTGATAATACAGTGCATGCCGCGCCGTATAGCCATGACGAAAATTATCCGGGTGAGAAGAGCATGGAACGCGCCTTGCCCGATACTCATTTTGCTCCGGCGCGGGCAGGCATGCAGAAAATTTTTATGGCAAATATCGGCAGCGTAAAACAACTTGCCCGCGCGGCGCGGTTCTGCCTTGTTATAATGCTGTGCGCCGCCGTGCTGACAGGCTGCGGGGCGCGCGGATCCTGGCGCAAAGGGGGAGTACCCGGCAGCAAGCCTTACACCGTTCGCGGCAAAACCTACCACCCGCTCAAATCAGCCCACGGTTTTGTGGAAGAAGGCACGGCTTCCTGGTATGGGCCGGGTTTTCACGGCAAAACAACTGCAAGCGGCGAACGCTACAATCAATATGCGATGACGGCGGCGCATAAAATTCTGCCCCTCGGCACAAAAGTGCGCGTCACCAACCTTGCCAACAGACGCGCTGTTTTTGTTGAAATCAATGATCGCGGTCCTTTTGTGGAGGATCGCGTCATTGACCTTTCGCGCACGGCCGCAACGCGTCTGGAGATGATGGGCAGGGGCACAGCGCGTGTGCGCGTGCAGAGTCTGGACGTCATTGCGCAGTTGCGGGACGACGGCGCCATAAACGGAGAATTTTATGTGCAGGTGGGTTCCTTTGCCGACAAGGAAAATGCCTGGAAGCTGATCAGCATATTGATGCAGTCAGGGCACAAGGGGCGTCTTCAGTTCGGCAGCAACAACCTGTGGAATGTGCAGGTAGGTCCGTGGCAAAATTCCACCAGCGCGCAACAGATGCTTGGGGCATTCAGGACACTCTATCCCCACGCCTTTGTTGTCGGCGGGAACTAGAACAGTTTAACTTTGAGATTGCACATAACCACAGGAGTTGAACCAGCCCCTGGCCTCTTCCGGGGTAATCATGTTTATGACAGTCCCGACGGAGGTAAACAAGTCTTTATTGCTTCTTGCCTTGATTCCACACAACAGTTGTCTGATCTTGCTCCAGATTTTTCAACAGTATTGAACAGACCACGATTGACAAAACTGCCGTAGACAACTACTGTAATATCAGTAATTCAAAAAAACAACTTACAGGAGCGACAGCATGAGCAATTATAAAACAAGACAAAAGGAATATGCACTCACAAAAAGAGCCGAGCTGTGTTCTGGTGATTCTGGCAATGGAAAATTTAGAAGGAAAGAATATCCTTTCGTACTTCAAAATGCGTCGCACAATCTATTCGCTGATATATGCAAAGATGCAATTAAATATTTCAACAAACAAGGAATCGGTTTTTGGTGTTCCAGCGGAAAGTCGGATATTGAGGGAGAAAAGCTTAATTTGCCCACAGGACATATGCTTTCATCACAAGTTGCCTGTATAAATCACCTGTTCAAATTACGAAATGATGGTCATGGCGCAACCGCTCTTCTCAAAGGGCTTGATCGAAATATCAGTGAAGCATTACTTGTTAACATCAATGATACTGACGACAGCCAAGGCTACGTCGAATTTGAAGCCATTGGTGGCGGCAGTTACTTAAATGAAGGCGTAATGTTGAAGAGAGGGGCAAATTGTACCTCTCTGGATGCCCTTATGCGAGGGGGCACGAAGTCAGGCGCGGTTGTCCTGTTTTTGATTGAGTGGAAATATGTGGAAAAGTACATATATGTGCAGACAAAATGGACTGGTGATGGGGGCGAGACTCGGCAAAAACGGTATTGCAGTTTTTTTTCCAAGGATGGTTCTCCATTCACCTTTTGCAACAACGACTGTGATGAGGATTTCTTCAAATGGCTGTTTTGTGAGCCATATTACCAACTTATGCGCCAAACCCTCTTAGGTTGGCAGATGATTCACAACGGCAAAGCCAACGGCAATGCCTCGGAATTTCAGCATATCCACGTCATACCGCAACATAACCATGAACTTTTAAAGAAAAGTCAATCAAAACCTGGGGAAAATATTTCTGGCCTTGAAGACACATGGAAATCATGTTTGCGAGAGCGGGAGCGGTACAGAATAATCGATCCAAAGGATTTGTTAGCACCACTCCAGCAGTTTGAAAGCTATGCTGAACTTCTGAAATATCTTGAAAAAAGGTATTGGACGTAATTTATATTGGCGCAAGCTTACGGGTGTGAAGAATCTTCCTGTAATGTTAAAGTTAAGCTGCCCTTATTCCTGTTGCGGCAATCTCGCGGCGCATTAGCCGTCAACAATGGGAGCGGCAACGGCGGGAACATCGCGGTTTGCCACTTGCTTTGAAAGGCGATGCGCGCTATTTTTGTAAAATATGGGTCAGGTTTTGGTCATTGCGTTGAGGAGATGATATTTTTTAGGGGGCGCGTATGCTGAGACATGTATTGTCGATCAGGAGGCTTGGCAGGGAGGCGTGCTGGCTTCTGGCGCAGCAGACTATAGGCATGCGCAGCGCGAAGGAACGCTCCGATTTCATGCTCGGCCGCACCGCGGTGCTGATTTTTGCCAGTCTGTCTCTGGGCGAGCGCCTGTGCGTGACGGCGGCCGTGCGCCAGATGGCCGGCTATATCGTGTACGAAAGCCCGCACGATTCCTGGCGCGAAGAGCTCGGCCGCTATCAGCGGCAGATTCTGCCGGTTTTTGATTATTTTGTGGACTGCCTGTATTCCTACGGCTTGCCGCTGTCCGCCTGGGACATGGAAAAGGCCGCGCCGAATTTTCCGGTCATCAACGTGGGCAGTCCGGACGCGCATCCGGCGCACGCGCTTGCCGACATTGCCTGTATGCTGCGCGGCTCGGGAGACCTGAAGGGCGTTGTCGCCGCGTGGATCGGCTGTGACAACGGCACACTGCACTCGCTCATTGAAGCGACGGCGTTTTTTCCCTTCGCGCTACGTGTCTCTCTGCCGCCCCATGTTGACGCGGGGCCCTTAAAAAATGCGGCAAACCGCCTGCAGACGCCCGTGAGCTTTGTGGACACTCCCGAGAACGCCGTGAAAGGCGCCGACTATATTTTTGCCGGATGCAGCGGAGAAATGGACACGGAAGCGATGCAGGTATGGCGTCTTGACGCGGATATCATGCGTCTGGCCGCGGACGGCGCGCGCGTGTTGCTGAGCGCCTCGCCGGTGCACGCTATTACGGTGGAGCAGAGCGTCTTCGCGAGCACGGCCTCGCTGCTGACGCGTCAGGCGGACTATCGTCTGCGCGTGCACAAGCGCATACTGCACTGGGTATTCTTGGAAAATGAACGTGCGCTATAGCCGGTGTGAAATGAACTGTTTGCGCATCAGCTGTTTTGTTCTGTTTGCCGCGGTTCTTGTCGGCTGCGCCGCCGCGCAGCGGCGGGGCATAAGCGGTTCCGCCTATGTTTCAACGGCAAGGCCGGCTGTTTCCTTTCAAGCAAAAAATATGCCTGTGCTTGCCAGGGCGGAGGGCACGGCCCGTCCGATGGGCGGCAACATGGTGGACGGGCTGCCGACGCGTGTGTGGCTTGTGGCATACGGCGACGGCAAGGCCAAAAGCCCTGTGGCGCTTGCGGCGCATGCCGAGGTGCCGCACGGCTGGTACTGGGACGGCATTATGCGCCGGACATTCAGCGTGAATGAAGGCGTCGAGATTGTGAACAATATGGAATTTCAGGCATGCACCTATATTGTAGACGGCGCCCGCGACCCCTTCACGCCGCTTGTCGCAGGCGTGGAACAGGGCGCGCCCGCCCGGTGGATAGCCCGCGGCTTTGCGGCCAGGACCAACTTTTATACAGATAAAATAATTTTGGAATACCGTGAGCCGCTTCCGGAAGACATTGTCTCGCTTTCCGCCATGCCGATGGGCTTGGGAGATTTTGTCAGTGGCTTTGAACAGCGGGCCAGAGAGAGTTTTGTTGAAGGCCCCGTGCCCTCTGAAGTGACGCCGGAGCGGCTGGGTTATTCCCGTAATATACAGTGGCGATATATGAACGAAAAATTTCTTGGAACAGCGTCAAAGTATGAAAATTTTACTCGGCGTTGATTTTTTGCATAAAAAAACAGTTGCCGCTGTAATAATGGCTCCATAATATATTGACGCGTGAAAGCGCGTTGTATAACATGCGTTCATCTTATCCGGTGAGGGCATTTTTTTGCGATACAGAGTGAACACAGCAAGTATCTGTGTTGTACATTTACACTGTCACAAGAAGAGGTCAATGATGGACGATTATCTGAAAGAGGCATTGGAAATTACACGGGCGCAAGCGGGTGTTCGCGTGATGACAGAAGATGAAATCACAACTTTTATTCAAAAGGTGGCGGGCGGCATCCGCGCTGTTATGGACGGCAACGCCATTGTGGAGATGGACAGCGCGGAGTTGCTTGTTGAAGCCCGCAAGTCCGTCAAAGAGCAATCCATTGTGTGTCTTGAATGCGGAAAAGTTTTCAAAATTCTGACAAAGCGCCATCTGGCTAACCATAACATGGATTCTGCCGAATACAGGGTGAAATGGGGCTTCAAAAAGAATTTTCCCTTGGTATGCAAGGCGCTGCAGCGGGAACGCCGCAAGAAGATGAAAGACATGAAGCTGTGGGAAAAGCATCGTAAAATCAGAAAAAAATAGAGATCCGTCAGGTTCGGCGTGCGGTGGATGCAACCTGTCGTGCGGTGCCTTTTTTATGTCATTATTGCCACGCGGGCGCGGTTGTGTGCGTTTCCTGCTCCGGGCAACAGAAGGGGGAGAGCATGAATACGTCTTTGACGCGCGAGCAAGCGCTGGAACTCTCGACCCTGTCTCTGCCGCAACTGACGGCTGGTGCCGGGCGGCTGCGGGAAGCGGCGTTCGGCCGCAAGGTGGATTTGTGCGCGATTATCAACGCCCGTAGCGGTAATTGCGCCATGGACTGCCGCTTTTGCTCCCAAAGCCGGCACAACAGCACGCCCATTGAGGTCTTTGATTTTTTGCCTGACGATGTTTTGCGCGCCCGCATTCTGACCCTGGCGGCTCTGCCGGTCGGGCATATAGGCATTGTGACCAGCGGTGTTGCGCTCGGTGGGGAGGAATTCACGCGCCTGTGCGCGCTGCTGGCAACCCTGCCCGAGGACGTGCGGCGGCGCGTCTGCGTCTCACTCGGCAGACTTGCGGACAGACAGTTTGACGATCTGGTCAGCGCCGGCGTGCGGCGGTATCATCACAACCTCGAAACGGCGGAAAGCCTGTATCCAAGCATTTGCACCACGCAGACTTGGGCGCAGCGCCGCGACACCGTGCTGCGGGCCATGCGCGCTGGCCTTCAGGCGTGCACCGGCGGCCTGTTCGGCATGGGTGAAACATGGCTGGAGCGCATTGATTTTGCCTTCAGCCTCAAAGAGCTGGGCGTGAGCTATATTCCCCTGAATTTTCTGCACCCACACCCGCAAACGCCGCTGGCCGATCAAGAGCCGCTGACCGCTGACGAAGCTCTGCGCATCATCGCCGTGTTCCGTCATATTCTGCCCGAAGCAACGCTGCGCATCTGCGGCGGGCGCCCCCTGATTCTCGGCAGCCGACAGCACGAGATATTTGCCGCTGGCGCCAACGCCATGCTGACGGGCGGTTATCTTACCACGAAGCAGGGGCAGGGCGTAGTTGAGGACATGGACATGCTGGCTGCGCAGGGGCTGGAGGCCGCTGGCGCCACAGGGTAATGCCGCCGCCGGCCGGAGGTGCGCATTTTGAAGCCTTCACGCTGAGTAGGGTTGTGAGCGGGCCTGCGTACGCCTCTGAACAGCCAAGGATGACATGATTAACCTTGCGGCGGAGGCCTGACATCCCTGTTCGCCAGCACTGCGAGACAACGCTCGGTCAGGTCGGCCGCGAGGTTTTCCGCAAGGGCAATTTCTTCCCGCGTGATATGCTCGTAATATATGCCCGCGCTCACGCAGACGGCGCAGCCGAGCACTGCCGCCATGCGCCGCGCCGCGCGCGCGGCCAAGTTGTCTTCTCTGTGGCCGGACAGGCGGATGGACTGCTCCCGCAGGCGCGCGCCGTCTGCGCTGGGGAATGCCAGCGCAACGGCGCCCAGATGGGCGCGGCCGCCGCTGATAAGCACCTGCGCGTCCGACCCCATGTGCAGCAGGCGCAGAGTTATCGCTATTCTCCCGCGTTTCGCGGTAAAACGCCGCATCATGTTCCCCCAAACGTCATATTATGGATTACAATCTTGCCGGCCGGCTGAAAACACTCAAAGGGAAGTCCCCAAATGATTTCATCAGATCAATAATGGACAATGGAGCCTGACAGATTTAAAGCTGATATAAATCATTTTACTTTGGGACTAAGCACTTGGTTGGAATAAGATGGATTGACTCGCCGTTGTTTTTAGAGTTCTTTACGCTGATAATTGAGGGCCATGCGCGTAAAATTGCGAGCCCAGCAGGGCACTGACGGCGCAAAAATATGCGTGTATGCGGCAAAGACATTATTATGTACAAGGCCGTCATAAAACGCGCCCCTGATTGCCCCCATGCCTATTCCCCGCTCAAGTAAAAAGGCGCATGAAGGGGCTTCTCCCGTCCATTCACAGCGGGAATAATGAAATTCGTGTCCGCGCAACGCAAGTCCCACAGGAAACCAGGGATTTTCCCGCACCACTCTGGCGCTCACATAACCAAGCCCTTGCGGTTTTTCGCAAAAACGGGCTGTCACAGGAAAAACGCCGCTCATCTTCCACAAGCGGCCATCCCGCTCAATGCCGCGCGCCAGCAGCATAAAACCTCCACATTCCGCATAAACGGGCACGCCACCCTGTGCAAGCGCAACGAGTATCGACAGATGAGGCGAAGAACTCAGTTCGGCGGCCATGTCTTCTGGAAAGCCGCCGCCTAAATACAGGCCGTCCAGTCGCGGCCACGCAGCGCCGTCAAACAATGAAAGGCGCGTCAATTCCGCGCCTGACAGGGAGAGGGCCTCCAGATTTTCCTGATAATAAAACCACAGTGCCTCGTCGTGCACATAGCCTATACGCGGTTTGCAGAGCGGCCTCCGGCTTGTCGCCGGCTTGTCGCCGTCATCTCCAGAAGTAACGCTCAGGCAGTGCGCAGCATCTTCCCGCCAAAAGGGGCTTTCTTTCCGCAACGTCGGCGCGCGGTGAGCCGCGGCAAGCACAGCGGCAACATCCACATGCTCGCGCACAAAAGACGCCAGCACGGCAAGCGCGTTTTCCGCCGTTGCGGACAAGCGCTCGCCAAAGCTGGCTATGCCCATGCGCCGTTCAGGCAGGGGGTTTTCAGAAAGCCGCGGCAAAGCGCCCAGCACGGGCATATCCGTATAGTATTCCAGCGCCCGGCGTAGAGCGGTTTCATGCCGGGCAGAACCAACATGGCTGAGCACAAGCCCGCAGAAAGTGAGCCCCGGCTCAAAATTGCACACGCCCTGGACGAGGGCCGCTGCCGTGCGGGTCATCTTGGTGCAGTTAAGGCTGAGCAGTATGGGACAATCAAGAGCGCGGGCCAGAGCCGCCGTAGAACAGGAGCCTGCCGTGTCCAGACCGTCGTACAACCCCCTGTTGCCTTCCACAAGCCCAAGTACTGTTTTTTCGGGTTTTTCGACGGCTTTTGCCTGTGTGACGGCGTGAATAAAAAGATCGCGCAGACGCGCGGGCGACAGAAAATAAGGATCCAGATTGGTCACTGGTTGCCCTGCCGCCAGTGCAAGCCAAGCCGCGTCAATATAATCCGGCCCTTTCTTGAAGGGTTTGACGGTCTGGCCCGTCTGCGTCAACGCGCGCGCCAGCCCCAGAGAAAACAGAGTCTTGCCGCCGCCGCCGGAAATCGCGGAGACGCACACCCGCGCTGTGACAGCGGGCGTATCCACGCCGGAAAGACCACAGTCTGTCAACATGCGCCGACTAATGTCTAAACGAGCGCTGACCTGTAAACAGCATCGCCACCTGCGGCTTTGCCTCATTGCAAGCCATAATCACTTCCGCGTCGCGCAGCGAGCCGCCCGGCTGGGCAATGGCCGTAACGCCTTCGCGTACGGCCACATCCACCCCGTCACGGAAGGGGAAAAAGCCGTCTGAAATCAGAGCTGAACCGGCAAGACCGGCGCGGGCTCCGTGCGTGCGGCGCTCAATATCCGCCAGTTTTTCCTGCATGCCCGGATCCTCGGCAGCCCTTTGTTTAAGTTCGTAGAGAGAAAGCCCAAGTTCTCTGAACGCCAGCGCATCGGCATGTTTTGTATACGCCTTGTGGACAGCCAGTTCCACGCAGCCTACACGATCCTGTTCACCGGTGCCGATGGCCAGCGTGGCCCCGTTGCGGACAAAAATAACGGAATTGGACGTGACGCCCGCCTCCACGGCCCAGGCAAAACGCAAATCGTCCATCTCCATTTTTGTGGGGTGGCGCGTCGTAACGGCAAGGCCTTCCCGCGTGGTCGCCTCGGCGGGCAAAAAATCATCAGCGGCGCGAATGCGGCTGACAAAAGATTTCTGCAAAATAATGCCGCCGTCAGAGAGACTTTTGAGATCCAGAAACGCGGATCGCGTCAACTCCGCAAGACGTGCAAGACCTGGAAGTTCCAAAATGCGCAAATTTTTACGGTTTTTCAAAATTTGCACCACGCCTTCTTCAAAGGCAGGCGCGGCCACCACTTCAAAATACGCCGAGGCCACAATTTCCGCCGCCTCACGGCTGAACGACCGGTTCACGACTACCACGCCTCCGAAAGCGGCAATGCGGTCGCACATGACGGCATGCGTGAGCGCGCACGCCACACCCTCCTCAGTCCAGGCGGCGCCGCAGGGGTTGTTGTGCTTCAAAACAAGCGCGGCCGGGCGTTCTGCAAGATACTGGAGTATGTTGGCGCCGTTGTCCACATCCGTGAGGTTTGTCTTTCCCGGATGCTTGCCCGCCTGAATCATCTGCGTTTCGGTAAGCACAGAGACAATACCGTGTTCAGGTCCGCGCCAGGCAAGCCCGCCACAGGTGATCGCACCACCCCGCAGGGCATAGAGCGCGGCCGGCTGATCGGGATTTTCGCCGTAACGCAGGCCTTTTTCTTCGTTATCAATCGTCCAGACGCGCTTTTTATAGACAAGTTTTTCCTCCCCGAGCAAAATGGTCATTGTCTCGGGGAAAGCATCTTTATGAACAGTGCTGTACATGGCCTTCATATCCGACATGCCGCCTCCGGTGTGGTTTCCGGCGTTATTATCACAAAACGCCGTGCAGGGGCCTAAAAAATAAAAGACAATAATCAAAAATGGTTACATATAACAATTTGATATACTGCTGTTTCGCTGAAAAAGGTGAAGGCGCTGCAGCAGGCTTGCGGGGAAATCAGCTTTTCGCTATTGTGCCGATCCATCTTTAACCAGTCAACCAGCAGTGCAAACAGGAGCCTGAAGTGTCTACTGAATCCGGCATTGGCGCGAGAATACGCTCTTTCAGGCAGGAACGCGGCATCGGTTTGCCTGATCTGGCAGACAACACGGGGCTTGGCGTTGAATTTCTTGACAAGCTGGAAAGCGGCGAAATTTATCCAAGTCTTGGCCCGCTGCAAAAAGTGGCCCGTGCTCTCGGTGTGCGTCTAGGCACCTTTATGGACGATCAGGAAACGCGCGACCCCGTCATCTCCAGCATCGGCGAAGGGAAGAAAGCCCACGCTCTTCATACCGGCCATGCGGCGCGCCCGACGTATGTGCACCGCTCCCTCGGCCAGGGCAAGAGCGACCGCAACATGGATCCCTTTTTCATCACAATGCTCCCCGATGCAGGCGAAGAACACAAGCTCATTTCCCATCAGGGCGAAGAGTTCATGCTGGTGCTTGAGGGCGAAATGCTTGTGATTTACGGGCGTGAAAAGCATATACTCAGGGCCGGCGAAACCATTTATTACAATTCCATAGTGCCACACTACGCGGGCGCGGCGGGCAATGAACCGGCGCAGATCCTGGCAGTCATCTACAGTTCCTGAACACAGAGAAGGGCATGGACGAAAAAGTACGCGAACGTCAGGCGCAGTTTGAGCTGCGCGAATGGACTCTGGGGCAGATTCTCGACCATACGGCGGATCGTTTCCCCGATGTGGAAGCCGTGGTTTACGCTGACCGCAACTACCGTAAAACCTGGCGGGAATTTGCTACCATAGTGGATCAGTTTGCCAAAGGGCTGATGGCTCTTGGCGTGCAAAAAGGCGAAAAGGTGGCTGTGTGGGCCACAAACGTGCCCTACTGGGTGACGCTGCAATTTGCCACTGCCAAGATAGGGGCCATTCTGCTGACGGTCAACACCAACTACCGCGAACACGAGCTGCGCTATTTGCTGCAGCACTCCGAATGCGAAAACATCTTCATTATCGACGGACTGCGCGACCACGATTTTTTGGCCACCCTCTATGATATTGTTCCAGAACTGCGTACGCGGCAACGCGCGGATATACGCTGTGCAGCACTGCCGCGTCTGAAGCGGGTGTGCTTTCTGGGGGCTGAAAAACACCGGGGCATGTATTCCGTGCCGGAAATCCTGGCCATGTCCGTGATGACTGACGATGAGGACTATAAAGCCCGCCAGGCATCCCTTGACCCGTGGGAAGTGATCAATATGCAATACACATCAGGCACCACAGGCTTTCCGCGCGGCGTCATGCTGACGCATGTCGGCGTGGGTCTGAACGGTTACTGGATAGGCCGGCATCAGGGTTTTACAGAAAAAGACCGTCTGTGCCTCACTGTACCGCTTTTTCACTGTTACGGCTGTGTGCTGGGCGTTATGGCATGCGTCAACCACGGCACAACCATGGTCATTCTGGAAACATTCAATCCCCTGAAAGCCCTGGTCGCTGTGGATAGCGAGCGCTGCACCGCACTTTACGGTGTGCCCACCATGTTTCTGGCCGAACTTGAACACAAGCTTTTCAAACGCGTTGACGTTTCAAGCCTGCGCACCGGCATCATGTCCGGTTCCGTCTGCCCTGAGCCGCTCATGCGCCGTGTTGTGGAAGATATGTACATGAAAGAAATCACCATCTGTTACGGATTGACAGAAGGCTCGCCGGTGATGACGCAGTCAGACATCAATGATCCCCTCACATTACGGTGCGAAACCGTGGGCTGCGCCATGCCCGGCATTGAAGTGCGCATAGGCGACCCGGATACATGTGAGGAACTGCCCCGCGGCGAAGTGGGCGAAATTCTCTGCCGAGGCTACAATGTCATGAAGGGCTATTATAAAATGCCCGAAGATACGGCCAAGGCCATCAGCCCGGAAGGCTGGCTGCATTCCGGAGATCTGGGCGTTATGGACAAGCACGGCTATGTACGCGTGACCGGACGCATCAAGGACATGATCATCCGCGGCGGAGAAAACGTCTATCCGCGCGAGGTGGAAGAATTTCTGCTGCAAATGGAAGGCGTGCTGGATGTGCAGGTGGTGGGCGTGCCGAGCCGTAGGTACGGTGAAGAAGTCGGGGCATTTGTCATCCCCCGTGCAGGAGCGGATGTGCTGCCTGAAGATGTGCGCGATTTTTGCCGCGGCAAAATATCCTGGTTTAAAATTCCTAAATATATTGCAATAATAGAAAGATTTCCGCTCACAGCCAGCGGCAAAATTCAAAAATACAAATTGCGGGAACTGGCTGCGGAACGCTGGCCGGAGGCTTTGCAGTGACAACCGATCAGTTTGCTTTTGAAAAAGAGCGCGGCAGCGCCCTGACAGACGCTTCCGCTTCACGCGAAAACTGCGTCGGCGCCTGTCCGCTCGCCAAAATTCCGGGCGATGTCTGGCGGCATCTTTTTCGTCGGCCGTTTCGCAAGCGGCATCCCCTCATCTTCTGGACGGTGGCTGTTGTGACGGCGCTTGCCGCAGGACTCCTGTTCAGCTTCAATGACAACGGCGGGGAACTGCTTAACGATGGGGAGCGTATTGCCCTTGTCACGGTGCGCGGGCCGATTATGGACGTCAGCGAGGCATTGCAATGGATACACGATATTGAACGCCGCCTAAACGTCAAAGGCGTACTTGTGCGGGTGGATTCACCCGGCGGCGGGGCGGCGGCCTCACAAGAGCTTTATTCCGCTTTGGCCGGGCTCGCCGAAAGCAGGCCCGTGGCTGTAAGCATGGGCGCCGTTGCCGCGTCGGGCGGTCTTATGATCAGCATGGCCGGGAATAGAGTATTCGCCAGTCCATCCACAGTCACCGGCTCCATCGGCGTGCGCATGGACATACCGCAGTTGCAGGGCCTGTTTGATAAAATCGGCATAGGGCAGCAAACGCTTGTCACCGCGCCCTACAAAAACGCCGGCTCCTATCTGCGGGAACTGACTTCCGAAGAAAAAAGCTATTTTGAGGGCGTGCTTGCAGACATGCACACGCAGTTTACCGACATCGTGGCACAGGGGCGGCACATGCCGCGCGAACAAGTGGCCCAGCTCGCCAACGGCAAAATTTTTACGGGACGGGAAGCTAAACAGATCGGTCTGGTGGACGAACTGGGCGGCCAGGACTCCGCCCATCGCTGGCTTGCCCTGCAAACAGGCGTGCCTTTTGAACGCAACCTGCTGACATGCAAAAAGAAGACCTTCTGGCTGAACGACAAACTGAAAGCCTGGTTTGGGCTGGACATTGACGGCGCGGCGGCCGGAGACTGGCGCACACCTGTTTTCCTGTACCAGTTCTAAACAAGGCGTGCGCGAACCAAGGCAAACGTATCTAAAATTTTCGAGCTATTTTATCATTCTTGAAATGTCTGGCATCACCACATGGGCAACCAGCGCCACCGCCGGATGACGCCGGTTAATAATACGACCGATATATTAGTCGGGTATATGTGATGGGTCTATCCCATCAGACCTGATCTGACAGTGGCCTCCGTTTTGACGGTTTGCCTGTCCGATTAAGTTGAGTTGTCCGACTTTTCCCTCCGTTTGAATCACTCCCCGTCAGTTTCGTCCTTTCTGCTTACAATCAACGACATATAAGGCGGCGTGCCCACAGTCCCAGACAGTCCCAGCGTGATGTGTTCTTCGGGCTGCTCAACATGACAGGCCATAAGGCAGGTTTTGTCGCGGCCGCTTGCGCGCAGGGCCTCATGTATCTCAGCTATGTTGCGGTAGGCTTTTAAAATAACGACCGTGTCTGCTCCGGTCAGTTCTTTTGTGAGTTCTGCCGCACTGTTGATGCCGGGTATAAGGCGCAGACTCTGCCTGCCTTCGCAGAGTACAGTGCCAGCGCGCGCGGCGGCCGCCTGAAATGAGGCGACGCCGGGCACTATCTCCACGGACACATGCGGTGCGCTTTTTTTGAGCGTGCGCAAAAGATAGCCGAATGTGCTGTAAATGAGCGGGTCGCCGACGGTTAGAAAAGCTGCACTCTTCCCTCCATTCAGCGTTTCCAGTGTGCGCCGTGCCGCTTCGCGCCATGCCTGCCGCAATACATCGGCCTGCCGTGTCATGGGAAATTCCAGACGCACTATCTGCACATCCGGTCGCAACCAGGTCCGTACAGTGTTGAGTGCTGTTGAATAATCGTTGCGAGGCGAGGCTGCGGCAAGAATGGCGTCCACTTTCGCGAGCACGTTCACTGCCCTGAGCGTCAGCAGATCCGGAGCTCCAGGCCCAACGCCCACGCCATAGAGAGTTCCGGAGAGCGAGTTTTGTTTGCACACGATTTTTTGTCCGTATCGGCAGTTTCATAGGAAAGCCAGTTATTGGCTGCTCTGGCGAATCAGGTATGCGAGAAGTTCGTCCGACAGTTCTTCAGCTGCATCAATGGCGCGCGGTCCAGGCCTGGCAAAGCGTTTTTCATCCGCCGTCAGCACCCGGCTCGCGCGCACGGCGCGCAGAGCCCTGTAGTGAGGGCGGTCTGCTGGCAGCGGCGGTGCAGGGTTCATGGGACCTTGCTGCACTATGTAGATGTCCGGATCAGACAAAATCAGGGTTTCCTCATTACAGCGCACCAGTTTTTTGGGCTCCCGCACCACATTTTCCCCACAGGCAGCGGTGATGATTTCATTTACAATGCCGCATGTTCCGGCGGCCAGCAGATTGGGGTAACGCACTTCATAAAATACGCGCGCGCGCGGTTGTTTTTGCTCACTGCAGCGCGCGTACAGAGCCGCGAGTCGCCCGCGAAAACTGGCGACAAGCACGGTTGCCTGCTCCTGGCGTCCGACAAGTTCTCCCATGACGGAGGTGACGCGAAATATGTCTTCAAAAGACTCCATGGTGAAGGTCAGCACATCAATGCCCAGCGCACGCAGGGATTCTGCCTGCACCAGCGCTTCCTGACGCCCGGCGAGTTGCAGAACCACATCCGGCTTTTGGGCCACAATCAGTTCAGCATTGGGGCGCATGTGCGTGCCGATAGCCGGCAGGTGGGCTATGGCCGGAAATTCCGCGTCAGACGCTGTGCGGGCGACAAGGCAATCGGCCGCATCAAGCGCCGTCAGTAATTCATTAAAAGCGCCGTACAGCGCGATAACGCGCGTGACAGGCGTGTTCAGCGTCACGCTACGGCCTGTGTCGTCAGTTATTTGTGCCGCGTCTGATGCAACGAGCATAAGCGGGCTGAGCAGCAGGCACAGAAACGCGAGACCTGTCGCAGTATTTTTCATTTGTGCTCCTGAAGGCTCTTGGCCAATCCGCAAAGTTTTCATGCGGGCAGCGTCATTCCTTGTCTTGCCCGAGGAATCCGGTCACGTTTTGAAATGACGCCGGATTTCCGCCTTCGCGGGCATGATGGGGAGCATGATCCCACGGCCCATTGGCCTTCCCCGTCAAAGCCTGCGGCAGTTCGAATTTCGGATGCGGCATAACGCAGAAAGGAGCGTTGTACAACGCGTTGAGATTCGCCTCGGTCATCATCGCCTCCACAGGCCCGTCAAACACCAGACGGCCGTCTTTCAGGCCAAGCAGGCGCGTGGCATAGAGCGCGGCCAGATTATAGTCGTGCACGGCCATGAACACACAGGCGCCGACGGCACGGCGACGTTCAAGCAGGTCAAAAATTTCCGTCATGTGCGCAGGGTCAAGACCTGTCGCCGGTTCGTCCAGCATGAGCAGGGGGCTTTCCTGCGCGAACGCTCGCGCGAGCAGAACCCGCTGTCGTTCTCCGCCAGAAAGTCCGGAGACGGCTCTTCCGCTCAATTCGCGAGCCCCAACGGCCGTCAGCGCCGCGTCAGCCGCCGTATAGTCTTTGCGGCTGTAAACGCCGAGCCAGGAAAGCCAGGTGTAGCGGCCAAGCAGCGCCATTTCGCGTGCCGTCAGTCCTGGGGGGATTTCTTCATGCTGCGGCACAACTGCACAAAGTTGCGCGCGTAAACGCGGCTTAATATTCTGCAGGGGAGTGCCCTGCAGCGAGATTGCACCGCCCGTGTGCCGCAGCACGCCCGAAATCGCACGCAGGAGTGTAGTTTTGCCGCTGCCGTTTTGCCCGAGCAAGGCCACGCATTCGCCAGCGCCTATGGTAAAACTCAAACCGTTCAGCACAAGTCGTTCGCCATACCATGCTGTAAGGTCGCGCACGCGCAGCATCAGCGCCTGCCCACCAGCAGAGCGAAAAACGGTCCGCCCAACAGGGCCGTGACAACGCCGACAGGCAATTCCTGTCCGCCGCCCGGCAGGTTGCGGGCCAGCGCGTCGGCCCATACAAGCATAAGACCGCCGCCGAAAAAAGCGCCAGTGAGCAGCGGACCGTGCCCGGCCCCCAGCACAAGGCGCAGTATGTGGGGGACAACCAGACCTACAAAAGCGATAATCCCCGCCACAGCCACACAACCGGCGCTCATGCAGCCGGCACCGGCCAAAAGCCAGAAACGCGCGCTTCCCACAGAAATCCCCAGATGGGCTGCCGTATCATCGCCAAGGCAGAGCACATCGAGCTTTCTCCAATTTATGCACACCAGCGCGAATCCAGGCACCAGCGTGCAGAGCAGCATTGGCAGATTCTCCCATCCGCGGCCCTGCAGCGAACCCAGAATCCAGAAAACAATGCTGGTGACGGATTCTTCATTCAGCGCTTTGATGAGCGCCACCAGTGCCCCCAGAAATGCGGAGACGGCAATGCCGGCAAGCACAACGCGTTCGCGGCGCAACGCCCCCTCGCCCCCGGCACCGAGGCAGAGCGCGCCGAACAGCGCCAGCAGCGCTCCTGCAAGGGCGGCGGGCGCGACAAGGCCAGCCTGTGAGAAAGCAGACATGCCGGCATTCACAATCGCGCCGCCAAGCGCGATTACCATGCTCGCTCCGCAAGCCGCGCCTGCGGAAATACCCAGCGTAAAGGGATCCGCCAAGGGGTTTCTCAAAACGCCCTGCAGTGTGACGCCAGCCGTGGAAAGAGCGCCGCCGCACAATGCCGCCATGACAACACGCGCCAGACGTATATCGCCCACCACAAGCAGGTGCGCCGCTTCCGCCGGGGCATCCGCAAGGCCAAGACGGGCTGCCAGCGCCAAAAACACATCCACCGCGCTTATAGGCATGGGGCCGGAAAGACAGGCCACCGGCAGCGAGCAGAGCCATATCCCGGCCAAAAAGACAAGAACGGGCGTATGTCGCCTTACGGCTGGCGTCGGATTATGTATGGTCAACTGCGGCAATTTTATAATTGACATCTTATAGTTTTTTCGGCTCCTTCGTCAGATTGTCGTCACTTTCTTTGGCGTGGCGCGCAAAGATCCTGCGTATGCCGTCCATTTCGCCAAGCCCGCGCAAGTCGGTCTTTATCTGAAAACCGGCTGCTTTGAGCCTGGACGCCCAGGAATCCTTTTCATCTCCGGCCAGATCATTGCGGGCGTGCTCTCCGGCCACGAACATCAGGGCCTGCAGCCGTACGCGGCGAATCTTGCCGGACTTGAGGTCGCGCAGAAGCCGGTCAAAATTCCGTGTGCCCTCTGCCGTGGCCATGAAGAAACGCGGATCAATTTCCCTGAACACAGCGCGCACACCTTCAAAAATCAAATCCGCCCTGCCTTGGCTCTGCCCGTGCCCCATGAGCACCAGCGATTCGTCGTCCGCTTTCTTTGTATCCCCAACCAGAGCCGCGGCTGCTTCAAGCGCGTCCTGACGGGACTCAAGGAGGGGTCTGCCCAGATACACGGCGTTAAAACGGCCAGGATTTCTTTGCACGTCAATAAGCACGGCGCGCGCAAGCTCCGCAAATTCCTCGCCGGCCATGATATGCAGCGACTGCACACGCACAACTTTCACACCCCGCGCGGCCAGCGCGGCCAGCCCGTCGCTGACGCCGCCCACGGGACGGCCCTGTTTTTCAAGCTTGCTGCGGATAATCTGCGAGGTATAGGCCCATTCCACAGGCGAGCCCGGAAATTCGGCCTTAAATGTTTGCTCCATATCTGTATAGGCACCCATGGCCTCGGGCACAGTGGTACCGAAGGGCGCAAGCAATATCCCCTCTTTTGGTGCGTCAACAGCTCCGGCGGGATGAACCGTCACAGCAAGCGCTATACTGAGAAACAGCAGAAAAATGCGTGGAAATAACCGATTCATGGTGGCCTCCTCAATCGTGCGTTGATTAGGTTTGTGAAGGAGGCGGCTCAGAACGTCTCCCTAACTAACGTATTTTTGTTAGTTACGGACAAGTTTTAGAATGCGCCCAGCGGGTATTCGGACTTGAGGGATTGCGGGCATGTGCCCCGCGCCTTTGCTTCGCCTTCACCGCGCGTATGCGCGATTGGTTGTCGTGAACCGCAAGGATCACTGAAGCTCTGTACCCCTCTTACCGCAGCGCGACTGTTTCCGATTTACACGGAATTCCCCGCTGTAGGTACAGTTAAGCATTTGGAGAAACGAAAGTCAAGGCGTCATCCAGATGACGCCAAGGTATGTATAGGCACGCCCCCTTTTTTGTGGAAGCAAATATCCCGTCAATGAATGCTTCACGCAAATCAAGTTTGCCACGTTCTCTCAAGTCATCGGTCAGGGTAAGCAGTGTGGCGTCGAATACCCCTTTCTTGCGCCATCGCTGGAACCATCTATGGCAGGTTTAGTAGCGGTAGTGATGCTGACGGCGTGGTTTTCAGCAGTATGCGGGAATACGGAATGCCGCAACTAGCAATTTTTCTTGACATTTTTTAAAATTTTTTTTGTTATGCCAGTACATATTGGATAATTTGTTGCACGTGAGTCGTGTACATGTATGATGGCATCATTAACCCATCAATGGAGGATGCACATGAAGATGGAGATGGCAAAAAAAAGTTTTTTATGTTTACTGATGATGACCTTCCCCTTGACGGGGCTTGTCGGTTGCGCCAGCAAATACGGAACGCAGACAACCAAGGTTGAGCGTTATCCGCAATGTTATGCTCCCATACAGCAACTGCGCGACGATGAAAATCGCGTGGCCAAGGACACGGCAGCCGGTGCCGCTGGCGGCGCGTTGCTGGGTGCGCTTATAGGCGGTCTTGCCACAGGCAAGGTGGAAGGCGCGGTTGCCGGCGGCATGGCTGGCGGTCTGGCTGGCGGCAGCCTTGCGTATGCGACCTCCAAACAAAACCAGATCAAGGATCAGAACGCCAGAATGGCAAGTTATATGAAAGACCTTGACGGTGATATCGCGGGGCTGGACGCTGCCACCGCTTCTGCACGGGCTAGCACGCAATGCTACGACAAGGAATTCAAAATGCTTGTCGCAAGGTATAAAAGCGGCAATATTACCAGGATTGAACTCGACAAGGGCTATCAGGAAATAAAGAACGGTCTGAGCGAGGCGGATCGTATTTTGGGTGTCACCTTGCAAAAGGCCTATGACCGTGAAGCCCAGTATGATGCCGCACTTTCTGATGAAGCGCAAAAAATGGGCATTCCGACGCAGTCTGCGTCAACGAAAAAACGGTCGCTCAGATCCTCGTCTCCTCTGAAACAGGTCCAGACAAAAAAGGTCGCATTCAGTGGAAATATCAAAGAACTTGCATCAGCTAAGCAGGATGGGCAAGCAAGTATTATGGAAAAACAGAGGCTAATGGACGATCTTGCCAAACTCAACGTATAGGAATAGTATAATTAATACCTAAGATTCAACCACGGGTTTTCATCATGGGATTCCCGTGGTTGATTTGCGTTCTCTTCCTACAATTTCTGCCGGTTTTTATTCGCATTACAGGGAACAGCGCTATGACTAGGGCAACGGACGAAGAAAAATCACGAAGAACAATACCGTTCGGCCCCAAAGTGTGCGGTATTCTGTTGCTTATCGTCGTCGGCCTGTGCGTTTACAGGCTGTATACTCTGAATTCCGGCCATGTTTCTGCAGAGAATGACGAAACGCAAAAACGGAATGCCGTATTGACGCAGTTGCGGGAAGAAAAATCATTGCTGGAAGGCCTGCTGACGAAAAACCCCTGCGAGGTGCGACAGTGGCTGACCGGGACAGGCATAACGTCAGCCACGATGGCGTCAGCGCAGCAAGCCGAGCAGTCTGCCGAACCAGCTGATGCGATGTCCCTGCTGGAGGACGCCACGGTTTTTATACTTGCTCTAAAAAACGCAGCCACAACAACTATTGGCTCCGGATTTTTCATCACGCCGGAACTTGTGCTGACCAATAAACATGTGGTTGCAAACACGCCGCACAGTATTATCGTTATCAACAAAAAAATTAATGGAATCGCACAGGCTGACGTTGTTGCCACAAGCACGGCCCCGCAACGGGATTATGCCGTATTGCGCGTAAATCTGCCGTCTGGAGTGCGCGTCACGCACTTGTCTTTTTTTGATAAGGCCAGGCGTACCGAAAAGATCAGTGCGTGGGGCTATCCTCACGCCATTTCAAAGAATGACCCCAAATATCAGGCGCTCATTGCCGGTGATGTCGGGGCAATCCCCGAACTGTCGTATGCCGACGGGGTTATCAGTGCCGTGCTTGAGCGCACGCCGCCCATAATAGTGCACACAGCGCCGCTCTCTCCCGGTAACAGCGGCGGCCCGCTGGCTGATGAAAAAGGGCGTGTGATGGGAATCAACACCATGATTTCTCTAGATGAAAACAGCTACCGCCAGACGTCCATAGCCCTGCATGCGTCGGATATTCTGCTTTTTTTGAAAGAACACGGTATTGACGTGGACACGGCACAGTGAGGAGCACCGCATGAGCGCCCAGCATATCGCTTCGACTCCAAAAAGCCGGATTCAGTCACTGTCATATCAAGGCATGCGCGTGGCAGAGAATTTTCACCAGATCAAAGAACTTGTCCGCGCGCGCCTCGGCGACGACTATGCCCTGCTTTTTGCCGAACCGGGGGGCTTGCAGAGCGGTGAGATTATTGACTGGTACAGTCCTATCCAAGGAACGCCGAGAAGGATAACAGAGTTGCCCGAGGAAGAAGCAAACAGGCTGGCCGCCTATGTAGGCGGAATGGGCAAGGAAATAAAGAATCTGGCAGAGGATATGAAGAGCGGCGGCGGGCAGTCGTCCGTGTTGCGCGGCATGGTGCTTGAACTTGCGTTGCAGTATCCTGATGTTTCTCATATATACGCCGTCGGGGGGCACCCGGTGATGACATGCTGGGGTTTCGCCTCTTCAAAAAAAGGTGCTCAACCGGAAGATCTGGCGCGTTTTGGGGAAAGTTTTGTGCCGACAGCGCCTGCGGCAGGCCCGGCGGCGCAGCCTGAGCCGCAACCAGCGACGCCGCAACAGCCTGAAAACAGAAAGTCCCGTAGCGGCCTGTGGAGCTGGCTTTGGCTGTTGCCTCTGCTGTTGCTTTTATCTGTGCTTTTTGTTCCTTTTGGAAACTGGCATCCGCTTGTCAGCCTGCTCGGCGCGTCAGTCTTTAAAGTTGCGCCTGAAGGGCAACATGCCCTGCAAGAGTCACGCGATGAGGAAAAACGTCTGCGCGCAGATCTTGCCGCATTGCGGCTGAAGCTGGGTGAACAGGCGGCTCTTTGTGTGCCGGAATCTGCACAAAGGGCGACGACGAAACAGGACTTTGGGGTTCCCCCACAGGGTTCGGTGGCGCTCAAAGAGGGCCTTTCTTCGAAACCTGACGTGGTGATTCCTGAAAAAATACTGCCGCGTCAGGATTTGGTGATTCCTGAACACCCCGGAGACTATGCCTTTTTACAGGGGCGCTGGAAAAACGCCGAGGGCCTTGTCAACAAGGCCGACAAACAGCCTATAGAGACTATTTATTTTTTTGACGCGAACGGCAACGGAACCGTGACAGTACTCCAAAAAGGCAGACAGGATTGCACGGGCAAAGCCAAAGCCCGTCGGGACGATTCCGGCGTTTTGCGTATTGAAACAGAAAGACAAATCTGCCCCGGCAGTCAAAGACAGTATTCCGCTGAGATTATTGAATGCAGGGCATCAGTGGGCGCGGCTTCTTGTCTCGGCAAAACGCAAGGCGGCGAATCGTGGGGCGGCAATGTTTATTTTCACCGTGTTCCATAACTGATGGAAACGCCTATGCAGAAGCTCTTTTTACTCCTGACGGTCTTTATGCTGTGTCTGTTTGAGTACTCCGGCGTATACGCCTCTGCAAATCTGGAAGAAAAACAGTACGCTCCTCCAACAAGTTCGCCGGTTACACCATCTCTCGACGTAGCGCCGGACGTTTATGCTGTGCCGCAAACGCCGACGAGAGAAGGAGATGTTATCGTGATCCCGCCGCCACCTGAAAGACATTCGATGGTGCCGAACGTCCCTGAACAAGACAAGAGTCTTCAGGAATCTGAAAAGGAATCTTCCGTCAAAACGCCTGCGGATTTTTTGCCGACGGCGGAACCCGACAGGACGGTGGCTGAACCGCAGCAACAGCGTGAGCCTGAGTCGAAAGAAAAAGAGAAAAACGCCTTGCTGACGCCTGCGGATTTTTTACTGTTAACGCCGAACAGGGAACAGGAAAAAAAGGAATCTCCGCTCCAAAAAGAGCCTCAGCCCAAAAAAGAGGTTCCGCCCAAGCAATATTATCCCAAGCTTGCACAAAAACCGCAACACGGCGACCCATTGAAAATTCCTGAAGATGCGGCAAAAACCGGCAAACTGGATTTTTTGGAAGGTTGCTGGCGCGGCACAAGACCGGAATACGGGACAAAGCGTATTGTGACCGAGCGTTTTTGTTTCAATGCAAACGGCGTGGGCAAGCGGTTTATTTTGGATCCGCAATTTGCCGGAGAATGTGTGGGTGCCACCAGGGCCGTCATTAACAGCGGCGGCGTGCTCCGCATGCGTTCAGACAAAATGTACTGCACGCCTTCAGGATCCATATGGGGCGGTTCAGAGATGACCTGCAGGGGAGAAGGCAACAGGACGCCGTGCTCATGGGTGTTTACGGACATAAAAAACACGCGGCAAGCGTATACGATCAACTTTGTGCGGGAGTAAAGTTCACAATGTATTCCATTCCCAAATATTCACAGATTGTCAGCCTCATTCCAGAATCCACCCCACAGCTTCTGGATTTTGTGTTCAACCTGGAACCGGTGCTTAAAAACGTGCGCTATTTTCAGGAGAAGCCCGGCACGGGCGAACAGGCCGGCAAACAAGTGCTGCGAAGCCTTGCAGAGCGTGAAGACGGCGCCATAGTTGATGAAATCACCTTGGAGCCAGTGCGCCAGGGAATTTTTGAAGTGTATGCCAAGCGCTGTCTTGAACCGTGGATAGGCCAATGGCTGCCTGTGCCGTTTTTACGAGTCCGTGACCAGAAATGGGAGGACGGCGCCCCGCATTTTGAATGCGGCCCATCAAACTGGGCGCGAATTCGTCTTGTCTATGAGACAGAACGCCGTGAATCCATACGTATAGTGTTAGCCTTTGACATGACGGTGGAACAGCCCCCGTCGGATACGGAAGCCTATTTTGCCGTTTCGCCGCAAGATGTGGACGCGCATGCAAATTATGCGCTTGCGCTGAAAATTCGGGACAACGCCTGGTTTTTAAATCAGGCGTGGGTTGACGACTGGCTGAAAAGCAGGTGGGAGGCATTTCAGACGCAACGTAAAAACAGCAATGATGATGAAAGGGAACTGGAATACCTGGCAAGCTATCTCGCCATGCTGGATGTCGTACACAAGGCGATCAACAATACGACGGTACAGGTCGTCAAACCGGCGCAAACGCCCATTGACGTTGATCTGGTGCTTGATATAGGCAATTCGCGCACTACAGGCATTCTTGTGGAAACCCGCGCGCAACGCAGCACCAATTTGAACGACAGCTATCTTTTGCAACTGCGCGACATTGATTGCCCGGAATTTGTGTATATGGAGCCTTTTGAAACACGGATTGAATTTTCGGAAGCCAACTTCGGCGACGACAATCTGAGCCGTCAGTCAGGGCGCAGAACACCTGCCTTTGTGTGGCCTTCACCTGTGCGCATCGGCCCCGAGGCTTCGCGTCTTTCAACACAGGCGCTGTGCGCGGAGGGGATCACAGGCATGTCCAGCCCCAAACGCTATCTTTGGGACGAACGGGACTGGACGACAGGGTGGCGTTATAATATGCGGGGCGAGCAGGAACCTAGGGTCACGCGCGGACCTTTGCCGCGAGTGCTCAACCAGAGCGGAACGCCTTTATGTTGTATGGACGATCGGCTTTTCAGAAATCATCCGATTCTGAAATATCAGGAAGTGGACATAGCTTTTGATTCCAAGTTCACACGCTCGTCTCTCATGATGTTTCTGCTCGTTGAAGTGCTGCAACAGGCGCTTGTAACCATCAATTCTCCGGGACAAAGAGCGCGGCGTGAGCTACCGAACGTGCCTCGACGCTTGCGGCAGGTGATTTTTACGGTACCTGCCGGCATGCCCATAGCCGAGCAACGTATTTACAGACGCTGGGCAAATTGGGCAGTTCGCGTTCTCTGGGAAGTGCTCGGCTGGCAGGATTATTACATACAGGATCACAAGAAACGCGCTCTCGGCAACGACTACCGTTTAAGCCCGCGTGTGCGTTGTAACTGGGATGAGGCGACATGCACCCAGCTTGTCTTTATCTACAATGAAATAACAAAAAAATACCAGGGTGACGCGCATATTTTCTGCAACATCCTTGGGGCCGCGCGGCCTCAGTATGGCGAAAAACCCTGCATCCGCGTGGCCGCCATTGACATAGGCGGCGGCACTACAGACCTCTCCATCACCACGTTTGAGTTGGCAAGCGATATAGGATCATCGTCACGCATGCGCCCACATCTTGAATTGCGGGACGGTTTTGCCATTGCTGGCGATGATATAGCGCGGGAAGTCATACGCTCCGTCATACTGCCGGCAGTCAGCGCGGCCGCCACAAAAGCAGGCGATTTCCATGGAGAGAAACTGATCACCACGCTTTTCGGCCGAGACGTTATGGACAATTCGCAGGAAAACCGCAACCGTCGCGCCCAGTGTGTACGACAGATGCTTATGCCTGTGGCCTTATGTATTCTCAGCATCTATGAAGCTATGGATACGGCGATGGGGGACGCGGAACTGAGCTTCACTCTGCGCGATTTTTTTGAAAGCCTTGCCGGTGAAGAAAACAGGACGGAATTGCCCGTGGGCCGTTGCAGGCAGCCCAATCGCGCGGCCATTGAGTATATTGACAATGCCGTACGCAAAAACAGCGGCAACGACATGTTTACAGTCATGAACACGCCTGTCCGCATAGTGCCGAAAAATATTGACGCGATCATTCGCGAGGTTATGGGTGGGGCGCTGGCCAACTTGTGTGAAGTCATACAGCGCTATCATTGTGACATTCTTTTGCTCACCGGCCGCCCGAGCCGGTGGCGCGGCGTCATCTCCACCGTGTTCGCAAAGTTGCCGATTCCGCCAGATCGCATTCTGTCCATGAGCCGGTACCGGGTGGGAACATGGTATCCTTTTGCGGACGTGTCCGGCGCCATTACCGATCCGAAGACCACAGTCGTGGTGGGCGGAATTCTATGCTCCCTGGCGGAAGGCCATCTGGAGGGATTCTCTTTTGATCCATCCGGCATTGTGCCCCGTTCAACAGCCAGATTCATCGGCGAAATGGATTTCAGCGGGCAGATTAAAAAACCGAAAGTCTGGTTTGAGGTAGACGTGGCGGCAAAAGAAGAAAAAACCTATACAAAGGAAATCTCCTTTTCCAACACCATCACTGTGGGTTTCCGCCTGCTGGATGTGGAGCGTTGGACTACATCGCGATTTTATGTTCTTGATTTTACAGATGAAGATGCGCGGCGCGCTTCTTCGGGAAAAACGCCCTATACCGTCAAGCTCAGCCTCACGCTCAGAGAAATTGAAGAAGACGAACTCGGCATTGTGGCTGAAGGGCAGGAGCGGGACGAAGGGGAATTTCGCATTGAAGAAATCACAGATCAGTACGGCGCGCCTGTAAAAGGCAAAGACATTCAGATGTGTCTCCAGACCCTACCGCTTGACGAGGGCGTTTGGCTGGATACCGGCATAGTTATTTAATGCAACGGAGTGATCACGCATGACACCTCAAACACTCAGCGAATATTGCCTTGGACTGGCGGAGGGCGTCGGCAATGCCTCAGTCTGGGCGCAAGATAATGCAGAAGTCGTCAGAAATGAACTGAGCGGCCTGCAACTTGAGCTGCGGCGATCCGGGCGCGTTTTCCGTCAATGCGCCAGAGCTGCGGGCCGCAAAATGTGCGCGGGTGTTTTCGGCCCCAGCCAGGCCGGCAAGTCCTATCTTATTTCCGCTCTCGCCAGAGATAAATCAGGCGGGCTCATGGCCCTTTTCGGTGACGACAGGCGTGATTTTATCAGTGAAATCAATCCGGAAGGCGGCAAGGAGTCAACAGGCCTTGTAACGCGCTTTACCATGACGCGGCCGGACCAATTGCCATCAGGATTTCCTGTGCAGATTCGCTTGCTTACGGAAATTGATCTGGTGAAAATTATTGCCAACACCTACTACGCCGATTGTGAACACAAAGAAGTGCCCGACGTTCAGTGTATCACCGCCGCCCTAGACGCCCTGCAGGCCAAACAGGGACAGGGCGCGTCGCATGTTGGTCTGGACGCGTTGGAAGATTTGCGCGAGTATCTTGTAAAGGATTTTCAGGCAAAGCCCCGCGTGCAGGAACTGGAGCGCACGTTTTGGCCGCGTGCGCTGGAAATCGGACAAAAACTGGGCATCAATGACCGCGTCGCCCTCTACAGCATTATCTGGGACGGCATACCGCAATTTACGGCATTGTGCCTCACACTTATACAAGCGCTGGAAAAACTGTCTTTCACCGCCAACGCCTTCTGCCCGATTGACGCCCTTATTCCCCGTTCCTGCAGTATCATTGACGTGGCCATGCTTGAGGGGCTTTGCGGCGCAACCAACGGCCCCGAGCTGCAGGTGCGTTCCGCCGAGGGGCCTGCGGTCACGCTGCCGCGGTCCGTCGTCACCGCGCTGACGGCGGAATTGACCATAGTCATGGGGGAAAAGCCGGACGATTACTTTGACCACACGGATTTGCTGGATTTTCCCGGATACCGTTCGCGCTATAAATTTGCCGATGTACAGAAAGAGCTTGAAAAAAGCGGCATGACAAAAGAACTCTTTTTGCGCGGCAAGGTGGCGTATCTGTTCCAGCGTTATTGCGCGGAAAAAGAGCTGACCAGCATGCTGCTGTGCATAGGCCCGAGCAATCAGGAGGTACAGGATTTGCCGGGCGTCATAAACGACTGGGTGCTCTCGACTCACGGTGAGTTGCCTGAAACAAGAAAAAACAAGCCTGTAGCGCTTTACTTTGTACTCACAAAATTTGACATGGAATTTGAAGACAAAGCGGGCGCGCCTTCTGTGGAATCTCGTTGGGACAATCGTCTCCATGCCTCTTTGCTTGACTTTTTCGGCAAACAGCACGACTGGCCAAGGCTGTGGGACGGCACAGGAGCGTTCAATAATTTGTTTTTGTTGCGTAATCCGAATTTCAAATTCAAAACGGCTCTGGATTATGACGAAAACAATCAGGAAATCAGCATACGCAATGACGCGCAAAAACTGGTTGATTCTTTGCAGTCCGCGTTTTTGAACAGCGCATTGGTGACGCAGCATTTCAAAGACCCCAGGGCGTCCTGGGAGGCCGCCATGCGGCTGAATGACGGCGGAATTTCGCATATACGCGACGCACTGCGGCCATTATGCAATCCTGAAATAAAAAAAGCGCAGATTATTACGACGTTGCAGGAACGACAAAAGAAGCTTTTATTGCGGCTGAACGCCTTTTATAAATCCGACGACAAAGAGGAAGAGCGACGGCAGAAAGAACAATTCGGCCGTGAACTCCTGGTGGGTTTTGCGCGACTTTTGCAGAACCAGCGTATGGGGGAATTTCTCAACAGGTTCACAGTGCGTGATCAGGATTTGTACGATCTTTATTTTGAAGCCCGCCGCCGATTTCTCATGGCTGAAGATTCTGGAGAAACCGAAGAATTGCAAATCAATGTCGGTGACAGCGTGGACGCCGCAGATGCGTTTGCAGAACTCTTCGGTGAAGCGGAACCTGTGTCTCCTGTTGCGCAAGAGAGTGAAACAAACACGCCCCCGCCAAAAAAACGTATGAGTGAAGCAGAATATTTCACGGATTTGATTATCAGCACATGGTGCGACAAACTGCGAGCCTTTTCCGACGATCCGCGCGCACAACAATGTTATGGAATCTCCTCCCAAAATCTGTCAAAGTTTGTAAGCGAACTGACAGTGGGGATGACGCGCCTGCACATCGTCGATGAAATGAAAAAAGCCATGCAGGAGATCGCAGCCTATGCCAATACGGCAAAAGAACGCATTGTCTGGCAACAGGTGGGGCGATCAAGCTCCCTTCTGAACAGCTACATGAACTGGCTGGGATTCAATCCGCAGATATGCGGCGCGCAAGAACGCACTATCACGATGCAGGGCAAACAGTACACGCTTTTTGATCCGCCCACGGCGGAGGAAGGATACCCGCAACTGCCGGAAATACAACCGCCTTTTGAAAAGACATGGTGCATGGACTGGATGCGGGCGCTCTATACCCTGATGATGGATAACGTCAATTTTGACGGCGTTCAGACTTTTAACCGCGAACAAAATACACTGTTGGGGAATATCATGAAGTGTTTTGCGCCTTCTGAAAGTGTAGGGGATGTTCAATGAAAGCGCGGTACAAAAATGACGGCGATCGCGGCCGCGGCTTTGCCTGCTTTGAGTGTGCCGAGGTGCTTGAACCGTCCGCGCAATACCTTTTCAGTCTCTGTAAGGCATCGGACAATACCTTTCTGGGCAAATCCAGCTGGCAGAGCGCTGAAGAAAAGCACAGTCCCGATGAATGGCGGCAAGATGGCGGCAAGGCCTTGCTTTACGTTGGACCTTCCATCGTGGATCGTCTGGCTGAGAATGAAAATTATCAGTTGGTGCTGTATACAGAAAATTTGCTGCCGCAAAAGGCAAATTTTTCCATCGCCGAAGTAAACAGAAGCCCGCGGACAGACCAGGGCTTTGTGCAGGGCGTTGGGCCCGCAACGCCGCAGACGCAGCAAATTGAACCGCCCGCTCCGCCTGAATCTGACGCATCCGCTCCTGAAAGGCTTACAGAATCTGATATCGCAGCATCGCCGTCCGCGCCTCCCAACAAACTGCCGATCATCTTTGTTTTGATTCTTCTGATCGGAGGCGGGGTCTGGTGGTTCACACGGCAAAAGTCGGAAAACCCTCCGGTAGCGGAGCAAAACGCCGAACCGGATCAGGCGGCCAGACCTTTTGAACAGGAAAAGAATCCTGAAGAAACAAAGACGCCTGAATCTGCGACACCGCCCGCTCTGCCGCCCCGTGAACAGGTAAGGCAGTACTTGCGCGGCGCGCCCACGGCGCAGGGAGCGATGGATTTGTACCGTATTTTGACGGCATCGCCTGACAGTGCGGCGGGAGACACCCGGGACTCCGTCTACAGACTTCTATATTTCGCAGCCCAACAAGGAGACGCTGCCGCTGTTTTTGGGCTGGCCCAATGCGTTGATCCTGCCAAACCCGTATGGGGAAGCATTCCAAAAAACGGAAGGGAGGCTTGGGCCGGTTACGCTAGAGTGGCTGCCAAGGAACCTGATGCTGCCAAAGCCATGCATACTTTAAAAAAATGGCTGGAAGACGAAGCGGCCAGAGGCAACGCCCATGCCCTGCAATGGGTGGACGAGATAGCAAAAGACAGCGTGACGCGCTGACAGCAACGCATACAGGACTGGTGACAAATGAATCGCATCTTTTTTTACGCAGCCTGCATACTGTGCTGCACAGTTTTTGCCGCTATTTTTGTCAATGACTCCTTTGCCGAGGGCGAACGCCGTCCCCTGCTGCTTGAAGGCAAAAAATCGCTTTTCCAGCGCGTGGTGTCGCACCCTGGCGCTGTTTTATACAACGGCGCCGACGGGCAAGCGCAGACAATCAATAATAAAGTCAAAACATTTACAGTTTTTTATGTGTACGGGCGTCAAGGCAAGCGGATTGAAGTCGGCGTTTCCGACAACAGGGCGGACGGATGGCTGGATGAAGCCAAAACGACAGCCTGGAAGCAGGCCATCACCATGGTGTTTACCAACCGCATGGGACGCATGCCGGTGCTCTTTTTCAAGGATAGGGATGCATTGTTGAAACTTTGTACGGACGAGGAGTTGGACAAAAAGGTCAAGCAGTATGCGGACAGCACAGCGAGCAAAAAAACGCCGCCGGATTTTCCCGTTATAGCGGCGGAACCGTCGGATACCGCTGTTTCAGAAAAAAACTTTTATCTGCTGCCTGTACTCAATGTGGACACGTCCTTCGGCGACAGTACAAAATTGCTGGAGGTCGCATCCATTGATCCGGGCATCGGCGGTTCCGGCGACAGCGGCGCAGCGCTACCTTCCCTGCCGCCTTCTGACGGGCAACTGCGCACAGGTTTTGTTTTTGTTATTGATACCACCATTTCCATGAAACCGTATATTGTGCAGACGCAAAAGTTTATGCGGGCCATGTATGACGACAAACTGGAAAAAAATCCGCACCGCGACAAAATCGCTTTTGCCGTGGTGGCGTTTCGCAGTAACGTCAAGCTTGCCCCCGGCACGCAGTATACCTCAAAAATTATCTGTGATTTTAAAACCGTCAACCAGCGGGCTGAACTGGAACAGGCACTGGCGCAGGTGGAGGAATCGCCTGTGCCCACGCACGCTTTTGATGAGGATTCCTTTGCCGGCGTGAAAGACGCTGTGGACAATTTGAGTTGGAGCGGCTACGGCTCCAGAGCCATATTGCTCATCACCGACGCCGGCCCCCTGCGCGAAGGCGACAAGGCGTCCGGCACGGGCATGAGTCCAGAGGTGCTGGCGGATTATCTCAAAAGCAAAAATATTTACCTCACTGTTATGCATATAAAAACCCCCGCTGGCGTCAAAGATCACGCGTCAGCGGAAAAAGCTTACCGCTCGCTTTCTCGCCAGGCCGACAACAAAGCCAGTTATATTGCGCTCAACGCCACAACGCCGGCAAAGGCCACAGCGGAGTTTGACCTTGTGGGCGGCAGGCTGGCGACAGGCTATAACGATCTTATAACCGCGACAGCTGAGGGCAGGATGCTTCCTCCGCCGCGTGAACTGCAAAAAAAACTTTCGCCTGAGGAAGAAGCCCAGCGCATAGCTGAGGCCACCGGCTACGCCATGCAGCTTCAATTTTGGGGCACAAAAACAGGCGCGCACGCGCCAAGCGTGGTCAAGGCATGGGTGGCTGACGCGGATCTTGAAAAACTGGCGCGCGATCCTCAGGCCCAGCCTGTGATTGCCGTGCAGCCGGCTGTTTTAGTGACAAAAACACAATTGAGCCGATTGCGTGAACAGTTGAAAAGGGTTTTGGAACAAGCCCAGCAGTCCTTTCTCCAGGACGCCTCTTCAAATTTTTTCCAGAGCATCTTGTCCGCCGCAGCCCAGATGTCGCGCGATCCCAACGCATTTGCCAATTCGCCGGGGAAAAACCTTAAAGATGCCGGAGTGATGGATGAATTTTTGAACGATTTGCCCTACAAGAGCCGCATCCTGAATTTGACCGAAGACGAATGGTATCAAAAAACCACTGGTGAGCAGAAAAGCATTCTCGACCATCTGGAAGCCCGCATAAAACGCTACGAAGAATACGACCGGGATAATGCGAACTGGGAAGGTTTCGGCGATCCCGACCGCAATAAATGGTCATACCGCGTACCGCTGGACATGCTGCCGTGACACCATGCTCTATCACATTGAAAACGTAAGCAAACAACGCATGCAGGGTACGGGCTACCGTCTGCACATACGGTGTTTGCACATCAGGCTTGGTGAACAGATTGCCCTAACGGGGGTGAGCGGAAGCGGCAAAAGCACTGCCTTGGACATACTCGGCATGGTATTGCGGCCGGACGAGGCTGAAGTGTATGCGATCAGGCCGCAGGATTCTCGCATTGACGTAGCAGGCTTGTGGCACAAAAAAGATATGGACGCTATGGCGGCGTTGCGCCTGCGACACATCGGCTATGTTTTGCAGACGGGCGGGCTGTTGCCGTACCTGACGGTGTTTGAAAATATGGCACTTACTGCGCGCATACAGGGCAAAGCGCAAGAGCCTGTTCTCAAAAGCGTGCGCGCTGTGGCGGAGAATCTCGGCATAGGAGCTTTGCTGAAGTCGTATCCCTCCACCCTGTCTGTGGGGGAGCGGCAGCGTGTGGCCATAGGCCGCGCACTTGTGCCGCAACCGGCCATCGTGCTGGCTGATGAACCGACTGCGGCGCTGGATCCCGTACACTCCCGAAACGTCATGAATCTTTTTCGCGCCATGCTGCAGGAAATCGGGGCTACCCTGGTTATGGTCAGCCACGATCACGCCCTGGTGCGCAGCGCAGGCCTGCGCGAGGTAGAGGTTTCTGTAAGCGCCGGCGAGAACGGGGCGGTAGTGGCTGTTATTGATGACGGGAGCCGTACATGACGCGCCACGCCGTGCTCATCTCGCAATTGGCCGCTCGTGACTGGCGGCACGAACTCATGTTGTCACTGTGCGCCGTGCTCGCGCTGGCAAGCATGTTGACGCCGCTCATGGTCTTGTATGGCGTTCGTGTGGGTCTTGTGGAAACACTGCGCGCCAATCTGCTGAACGATCCGACAGCTTTGGTCATTATCCCCGCAGGCAGCGCAACCTGCGGCTACACTGAAAATTTTTTCGCGCAACTGCGCGCACAGCCGCAAGCGCGTTTTGTCATTGCGCGTACCCGAAATGTGGCTGCGGAAATGCAATTCAAGAGCAAAGACGGCGCCCTTGTGCCGCTTGCGCTTGAGCCTACGGCGAAGGGAGACCCTTTGCTGGAGCGCCACAAAATTGCTGTTCCCGAAGATGTGCTGCCGGGCGGTGAAATGGTGCTTTCGGCAACTGCTGCGCGCAAGCTCGGAGCCGCATCAGGAGAGGTTCTGCAAGGGCGTCTGGGGCGCAAACGCCCGGACGGCGTGCTTGAAACCATTGTTTTTGAAGCCGGGGTAAAGGGCGTTCTGCCGCCCGAGGCCATGCCTTCCGATACGGCCTTTTTCCCCTTGTCTGTACTTGAAGATATACAGGATTATCGGGATTATCTGGCCGTGCCCCATCGGGGTTATGCCGGCGACTTGGAGTCCGGCGCTGAGCGCAGTTACGAATCGTTTCGCCTCTATGCCCGCGATCTGACCGGCGTGGAGATTTTGGACGGCTTCTTGCGCGGTCTGCGTGTTGAAGTTATCACAAAAGCAAAAACCATAGCAGATATACGCAAAATTGACACAGCCCTGACACAGCTTGTCTTGATCATTGCGCTGGCAGTCGGCGCGGGTTTTCTTGCTTTTACCCTGAGCTCATCCCTGGCCGCTGTACGCCGGAAAGAAAGAATGCTCGGGATGCTGCGCCTGTTGGGGTTTTCCCGGCATGCGCTTTTGTTGTACCCCTTGTGCCAGGTGCTGCTCACGGGCGTCTGCGGAACGGGCGC
>JAISKZ010000020.1 GCA_031260725.1 Desulfovibrio sp. | reverse complement strand
GGAGTTAACAATGGACAAAAACAGGAAAAAATTGACGACGACGGCTGGAGCGCCGGTAGCAGACAACACCAATGTGACGACAACGGGGATCAGAGGCCCCATGACACTGCAAAATCCTTGGTTTATCGAGAAACTCGCCCATTTTGACCGCGAGGTCATACCCGAACGGCGCATGCATGCCAAAGGCTCCGGCGCTTTCGGCACCTTCACGGTTACTCACGATATCACTAAATACACCAAGGCAAAAATCTTTTCCACGATAGGCAAGAAAACAGAGCTATTCGCCCGTTTTTCCACTGTTGCTGGCGAGCGTGGCGCAGCGGATGCCGAGCGGGATATTCGAGGTTTTGCCATCAAGTTTTATACCGAAGAAGGCAACTGGGACTTGGTTGGCAACAACACGCCTGTGTTCTTCCTTCGGGATCCCTTGCGCTTTCCTGACCTGAACCACGCGGTCAAGCGCGATCCCAAAACAAATATGCGCTCCGCCCAAAACAACTGGGATTTCTGGAGCATGCTCCCGGAAGCCCTGCATCAGGTAACAATCACAATGTCCGACAGGGGGATACCGCTTACATACCGCCATATGCACGGTTTCGGCAGCCATACATACAGCATGATCAATGCAGACAACAAACGGGTATGGGTGAAGTATCACTGGCTTACCCAGCAGGGCATCAAGAACCTCAGCGACCAGGAGGCAACAGAGCTTGTCGGGCGGGATCGCGAAAGCCATCAGCGTGATTTGTACGAATCAATTGCAAAAGGCGACTTCCCACGCTGGAATTTATCTATCCAGGTCATGACCGAGGATCAGGCGGAAAAATATAAGGAAAATCCTTTTGATCTCAGTAAGGTATGGAGCCAAAAGACCTTCCCTCTGATTCCGGTTGGCGTGATAGAGTTGAACCGCAACCCCGAAAACTATTTTGCCGATGTGGAACAGTCAGCCTTTAACCCTGCCAACATTGTGCCTGGCATAGGCTTGTCTCCAGACAAAATGCTTCAGGGCCGTTTGTTTGCGTATGGCGATGCCCAGCGCTATCGCTTAGGCGTAAACCATATGTCCATCCCGGTAAATGCGCCCAAATGCCCTGTTCATGCCTACCACAGGGACGGGCAGATGCGGGTTGACGGCAACTACGGTTCAACGATCGGATACCAGCCGAACAGTCTTTTGGAATGGGATGAGCAGTTGGAATGTAAAGAACCCCCACTTGAAATCAAGGGGGCGATGGATTCATACGAACCCAAGGATGACGCGACGGATGACTGCTTTTATCAGGCTGGAGATCTTTACCGCCTCATGACCGAGGACAAAAAAGTTATTCTTATCGACAATACGGCACGGAACATTGCCGAAGTCACGACAAACATCAAGTATCGCCACACGGCGCAGTGTTATCTGGCGGATGCCGACTATGGAACCCGTTTGGCCACAGCCCTGGCGCTGAACTTGGATAAGGTAATCAAGCTGTCCAAAATGTCCCATCAGGAACGGATGCGGGCTACTTCTGCGATGTAATTGACGGGTGACGCATGGCAGCCCAAGTGGGCTGCCATGTATATTGTCTCTTTGCCTTCAGTATGGCTCAGGTTTGTTGCTTTGACGCCGGAGGTATTTGCAAGGAATGTAAATTTCGTTTTAACCATAGGCAAGATGGCATTTATCAAATGGTGCTGACGATGCTCCGACATTTTTCTTTCAGCCAGACATGACCCTAAAATTTTAATCTTGATTTGTTCTAAGCACTGAAAAGGCCGGCCATGCGTTTTGTGGATGAAGCGAAAATTCAGGTGCGCGCGGGCAAGGGGGGGCGCGGCTGCGTGTCTTTCCGAAGGGAAAAGTTTGTGCCGCGCGGCGGGCCGGACGGCGGCAACGGCGGCGACGGCGGGTCTGTGGTCATCCAGGCTGACAGCCACTTGCTTTCGCTTTACGACTTTCGCGTCAGGCGTCTGTATAAGGCGCAAAACGGTCAGCCGGGGCAGGGCAGCCAGTGCAACGGCAAAAAAGGCGAAGACCTTGTGCTTTCCCTGCCCGTGGGAACGCTGGTTTTTGCTGAGGGGCCGGATGGCGGACGTCTGCTTGCCGATCTGAGCGAATCAGGCCTGCGCGTGACGGCGGCAAGGGGCGGACGCGGCGGCAAGGGCAACGAACATTTTAAATCCGCCACCATACGCGCGCCGCGTTTTGCCCAGCCGGGCGAGCCCGGAGAGGAACATTCTCTCAGGCTGGAACTGAAAATCCTGGCGGACGCGGGGCTGATAGGCCTGCCGAACGCTGGCAAATCCACCTTCATTTCACGCATATCCTCTGCCAAACCTAAAATCGCGGCTTATTCCTTCACAACGCTTGCCCCCAATCTGGGGGTGATGATTGATACTGTCGACCCGGACAGACGCATGGTGATTGCCGATATTCCCGGTCTTATTAAGGGCGCGCACACCGGGCAGGGGCTTGGCAGCCGTTTTTTGAAACATGTGGAACGCACCCGTTTTCTCGTGCATATTCTGAGCGTTGAAGATGTGGACGATGCCGATCCCTGGGCCTGCTTTGCATTGATCAATGAGGAATTGCGGCGTTTTGACGCGGAGTTGGCAGAACGGCGTCAGATAGAAGTTGTCAATAAGATTGATCTCGTGGACGAAAACCGGCTTGCCGCGCTGAAAGGCCGCGCCGTGGCGGAGGGCCGCCGCATGTTTTTTATTTCGGCCTTGCACAGCGAAAATCTGGAAGAACTGCTTGCCGAAATCTGGCGCTTGCGCGATGCCGTGGGAAGCAACATGCCCCTCACGCGCATTGCTCGGGAAGAAGCGGCAGTGGACAAGAAAAATGAATTCCCTGAAATTGAAGTAACGTACACGCGGGAATGACAACTATGACTGCACGCGAGGCCGGTTTAAACGCAGACCGGCGACGGGAGCGCGCACTGGCGCTGGCGCAGGCCCGTACAGTGGTGATCAAGGTGGGCAGCGCTGTTTTGAGCAACGCACAAGGCCTTGATACCGGCGTCATGGCTGAACTCGCGCGCCAGATGGCGGTTGTGCGCAACGCAGCGGCCGGCCGTCGTCTTGTACTGGTTTCATCCGGGGCTGTGGCCGCCGGTCGTGCGGTTTTGGCCGCCAACGGGCAAAAAGTGGAGGCTGCGGGGCTAGCCGCTCGCCAAGCGGCGGCAGCTGTGGGACAGGGGCGGCTTATACGCGTCTGGGAAGACTCTTTTGCCGTGCACGGCATCTCCACAGCGCAGATGCTGCTGACTAGGGACGACTTGCGCGCACGAGGGCGTTTTCTTAACATCCGCAATACGGTGGCGGCATTGCTGCACGCCGGCGTGCTGCCCATAGTCAATGAAAACGACACGGTTTCCGTGAGCGAGCTTAAATTCGGCGATAATGACTGTCTTGCAAGTCTGCTTGTCAACCTTGCAGACGCAGATGTTTTTATCAATCTTACTTCTGCGCCCGGCGTATTGGCCGCCGACCCCAGGCGCACGCCGGACGCGCCGGTCATGGAATATATTGACGACGCGGCGGCCCTTGATCTCAAACAGTTGTGCGGCGGCAAAACCGAAGCCGGGTCCGGGGGAATGTACTCAAAACTGCTGGCAGCCGGACGCGCCGCGCAAATCGGCGTGCCCACACTGATTGTGCAGGGGCGCGCGCCCGACGTGCTGATACGCGCGTTTGATCTTGCGCCTGCAGGCGGCGAGGATGCTTCCACATTTTTTGACGAGTGTCAGGGCACATGGGTGTTCCCTGCGCGGCAGGCCATACCGCATCGTAAATTCTGGATAGCCTATCAGTCGGAACCGGCTGGCGGCGTGCTGGTGGACGTCGGCGCCGCGAACGCCCTGCTGCGCACGGGCGGCAGCCTTTTGCCCGGCGGCGTGCACGCCGTTGAGGGCTCGTTTCAAAAGGGGGCGCTGGTGCGCGTGACTCATGAAGGGCAAACTTTGGGTGTGGGGCTTTCCAACTACAGCGCGGCAGATCTGAAAAAAATTATGGGCCTCAAACGCCACGAAGTGGCGGCCATACTGGGCGACGCGCACTACCCGGAAGTCGTCCACCGGGATAATCTGCTGCTTGACGCGGCGATTTAGGCGAAATTCCAGCCGGCTTCCAGCGCCGACGAGTTGACCGGAATCAGCTTGGCGTAGTGCGCGCTCACAACGCGGTTCAGGGCTTCCTGCACCGCCTTCAACGGCAACGCGTCTGTGGCTTGAAGCCACGCACCGAGCGCCACCATGCTGGCGAGTCTGACATTGCCGAGCCTGTGCGCAATGTCGTTGGCCGGGATGTACACACTGTTTACTTCCCGGCTGACAAGACTTTTGTCTATAAGCGAGGCGTTGACGATCTGCACGCCTTTTTTGTCAAGGCACGGCTGAAATTTTGTCAGCGAAGGCTCATTGAGCACAATGGTGGAAAGGGGTTCGCGCACGATTGGCGAACCGATGGGCCGAGTGTCCAGCACCACGGTGCAATTTGCCGTGCCGCCGCGCATTTCCGCACCGTACACCGGAATAAAGCTCACTTCAAAACCTTGCTCCAGACCGGCCTGCGCCAGCAGGTTGCCGATTATCATTACGCCCTGCCCACCGAAACCGGCTATGATCACGTCCTGGTACTCAGGCATCTTTGCCCTCCACTTATTCGTCGGCAACATCCTTGAAGACACCTAAAGGGAAAACGGGAATCATATCGTTAGCAATGCGCTTGTTGGCCGCAACAGGATCCAGATTCCAGTTGGTGGGACAGCCGGAAAGCAGTTCCACAAAACTGAAGCCAAGCCCGGCGATCTGCGCGTCAAAGGCCCCACGCACAGCCTTTTTGGCCTCACGAACGTGTTTGACGCTGTCCAGAGCGTAACGCGCCGAATATGCCACGCCCTGAAGCTGGGCCATGATTTCAGCAAGCCGTATGGGACCACCTTCATTGCTGAGGCTTCTGCCTTGCTTTGAGGTTGTTGTTTTTTGTCCGAGCAGGGTGGTGGGGGCCATCTGGCCGCCTGTCATGCCGTAAACGGTATTGTTGATGAAAACAGCGGTTATTTTTTCGCCCCTGTTGGCCGCGTGCAGGGATTCTCCAATGCCTATTGCAGCCATGTCGCCATCTCCCTGATAGGTAAAGACAACGGTGTCCGGCCGTGCGCGGCGTACGCCCGTGGCTACGGCGCAGGCCCGCCCATGCGGGGCTTCCACGCTGTCCACGTTAAAGTAGTCATATGTAAAGGCAGCACATCCGACGGAGGCCACAAGAATGGTTTTATCCGCAACGCCGAGCTCGTGCAGCACTTCGCTGACAAGACGGTGGGCAATGCCGTGGTGGCAGCCGGGGCAATAATGGGTAACGCGCTCATTGAGCACGGAATTCACGTCAAAAACAAGTTTTTCGTCGTTTTGCGGGCGCAGGCACTTATCTGTCCGGCTCATTATGATTTCTCCTTGACGGCCTGAAGAATGGGGTCAATCAGCTCGCCCGCACCGATAAACAGGCCTGGCATGACGCCGTGCCAGAGTACGGATGAAACGCCGTTCAAGGCAAGGCGCACATCTTCAACCATCTGACCTGTGTTTTGCTCTATAACAAGAAAACGACGTCCCGTCGCGCACAAGCGCAGGGCTTCTTCAGGGAAGGGATAGAGGCTTACGGGTCTGAACAGGCCCACTTTGCGTCCTTCATCACGCAGACGGCGTACGGCGCTACGCGCAATGCGGGCTATTGAGCCGAAGGCTACCACAACAAGCTCGGCATCGTCTGTATATTCAGAGTCAAACAGCGCTTCGCGGCGCATGTCCGTGTATTTTTGCAGCAGAAGGCGGTTACGCTCGGCAAGCGCGCCCTCGGCCAGATACACGGATTTGAGCAGGCGGGGAACGGCGTTTTGCCCACGCCCGCCAAAGCCTTCTATGCGCCAGTCTCTCGCTAGATCGCTCATATCTTTCGGTTTGTGCGCCCCCGCGGGGGGGACGCGGCGCACCGGCTCCTTGATCTGGGCCACAATGGCATCGCCGAGAATCATAACGGGGTTTTGCCAGGCAAACGCCAGAGCAAAGGCCCTGAACATGAAATCATAACATTCCTGTGCCAAGGAGGGCGCCAGCACCAGATTGCGGTGGTCGCCGTGCCCGCCGCCTTTCACTGCCTGAAAATAATCGCCCTGAGATGGGCCGATGTCACCGAGACCGGGCCCGCCGCGCGACATATTGATGATGACGCCTGGAATATGGCTGCCCGCCATGTAGGAGATGCCCTCCTGCATCAGCGAAATGCCGCAGCTTGATGAGGATGTCATGGCGGCAACGCCGCAGGCGCCCGCTCCAAGCAGCATGTTGATCGCGCCGACCTCGCTCTCCGCCTGGACAAAAGCGCCGCCATTTTCAGGAATGAGAGAGGAAAGAAGCTCCGGCACTTCGTTTTGCGGCGTGATGGGATAGCCGAAATAACAGCGGCATCCGGCGTCTACAGCGCCGAAGGCCACAGCTTCATTGCCCTTGATCAGCACGCGGTCAGTCTCGCTCATGACGCGTCCCCTTTGGCCTTTGCGCTTTTAAAAACACGTATGGCCGTATCCGGGCACATAACGGCGCACGAAGCGCAGCCTGTACATGCGCCGTCCGTTTCCATCACTTCGTAACCCTGGCGGTTGAAACGGCCTGAAGGCCGCAGAATACCCGCTGGGCAGGCATCCACGCAAAGGCGGCAGCCCTTGCACCGTTCTTCCAGAAAAACAATTCGTGACATAGTGTTGAACCATCAGGTTAGATAATCATGGCTGGAAGCATATTCGGCGTGCCATGCACCGTTTAGCGGGGGGTGTCGTCAACGCAGCAGCATAGCGTCGCCATATGAAAAAAAACGATACCCCCCGCGCACTCCCTCCGTATAAGCCGCCAGTACGCGCTCACGCCCGGCAAAGGCGGAAACAAGCATGAGCAATGACGATTCCGGCAGGTGAAAATTGGTCAGCAACGCGTCCACAACACGAAATTTTTTGCCCGGACAGAGAAAAATATCTGTCCAGCCTGTATACGGCTGGACTTTACCGCACAATTCCGCCACACCTTCCAGCGCGCGGGCGCTTGTCGTGCCCACAGCCAGCACTGGCCGGCCCTGTGCCCGCGCCTTAATAATGGCGTTTGCCGCGTCTTCTTGAATTTCAATATACTCTTTGTGCATATTATAGCTGCGTATGTCTTCACACCGTACAGGGCTGAATGTTCCGTACCCCACATAGAGGGTGATTTCAACCCATTCAAAGCCTTTTGCCGTCAGGCTTTCCCGCAGGGGCGGCGTAAAATGCAGCCCAGCCGTCGGCGCGGCCACGGCGCCTGTTTTGCTGTTTGCGGCATAGATGGTCTGGTAGCGGGCCGCATCTTCTTCATTGTCAGGGCGTTTGATATAGGGCGGCAGCGGGATGTGCCCCGCCGCCGCAAAGGCTGCGGCCAAATCTTCGCGCCAGTTGAGGCGCACGCGGCGCATGCCGAACGGGGCTGTTTCCAGCACGGTGACGCTTATGCCCGCGCCGAAGTGGAGACTTTCTCCGTCACGCACGCTGCCGCTGGCACGTAAAAGCCCTTTGACTTCAGCGTAAAAAGCGTTGTCTGCTGCGGCCGCATCGCGCCGCGCGCGTTCCAACACAATGGGCAAAGGCGTGAGCAGCAAAAAATCCGCCTTGCCGCCAGTGGCGCGCAATCCTGTAAGGCGCGCCTGCAAAACGCGCGCATTGTTGACCACAAGCAGCGCTTTGTCAGGCAGATAGTCCGGCAGGTCGTCAAAATTTTTGTGGGCAAGCGCCAGTTCGCCTGCCCGCTGCATAACAAGCAGGCGGGATGAACCACGTTTTTCTGGCGGGAACTGGGCAATCTGCTCCGGCGGAAGATCATACTGATAACTGCTCAGCAAAAAATCTGCTTCATCGGGTGTCATGATTGTTCTGTGGTTTATTTTGGGAGTCCAACATTCTATATTATTTCAAAGTTAAAATACTCTAGAGCCATTATTATATGAACGCCCGCCACCAGGCGAGCACAGGCAGCGTCAGAGCAAGCAGGGATGCCGCAATCTGCGGTAAAGCCGGCCAGCCGCGTTTCCGGCGAGCGGCTTCGCATATACCCAGAGTGAGCCCGCAAGCTAGCCCGAACACATGTGCCGCATAATCCGTGCGTTCCCCTTCCGTACCCAGCAAAGCCAGCAGGCCAACGCCTGCGGCAACGGGTAAAAACATGTTGCGCCCGCCCCGCCGCTGCAGCGACATAACGCCCGCCAGCGCACCCACGACAGCAAACAATGCTGTGGAAAAACCCATGCTCACAACTGCCGTGCCGCGCCACACAACCGTCAGGGCATTGCCGGCCGTGCCGCCGAGCATCGTCAGATAGACAGCCCTGCCAACGCCGATAAGACGCGCCAGAAGCGGCAAAAAAAGCGCGCCGCTCACGATATTGCCCGTCAGATGCAACAAATCCGCGTGCAGCGTAAGAGCGGTAATACTTCTGTACCACTGCCCGTAAACACGCGCCATCACGGTGTCCAGCGCGCCGACATTCAGCCAGCCGCCCGGATGCGGCAAAAAATCAGGCGCAGGGCACCAGCCCATACGCATGCCGTGCCAGACAATCAACGGCAACAACAACAGCGCCGCCACGCTGACATGCATATGCATCGGCGGCGCGGACGGTTCGGCCGCCGCGCCTTCGGCGGCAAAATCTCTCAGTTCCCGCAGAGCGGCAAACTCCAAAAGCGGGGGAACGTACACATGCTCCCGACCTCTGAAGGTCGTCAGGATATGCGGAATACGACGGGCGTTGAGCACCAACAGCCAGTCACGCCGCTGCGTGTAGTTTGTCAATCCGGCCGGGGCGGTGATATTGCGCCAGTAGCGCGGCACGAATGCCGGTCTACGCCGCGTCGACCAACGGCTGTTGCGTCGCGGCCGCACGGCTTCAGTAAAAAAGGATTGACGCATTTGGCAAAAAAAATCCGGCAGTGAACTGACGGGCCAGTAAGATAGAAGAAAAGGATCTGCCGGTTACACCCGCTTGCGCGCCAACGGTTTGATCACCGCGCCTGAACGCAAACAGCGGGTGCAGACCGTGAGGGTGCGCACACTGCCGTCCGGGAATTGATGGCGGACACGCTGCAAATTTGGGTTAAAGCGGCGTTTTGTCTTGATATTGGAATGGCTCACGAGATTGCCGACCTGAGGCTTTTTGCCGCAGAAATCGCATTTTTTGCTCATTATCTCCTCCATAACGTCAATTTAACTTGAATGACGCCTTTGTCGCATAAAAAAATTATATAGCTGATGTGCGCAAACAAGGCAAGAATATTATCTTTGAAAGAGATTCACTTTCGCAATAATTTGACACTACAAATTATCTCATAGTCAAAATGTTTACTCTCTATAAAAAATTCAGACTTTCCTGTTAAATAATCATCTCGGCGTACGCTGGTCAAGAAAACGCAGAAAAGCATCCAGCGTGGTGCAGGGATGCGGCGGACAGCCCGGTATGAAAAGAGCCGGCTGGCACTGCGGTGGCGCGCCCTGAATGCTGTCCGACACAGGCGACGCGGCGCGGCGGAACATGCCGCCGGAAATGGCGCATGCCCCAACGGCGATAATCACTTTTGGGGCGGGCATGGCCGCATAGCAGTCAAGAAGCGCCGCGCGCATATTGCGGGGAGCAGGCCCTGTCAGCGCAATGCCGTCCGCATGACGGGGCGAAGCAACAAAATCTATGCCAAAGCGCCCCATATCGTACACCACGGTTCCCAGCACGTTGAGATCGGCCTCGCATGCCCCGCACCCGGCCGCCGTCACCTGACGCAAACGAAACGAACGGGCAAAGGCGGCGGCAAGACTTGTTACGGACGTCATGGGCAGTTCCGGCAGGACATACAGGCGCTCATCGTCATCATCAACCAGACCTGATGATGCTCTCAAGCCTGCCCCCTGTCCACCGGGCTGCCCTGGCGAGGCATACGCGGCAGGCCGCACGACAAGGGCGTCGCGATCTGTAGAAGCCAGTCGCCAGTCTGTGGTGAACACCATTGCCCTCTGCGGGCAGACGCGCGCGCACTCGCCGCAAAAGACGCACAGGCCTGTATCAAGAGCGGGCTTGGCGTTTTCAAAGCTTATCGCATGCCAAGGGCACGCTTCGGCGCAACGGCCGCACTCTCCCGCGGCAGCGCAACGATCCGCATCAATAAAAGGACGACCACGAAAACGCGGCGGCAGGGAAGGCAAAGAAGCCGGGAACGCTATTGTGCGCGTTTTCTGACGAAAGCGTTCCAAAAAAATTTCAAACACGGTTCCATGTGCCCTGTTTATAAATCATGGCCGCAGTAAGACAAATTGAAACTTTTGTTGCATAGGGGGAAATCAGAAATCTGCTGACCTCGCAGGGCATAGGCAAGCCCGGCCCAGTTGTGGAACGAAGGGTCCACAATGGAATAGGCAGCGAAATGACCGATTTCATCCGTCAGCGCCACATGACAGACTTCTCCCCGCCAGCCTTCCGCCAGAGCAACCGCAATGTGTTTCGGCGCAACTGCGTGAAATTTTTTCTGTTTTTCTGCGCGGCAACCGCCTGCAGGAAGATCTTTCAGGATATTTTGACACAGGGCGGCTGAAGCCAGCACTTCGTCATACCGCAATACGGTTCTGTCGCCCACATCGCCCCCGTCAGCCGCGCATATTTTTTCCAGTGCGGGCAGGCACGGCAGCGGGTGGCTGCGCCGCGCGTCCCGCGCAAGGCCTGAAGCGCGCGCCGGTGGCCCCACCATTCCCAAAGAGGCAGCCACAGAGGTAGGAAGAACGCCGATCCCTGTCAAACGGGCCATGACAGAGGGAGAATCCCATACCAAACGCACTGCGCCCTGCACATCCCGCGCAGCCAGGGCGACTTTGTCCATCAGCACGCGCGCCAAAGCGGGATCAAGATCAAAAGCCGTCCCACCCGGAACAAACAGCCCCCGGCTGAAACGACTGCCGCAGATCATGGCGCTCATGTTCAGCCAGTCTCCCCGCAGCCTCCCGCAAAAAGCCGACGTGGGCAAAAAACCGACGTCTCCGGCAATGGCGCCTATATCGCCCGTATGGCAGGCAAGACGTTCCAACTCCAGAGCGAGAGCACGGATATGCTGTCCGCGTGGTGAGGGTGATGTTTCTGAAAGGCCTTCCAGCAGAGTGCAACAGGCAAAAGCGTGCGCCGCCGTGCTGTCGCCCGCCACTGTTTCCATAAGCGGCAGAATACGGGCAAGCGGCCCACCCGTCAGCATGGCTTCAACACCGCGGTGATGATAGCCTAACGAAATTTCCAGATGCAGCACTTCCTCGCCCAGACATTGAAAACGAAAATGTCCACACTCAATGACCCCAGCATGGATAGGCCCGACGGCAACTTCATGCACCTCGTCGCCGTCAATCCGATAAAAATCCATCTCGCCGACGCCGGGACCGGCGGAATTGTTAAAGCGCACCGGTTTGAGCCAGGGGTGGCCTTCAGGCAAAATGGCGAATTTTTCATAAAGAACGCGTTCAAAAAGGTGCAGCGCGGCAATGCCGGGCGTCAACGAAGGATAGCTGCTTCCAACCTCTGTGCGCGCCGCCAGAAGCAGACCGGCGACGTCATCGGCCAGCACGGCATAGAGAAAAAACAGGGGGGGCGCCGTGCGCTGTGCGGAAGCGCTCTCGCGCGGCACGGCAAAAAATGCGACCGCCCGACAGCCTGCGCCAATCTGTTCAGAAAGCCACTGGCTGAAACGAGCAAAACTCATTACCGGAAGAGCGGCGAGCGGCGCGGCGCGGCCGTTGCGCAAACACAAGGCGTCAGGACAGGTGCCGCCTTTTGGCGGCTGCCCCGCCGGCGGCACAATCACGTCCACTGAAGTAATATGAGGTTTGTGCGTGAATGAGGAGCGCGTCATGGCTGTTTTGTTACCTTCGTAAGGGTATTGCAAAATATTATGGATGAAAAGCCAAAGCCGCAGCCCTGTCAAGAGACTCGCGTAGCCATTCGGGCAAATACAGGCCGAGCGCTAGGGCCGAAACAAGAAGACAGGCCGAAGGCAACACAAAAAGCAGATTTTCTCCCCCCTTTGCCGTGCGGTCATGCGGCATGCCGCCTCGGCACATGTGCAGTGTGGGAGTAATCATGCCAACAAAAATAACGCCCAGCAGCGTCAGATAGGCTGCGGGCAAAAGCAGTCCACCATTCAGAAGCCCTTGGAGCACAAAAAATTCGCTGATAAAAACAACAAAAGGCGGCGTGCCGGTAATGGCGATAATGCCGGTCAGCCACAGGGCTGATGTCATGGGCAGACTTTGCGCCATACCGGAAACGTCGTGACTCGACTTGGTGTGGTAGCGCGCCAGAATATTGCCCGCCAGCAAAAAAAGCGCCGCCTTGACCAGAGAATGGCCGGCCATGTGCAATAGTCCGCCTCTCCCTGCGGCTATCCCGACGCCCAGCGCAATAAGCAGAATACCCATGTGCTCCACGCTGGAATACGCCAGCATCCGCTTGAAATCGCCCAAATTTACGATAAAGAGGGCGGCAACCAGCATTGACGAAAAACCGAAGGCCAGCAGCAGCGTTGAGGTAAATTCCGCAAAACCGACAGAAAGCGCCACTTCCTGTGCCCGAAAAATGCCGAGGAAAGCGCAGTTGAGCAACGCGCCTGACAGCAAAGCAGACACCAGAGACGGAGCTTCACTGTGTGCGTCCGGCAGCCAGGTGTGCATGGGCGCTATGCCCATTTTCGCGCCATAGCCGATGAGCAGAAACACAAAGGCGGCTTTGAACCAGGCGGGGTGCACGCGCCCGCTCCCTTGTGACAAAGAACTGACGGACATGTCAACAACATGCCTTGCCTCACTCTGCATGGCAATATCCAGCAGCAGATTGCCGATAAGCGCAAAGCCGATGCCCACAGAGCAGATGAGCAGATATTTCCATGTTGCTTCCAGAGAACGCCTGTGACGATGAAAGGAGATAAGTGGGGCGCTGACAACTGTCGTTGTTTCAATCCCGACCCAGAGCAGACCCATATGCCGCGTTGACGCGGCCAAAACGGATGCAGCCAGAAAAAGCAGCATACAGCCTGTAAACGTGGCTTCTGGAGCGTTGGAAAAATGTAGCCCCTGATGAAAATCTGTCCGCGCGCCGGGATCTTCCGCTTTCAGGTAGGACACGGCATAAAGCGAAGCCGCGAAAAACAGCACGCAGGTCAAACTCAGCACCAGACGTCCCATAGCGTCAAGACAAAGCAGCTCGCCGCCCAATGAAGCCGGTTCCACAAACCAGCACGCCGCGGCAAGCAACAGTTCAACCGTGGCCGTCACGAGCAAAAACGCGCGCCGCAACTGGTCTGCCGGAACAAACCAGGACAACATGGCCGCACACAAAGGCAGCAGCAGCAGTGCGGGCAAAAGAAGGGAAGCAATGGACACGTCAGTCCCGCAGCGAGGCAAAGCACTCCACGTCTGTGGAATCAAAAGCCCGGTTGATATGGGTCAAGGCAATGCCCATGACAAAGGCGGCCACAAGAATGTCCATCAGTATGGAAAACTCCAGCCAGACGGCGCTTTCCTGCGCCATAGGCGCCCCAAGAAGGTAGATGCCGTTTTCCATAACAAGATAGCCGAATATTTGCGCCAGCGCCATGCGCCGCGAAGTAATAAGCAAAAGACCTGAAAAAATAGTGGCAAAAGCCGTTGGAAATATATGTGAAAACAAAGGATTGGCGGCAATGCCCAGGCGCGAGTTCAGCCAGAGGGAAAAAGCGAATGCGGCAAGTCCCAGCAGCACCGACGCAGTATTGCCTAAGTAGGACGCGCCGGGAGCACGGGGATGCAATTTTTTATAAGTGTGCCATAACAGCAGGGGCAGCATGCCCCCTTTGACAACAAAAAACACGGCAACAGCGACGGCAAGCCAAGGCGTCATGCCGTCACCGGCGGCAAATACAGGCATAAATCCAAGGATAACTCCCTGCAGAGCGACGAGTCGGATGCACAGGCGGCTGCGTTCAGCCCCAAGCAAACAGAAGTCGCTGATAATGACAAGCCCGAGAAGCGCCTCCAGCACGTTCCCGGCAACGGGCAGAACTGTCATGCCTGCCTCCACAGCGTGAGCGCGGCAAGTCCGGCAAAGGCTCCGGCCATGGCCAGAACCTGGGGAACGCGCTCCATGCGCAACCGTGCCATCAGGGATTCCACCAGACCCACAAGCGCGCCGACGCCAAAGATCGCAAGCAGGGTTGTGCCCCAGTGGACGGCAAGACCGGCAAGACCATGAGGGCCCAACGACCCTCCGTCATCAAACAGGGGCACGGACGGCAGAGGCAGAACAAGACCGGCAATGAGCAGGCTGAATATCCACAGCTTGAGTGCGGCGGCATATTCCAGAAAGGCCAAATCCGGTCCGCTGTGATCCAAAATCATCACTTCATGTATCATGGTGAGTTCCAGATGGGTATTGGGATCATCCACGGGGATGCGGCTGTTCTCTTGCAGCAGCAGCAGAAACAGGGCGAAGGCAAGCATGAGGTAGAACATCCAGTACCCCTGGATGGCGGCTGGGCCGGCCGCGACAGTTGTCATGCCCGACAGGGTAAGGCTGTGTGCCTGCCGACACAGCAGCAGGAGGCAAAACAGAAAAATGGGTTCAGCCAGAGCAGAAAACAGGGCATCCCGCGACGCGCCCATGCCTTCAAAGGCGCTGCCCGTGTCCAGAGCAGCAAGAATCAAAAAAAAACGAGACATGGCAAACAAACCGGCAAGCAGAATAAAATCTCCGGAAAAATTTGCAGGCGCAGCCACTGGCCAAAAAGGCAACACAGTCAGGGCCGCTACGGCAGATGTCAAACACGCCGTAGGCGCAGCCTTGAAAAAATATGTAGTGACACCCGGATAAACCGGGCTTTTACCCATGAGCCGACACAAGTCAAAATAAAGTTGCAGCAGGGGTCTGCCTTTTCTGCCGCCCATCATGGCCTTGACCCTGTTGGTGCAACCGGGCAGCAGAGGTGCCAACAGGAGGGAAAGAAGCATGCCACCCAAGGCAACAATCATCTGCGACGTCATGCCCACCCCAAAGCCCAGGTCAAGGCCGCCACCAGGGCAATGAAAATATACAGGATATACAGATTCACAAGACCTGTTTGCAAATTTTTCGCGGCTTCGGCCACAGCGGTGACAGGCCGGAACAAAAGGCTACTCCACAGTTCCGTCGGCCAATCAGGGCTTGTCATAATCGCCTTCTCCCGACCTGGAAAAAGACCCTGCACTTTCGGCGTCACAGTCCGCGTCCGCGCAAGCGGGTGCAGCAGCATTGCGAACGTGCGCGCAAAGGCGCCGCCCGTGTATTGCATGCGGGCCGTCGGTCGGCAGTAGCCGCAAGACCAAGTCACACCTTCGGCAAAGCCGTTCTTGCCCACAGCCCGTCCACGCGCCAGACTCACAAGGACGAACAGCGCAAGCAGAGCCGCCCCTAGGGCCGCGTACCACGCAAGCACCGTAGCTGCGGCCTCCATGCCTTCCGCGCAGACTGCGGTGGGAATGCCGAGTCCTGACGCGAACCAGACAAGAAAAGGCGAGAGCGCTTTCAGGAGCAGCGGCCCGGCAAATCCCGCACAAAGACACAACAGCGCCAACAACAGCATTGCTGCCTTAAACAGCGTTTCCGGCTCACGCGCTTGGCAGCTTTGCGCGCTCCGGGGCGCGCCGAGAAAAGCCAGGCCGTACGCTTGGGTAAATGCAAAAAGAGCCATGCCGGCAATGGCGCCAAGCACAAAAAAAGCGCCCCAGAACAGCAGAACTGTTTCCGTATTGCCCGCGGCTTTGCTGCCGACCGCAAAGCCCGTGTAGAGAAGCAACTCGCTCATAAAGCCGTTTAAAGGGGGAATGCCGGCAATGGCGGCGCTGCCCAGGGCAAAACACCCCCCCGTGAAGGGAATGCGTTTGTGAAGCCCGCCCAAGCGCTGGATAAGCATGGTGTGCGTGTGTTCCTTCACCGCGTTGGCTGCGAGAAAAAGCAGGCTTTTAAAAAGCGAGTGGTTCCAGATGTGCAAAAAAACGCCGGCCAGCAGCAGCGCGGCGGCTGAAGAGCCGATGCTGCACGCTAGCAGTGCGCCGCCCAAGGCAAGACAGATGATGCCCATGTTTTCCGCGCTGGAATAGGCCAGTGTGCGCTTTAAGTCAGACTGGACAAGGCCCAGCAGAATGCCGGTCACGCCGGAAAGAACGCCCGCGCCCATCAGCGCGTATGCCCACCAGGCTTCCGGCGGTCCGGCAAGCAGCAACACGCGCAAGATGCCGTACAGTCCAACATTGAGCATGGCCCCGGAGAGCAGCACCGCCACATGCCCAGGGGCGGAGGAATGCGCTTCAGGCATCCAGACATGCAGCGGGACGAGACCCGCTTTCAAACCAAAACCTACCAGAGCCAGCATGAAATACAGGCACGGGTGACTCCACGCGCCGCGCGTGGCAAAAAGAGCAAAATCTGTTCCGCCGGCCTCTGCCCCCATACCCGCAAAGAGCAGCAGCAGAGGCAGCACGCCGAGGTGCGCCGCCGTCAGGTACACCCATACCGCAAAACGCTCGTTCGCGTCCCTGTCCAACGGGCTGATGAGAAAAAAAGGCATGAGCGACATGATTTCCCAGGAAATGAGAAACAAAACGGCGTCTGCGGCCGTGAGCGTCATCACCATGCCGGCGATGAGAAAACAGAAAAAAAAGCAATGCCTGCCAACGGCAAGACGCGCGCCCGTTTCGGCTGCCTCGGCGGCCAGGGATTTCAGGCGGCCCGGCAAAAGCGCCCCGCCGATGAGAGCCAACAGAAAAACCGGAGGCAGAAAAACTGAGGAGAGACGATCTACGCAAAAAAGACATTCTCCAAGCGGCAAAGGCAGGGGAAAACTGACGCGCAGCGTTGCTCCAGACAGCAAAAGATACAGGGAAAGGCACAGCCCCACAGCCCCGGCAGCCACACAGGCGCAGGACGCTGTCGCTGCCGCCGCGCGGCCCGCAATCAGGGAACAGAAAGCTCCCCCGACAAGAAGCGCGAGAACAGCACAAAAAAGATATAGAGAATGCGGTTCCATCAGACGCACCTTGGCTGTGACACCCAAAATTTCTTTGATGCGTTTTTGCAAACGGCTTTCGAACGTCTGGAGTTTGCAGTATGGCAACGTTGTCAATATGCGACGAATTAAGGATATAACTATTGTAGATAAATACAATAATTATTACAAAATATCGTGCACCATTGCCGTCCGGTTAAGGGTAAAAAATGTCCAAAACCTCTTTGATTTGCGGTATGAATTTATTGCGCAACTTTCTATCACTCTAAGGAGATTTTGAATATGGCTTCATACTACCACACTCTTCTCGCAAACGCTATCTCTCATTTCCGGACATGTTTTTCAAAAACTTAAACACAGGCACAAAACAGGATCTTCTTCACGCAAATTCAGATTCAAAAAGCAGTTCACGGGCATGGCGTTTACACAGTTAGCCGTAAGGCGTTTCATATGGAGCTGATATATCAGTATATCAGATGGATAACAACGAGCGACCCAAGATGGCGAACGACCTGCCATAAAAAGAAACCTGGCGGTATAGGCTTTACTTCTAAAAAGGGAAGGATTACCCCGTCAGTTCAAAAAATCCTTGACTCGGGGTCTATACATGCCCTGTCAATTGGTCATTCAACGCTTGCCATCCGCTGCCGACTCATGTATACTTAATTGTTACAAGATTATGCCGTCGTTAAATGCGGCGCAATCCGGCGTGGAAATTTTTGTTTGAACTACCTGTTTGAGGATAAGGCATGAAGAAAAAACATTCCTGTCAGGCCGCCGTTGCGCCGACAGATCAGCTTGAACACGTTTCAGGTCTCAATCGCGCGCGTTCCAAGCTCTCCTTTGATCGTCTTGTGGAAATGGGCGCTAAAATGGGAATGGTCAATCCCCTCTTTGCCTGTCACGAACGGGCGGCCAAGGCCACTACGCAAGTAAACGGGCAGGAATATCTCAATTTTTCCACCTACGATTATCTGGATATTAACGCGCACCCGGAGATCACGGCGCTTGTCGCCGAAACCGCGCGCTTGTTCGGCACCTCGTCGGGGGCCAGCCGCCTTGTGGGAGGCGAGCGCCCCCAGCACAGAGCGCTGGAAGAAGCGCTGGCCGATCTGTATGAAGTGGAAGACTGCATCATTTATGTCAGCGGTCACGCGGCCAACGTGTCCACCTTGGGTTTTTTGTTCAGCGCAAGAGACGCCATTTTTCACGACGGTCTTGCGCACAATTCGCTCATTCAGGGCGCCAGACTTTCTGGCGCGGCACGCTATTCCTATGTCCACAATGACTGTGATTCCCTTGAAGTCATGCTCAAAACGCACCGAGCGGCGCACAAACGTGCTGTAATTGTCACGGAGGGGCTTTTCAGCATGGACGGGAATATCCCCGACCTGCCCAAAATAATTGAGCTGAAGAAAAAATATGACTGCATGCTTATGGTGGACGAGGCCCACTCGCTCGGCGTGCTCGGCAAATCAGGGCGCGGCGTGCGCGAGTATTATGGCTTTCCCTCCACGGACGTGGATATGTGGATGAGCACCCTTTCCAAGGTCTTGTGCGGTTGCGGCGGTTTTATCGCCGGCAGCCGCGAGCTGGTGGAATTTCTCAAATACGGCTCGCCCGGCTTTGTGTTTAGCGTGGGCATGCCTCCTGTCATCGCCGCGGCATGCCGCAAGGCTCTTGAGATTATGCTGCACGAACCGGAGCGCGTGCACAGGCTTCAGCGCATCACGCGCTTTTTTCTTGAGTATGCAAAAAGCAGGGGACTGGATACCGGCGCGGCGCAGGGCTATGCTATTGTGCCCGTGATGGTGGGCGATTCAATGGTGGCGGGCTTTCTGTCCACGGCACTTTTCAAAAGGGGCACCTATGTCATGCCCGTTACGTTCCCGGCGGTCAAAGAGGGCACTGCGCGACTGCGCTTTTTCCTCTCCGCCGCCCATACCGAGGAACATGTCCGTCAGGCGCTGGACGCTGTCGTGGAAGAGCTGCCAAAGGCGCACGCCATAGTGGAGCAATACCAGCGTGATCACCAGAATAGACAGCAGTAGCACCGACGCGCCGCAGAAACTGCCGTCCATCGCCTATGTCCTGCTCTGGTTTCCTCTCTCTTCCGAAACATTCATTTTTCGGGAAATAACAGAGCTTCTGTCTTTGAAAATGCCCATACGCGCCTACACCATGTACGGCGAGGCCCTCAAAGGGTGCAGCAAGGAGATGCGCGCTTTTCCAGGGGCGGTGCGGCACTACGGGGTGTGCGCCACATTTCGCATCCTTGCGGCTCTCGCCCGCGCCGTGCGACTCAGGCCGGGCACGGTAGCCGGGCTTTTTCGCGAAGGCTTTTTCAGAAAAATGCGTGACCTGGAATCTCAGGGCGAAAATCTGTGGTGTTTCATGGCGGGGTTTCTTCTTGCCGAGCACTGTCTGGCGGATGGCATCACGCTGATCCATTCCGCCTGGGCCAACGGCCCGGCCACCGCGGCGTGGGTGGCGTCGCGCATGACCGGCATTCCCTTTGCCTTTACCGGGCGCGCCGGAGACATTTATCCGCAGGACGGCCTGCTGCATGAAAAATCGCGTGACGCGCTTTTCATCCGCACTAATAACCGGGCCAATATGCGCTGGCTGCAAAAATTCTGTCCTCCTGAACGGCAAGGTAAGGTGTACCTTGTGTACAACAGCCTGACTTTCCTTGGGCGCGCGGAGAACAGATCGTCCGCGCAAACGCCTTTCAGGCTGCTGGCTGTGGGACGTTTTGCCCGTACCAAGGGCTTTCCCGATCTTTTAACGGCGCTCGCTCGCCTGAGGCGCGAACGCATGCCCGTATGCCTCACCCTGGTGGGCGACGGCCGCTGGCGGCGAAAACTGCATAGGCTGGTGGACAGTCTGAGGCTGAAGGATATTGTGGATCTTCCGGGTTTTGTGCCCCATGATCAAACACGCGAGTTCATGCAAAGCCACGACGTGCTGGTTGTGCCGAGCGTCGTGCACGATAACGGCGACAGGGACGGCATTCCCAATGTGATCATGGAGGCGCTCTCCTGCGGCATGCCTGTGGTCGCCACTGATGTGAACGGCATTTCCGAAGTGATACACGACGGGAAAACTGGCCTGCTCGTGCCGGAGCGCAACCCGACCGCTCTGGCCGGTGCTGTGCGCCGCATGCTGGAAGATCGCGACAGCGCCCTTTCCATGGCGAGAGCAGGGCAGGCGTTGGTGGAACGTATGTTTGACAGAAAAACCAATACTGAGATCTTGCGCAATCTCTATGTTGACCAGTGGATGTCTGATGCCTTCGCCGCTCTATCTGGCCGTCAGCCTTGACGTGGAAGAAGAATGTCTTTTCGGCGGTCGCTATGCCCGCCGCGCACACGCGATGAAAAACACCGCATGTCTTGCACGGCTTGAGCCCCTTTTGGCGCGGGGCATACGGCCGACACTTTTTTGCGCTTACAGCGCGTTGGCGGATGAGGCTTCGCGTGACAGTTTAAACCGGCTCAAAGAGAGGGTGGAGATCGGCGGACATTTGCACCACTGGAACACGCCGCCCCTGAGTCTCAACGGCACAGGGGCGGATTTGCCGGATTTTGCGCGTAGCGTGCCTTCGGCCGCCGTCCCGTCGCGACTGATGGAGGCGAAACTGACAAGTCTGTTCAACGTCAGCTCGGATTTTTGCGGCGCGCCTGTGACGAGCTTTCGTATGGGCCGTTGGGATCTGCGCAGGGAACACTGGCCCATGCTGGCCCGCGCGGGCGTGCTTTGCGACGCATCTGTGCGGCCGCTGCACTGCGCGGCGAAGAACGCCGACGGACCTGACCATTTTTACGCGCCGTCAGACCCCTACTGGGTGCAGGCGGAAGGCAGGCGCATTTTTGAAGTTCCGCTCACGGTCACGCCGCTCGTGCGTTGTGTGCCCCATCTTTTTTCAACCCTGTCGGATCGCGCTGGCCGTGTTGCGCGCGCCGGTCTGAAAAACTGGGGGGCTCTTGCGCTGTTGCCCGTGCAGCATCCCTTCAGGCTCATGCAGTTCGTCACACGGCTTTTTGCGTCACGCGGCGGGCGGGTGCTGTCGCTCACTTGGCATTCTTCGGAAATGATGCCCGGCGGCGCGCCGCACATGCCCGACCTTGGGGCAGTGACAAGATTAATGGATAAAATCAGTAGGTATATTGATTGGTTATATAGACACTGGTCTGTTCGCAGCTGTACCATGAGCGAACTCAGGGACGAGCTGGGCGCATCCGCACCAGCGCCGCGCGCGGCACAGGCGGGCGACTGGACAACACGACACGCAGGACAAGCCGTATGAACACTGACGCGTCAAGGCCGCTCCCGGACGGGCTGCCGCATATTGCCTGTATATTGTTATGGTACCCACTGTTTACCCAGCCTTTTATTTTTCGCGAAGTGGAAAATCTCAAGCAGCGGTTGCCCGTGGAAATATATACGCTGTACGCTTCCAATCTGCGGTACTGCTCGGCGGAAATGCGCGCGGCAGCCGGGAATGTTCGCACCGCGGGCATGAGGAGGCTGCCATGTTTTTGCTTTGATGTCCTGCGCGGATTTTTGACACAGCCCGCGCTGCTGTGGCGGCTTTTGAAACGTAGTCTGTTCAGGCGCTGGCGCAACTTTGAAACATTTGCCGAAAATCTGTGGGCATTTTGCGCAGGCGTCAGCCTTGGCCGTCTGCTGCGCGATGACGGCATCGACATGCTGTATGCCCCCTGGCCGCGCGGCACGGCCACCGCGGCATGGGTGGCCGCGAATATTGCGGACATACCTTTTGCCACCGCCGCGCGCGGGGACAACCTTGAACCGGCGGATCCAGACCTCGGCGCAAAATTTGAAGCGGCGCTCTTTATACGCGCCAACAACGCGGCTGATCGGGCGCGTATAGAATCGTTTGACCACGGACAGGCAAAAAACAAAGTGGCCCTTATCTATAACAGCCTGACATTGCCGCCGCCCGCCGCTGCAAGGCAGAACTGCGGGCTCCGTCCTGTGCGTCTGCTAGCGCTGGGGCGTTTTGACGTGACAAAAGGCTTTGATGTACTGCTTGCCGCCTGCGACGTGCTGCAACGCAACGGCCTCAATTTTCATCTGACGCTCGCCGGCGGCGGCGGCAAGGTCATGGGCCTTGGCGGCATGGAGGCTCAGCTTGTGACAATGCGCAAAAACCTTGGTCTTGAAAGCCGTGTTGAGATGCCGGGCCTGATTTCGCACGACGATCTGCCGGGCATTCTTCGCAATCATGACATTTTTGTGGCACCCTGCGTTGTGCACGCTTCAGGGCGGCGCGACGGTATCCCCAATACGGTGATTGAAGCGCTGGCCTATGGTCTTCCTGTTATCAGCACCACCGTGAACGCCCTACCTGAAGTGGTGCGTGACCAAGAAACAGGTCTGGTCGTGCCGCCGGGTAATCCAGAGGCGCTTGCCGGGGCCGTGTTCCGGCTTGCGCAAAATCCTGACGAGGCTCTACGCATGGGGCGCAACGGCATGCTTTTGGCCGCAGAAATGTTTGATCCCGAGCGCAACAGCCGGCGGCTGGCGGAACTTTTTGTCAGTCAGCACGCCCTCTGGAAAAAATCGTGTGCGGCATAGCAGGCCTCTGCCGTCTTGACGGCGAGGCGCTTGCCGCTACCGCTGCCGCGCATGTGACGGCTATGACCGACTGTCTGGCGCACCGCGGGCCGGACGGCAGCGGCGTCTGGCAATCCGGCCCTGTTTGTCTCGGGCATAGAAGGCTCTCCATTATCGACCTCTCCGGCGGCGCACAGCCCATGCACAGCGCTTGCGGTGAATTGAGCGTGACGTTTAACGGCGAGATATATAATTTTATCGAACTGAAAGAAGACCTCGCCGCGCAGGGCGTGCGCTTTACAACCAATTCGGACACGGAAGTCATTCTGCAGGGCTATCGCGTCTGGGGCACAGATTGCCTCGAACGCTTTGACGGCATGTTCGCTTTCGCCCTCTGGGACGAGAAGCGCCAGCGTTTGTTCTGCGCGCGCGACCGTTTCGGTAAAAAGCCTTTTTTTTACACAACGCAGAACGGCGTTTTTTGCTTCGCTTCGGAGATGACAGCCCTGACCCGTCTGGCAGATCTGACGTTCACTGTGGACCCCGGAGCCGTCATGCGCTATTTGGCGTATGAATATGTGCCCACGCCGCAGACCATTTACCGTGAAGCCGCGAGTCTGCCGCCGGCGCACCTGCTTCTGCTCGAAAGCGGCGGCATGCGTGTTGACCGCTATTGGGACATGCCCGTTCCAGACGAGAACGACACACGCGGCGAGCAGGAACTGTGTGAGGAATTGCGGCGTCTGCTCTCCGCGGCTGTCCGCCGGCGCATGATCAGTGACGTGCCGCTGGGCGTTTTTCTTTCTGGAGGTATTGATTCCACTATTGTGGCCGGTCTGGTGGCCGCCCATTCGCCGATGCCCGTCAAAACGTTTTCCATCGGTTTTGCAGAGGTGAGCTATGACGAGTCATGCTATGCGCGCGCGGCGGCGGCGGCGTATGGCACAGACCATCACGAGCGTGTGCTGGATGCTTCTGAATGCGCCGACCTGCTGCCGAATATTGTGCGCCGCATGGACGTGCCCATGGCCGACGCTTCTGTGGCGCCGACTTGGCTGCTTTCCGAACTGACCCGTGAAAAAGTCACTGTGGCACTGGGCGGCGACGGCGCTGACGAGCTTTGGGCCGGGTATGAGCACTACATAGCCTTCAAGACGGCTGAATGGCACAACGCATTGCCCGCCTTTGCGCGGCGCGGCATTATCGCGCCGATCGCCCGCATGCTTCCCACCTCCGCTGGGTATGTCAACCCGCGTCTGGCGGCGGCGGCGTTTCTAAACGGGGCGAACACGCCGCCCGCCCTGCGCGTGCAAAGCCTGCTCACGGCCTTCACCCCGGAAATGCAACGCGAAGTATTGGCCCCGGACTATGTGGTTCAAGATTTGCTGCATCCCGCGGCGCTCTTTGCTCCTACAGGCGTGCATTATGAACACTGGCGGCCGAAAGGCGCTGCAACGCCGCTTGCCCGCGCCTTTCATGTGTACGCACGCCAGTTTTTGCTCGACGATATCCTGGTAAAGGTGGATCGTTGCTCCATGATGCACTCCCTTGAAGTACGCGCACCGTTTTTGGACAAAGATGCGGCGCAATTCGCCGCGCGTTTGCCCGTGCGCTACAGACTGCGCGGCTTCAAACGCAAGTATCTGCTTAAAAAAGCTTTTGCCAGCCTGCTGCCGCCCGACATTTTGCGCCGCAACAAGCGTGGTTTCCAGATACCGGTGGCGGCGTGGCTGCGCGGCAGAATGCGTCCGCTCATGGAAGACATGCTTGACGAGCGCGGCCTGCGCGCGCAGGGCATGTTTAATCCCCGCGCCGTGCGCGCGCTTATGGACGAACATGTCTCCGGCAGGGCCGACCTGCGCAAGCCGCTCTGGACATTGCTCGTCCTGCAGCTCTGGCTGCGGGCACAGTGCTGAATTCCGATCCGTTTGGGCTTCGGGCCGTGCGTACAGAAAAGAATTTCGGGGCTGTCGGAGATTTCGCGACGCTCGCCGCCGTCCTGCCGCAGTGTTTTATTCATGCCAAATACCGCTATAAAGGGGAGAACTGGCTGCTGTGACGCCGTTTTGACGGATCGCCGAATAGCCGGCCGACAGCAATTATTTTTTTGCTTGTGCGGGAGGAAAAGACTGCGCATACTCCGCACATGAATATCGCCGCTGTGTTTATCCGCCGCCCTGTTGCCACAACCTTGATCATGCTGGGGATGCTTTTTTTCGGCTCCGCGGGCTATCTCTCCCTGCCGGTGAACCAGCTGCCGAATGTGGACTTTCCCACAATTCTGGTCATGGCCGATCTGGAGGGCGCGGATCCGGAGACCATGGCAGCCTCGGTAGCGACGCCCTTGGAAAAGGAGTTTTTCACCATCGCGGGCATTGACTCCATTTCTTCTGTCAACGCCACCGGCCGCAGCAGAATCATCATACAGTTCGCACTCGACAGGGATATTGACGCGGCGGCGCTTGACGTTCAGTCAGCCATCGGGCTGGCGCAGCGCCGCCTGCCCGCCAACATGACCACGCCCCCGAGCTTCCGCAAGGTCAACCCTTCCGACATGCCCATCCTGTATATGCGTGTTTCTTCCCGGACGATGCCGCTCTATGCCCTCAACGAATATGCGGACACCCTCATTGCCCAGCGGATTTCCATGGTGGAGGGCGTGGCGCAAGTGGTCATCTACGGACAGAAGAAGTATGCCGTGCGCGTGCAACTTGACCCGGACGAGCTAGTGACGCGCGGGATCGGCATTGACGAAGTGGCCGATGCCGTTGCGGCGGCCAACAGTATGCTGCCCACCGGTTCTCTGGACGGTTTGCGCCGGTCAAGCTTCATCAAGTCTTCCGGCCAGCTTTTCGACGCGCGGGCCTTTCGCGACGTGGTGGTTGCTTGGCGCAACGGCGCGCCAGTGCGGCTGGGTGAACTGGGTGAAGTGGTGGACAGCGTGCGGCAGGACAAACAAACTGCTTGGGGCAACGGCGGCATGCCGAGCATCACGCTTGCCGTGGACCGTCAGCCCGGCACCAACACGGTCAAGGTGGTGGACTCCATCCGTTCTCTGCTGCCGGCGCTGGAACGTCAGCTGCCACCCTCTGTCAGCGTGGATATTTTTTATGACAGGTCTGAGTCCATTCGCGAGTCTGTGGCGGACGTGAAATTCACCCTAGTGCTCACCGTTTTTCTGGTTGTGATGGTTATTTTTCTGTTTTTGCGCAATCTGCCGGCCACCGTCATACCCAGTCTCGCGCTGCCCATGTCCGTCATTTCCACGTTTGCCATCATGGCCGTGCTCGGCTACAGCCTAGACAATCTTTCTCTCATGGCGCTGACCTTGGCCGTGGGTTTTGTGGTGGACGACGCCATTGTTATGCTGGAAAACATCGTCCGCCATCAAGAATCGGGCAAAAATCCGTTGGACGCCGCCTACGAAGGTTCTGAGGAAATAGGCTTCACTATTGTTTCCATGACTGTTTCCTTGGCGGCCGTGTTCATTCCCGTACTGTTTATGGGCGGCATTGTAGGGCGGCTCTTCCGCGAGTTCGCAGTGGTGATCATCGGGGCCATTCTTTGCTCCGGCGTTGTGTCGCTCACGCTCACTCCCATGCTCTGCGCCTATTTTTTGAAGGCGGGGCAACAGAACAAGGCATCCTATGAAGGTCTGTACGGCCTTCTTGAGCGGGCTTTCAACGCGCTGGCAAGAGGATACGGCCGTTCGCTTGATATTGTGCTGCACCACCGTCTGATGGCGTTTGGCGCATCAATCGTCCTGCTGTGCCTGACTGTCTGGCTCGGGCTTGTCATGCCCAAGGGCTTTCTGCCCACAGAGGACATGGGGTTTCTGGTGGGCAGCACTGAGGCGGAGCAAGGCATTTCTTTTCAAGGCATGGTAGAGGCTCAGCACAGTCTTGACAAGGTGCTGGAGCAGGACCGCGACGTGGCGAAATTCAATTCCGTGGTGGGAATTGTGGGAAGCAGCCAGAGCATGAATAACGGCGTTCTGCTTATGAACCTTAAACCGCACAACCAGCGGCCAAGCATTGAAAGCGTGGCCGCCCGTCTGCGGCGGGATCTGAACGTCTCGCCCGCCCTGCGGGTTTTTCTGCGCGTGCCGCCGACCATCAATATCGGCGGACGTTCCTCCAAGGCCCTGTATCAGTATACAATGTTCGGGCCAGACATCAAGGCCCTGTACGACTGCGCCCAAGATGTAGAAGAAGCACTACGCAAACTGCCGGAGCTGCAGGATGTGAACAGCGACTTGCAGATCAAGAACCCGGAACTGCGCGTCACCATTGACCGCAACAAGGCAGCGGCGCTTGGCGTCAGCCCGCAGCAGATTGAGCTGGCTCTGCAATCCGCCTACGGTTCTCGTGAAATTTCAATAATTTATGCGCCAACTAACGATTACAGGGTGATGATGGAATTGCAAAAGCGTTTTCAGCAGGACTCCTCTGCCCTCTCACGCCTGTATGTGCGCTCAAAAGGCGGGGATCTCGTGCCATTGGACACGCTGGTCAAACTCTCGCCCGACGTGGGGGCCATAGCCGTCAACCATGCTGGGCAATTCCCGGCTGTGACCATTTCTTACAATCTGCGGCCCGGCGTGGCGCTGGGGCAGGGCGTTGCCGCTGTGGAGGCGACGGCTAGGCCACTGCTGCCCGATTCCGTCAATGCGGAATCCCAGGGCACGGCGCAGGCCTTCCAGAAATCTCTGGAGGGCATGGGCTGGCTCTTGATTCTGGCCATTGTGGTCATTTATCTTGTGCTGGGTATTTTGTACGAAAGTTTTATCCATCCGCTGACCATACTCTCCGGCCTGCCTTCTGCCGGTTTCGGCGCTCTGGCAATGCTGTGGCTATTCGGCAAGGAGCTGGATCTGTACGGCTTTGTCGGCGTGATCATGCTGCTCGGCATTGTGAAGAAAAACGCCATCATGATGCTTGACTTCGCTCTTGAGGCCCAGCGACGAGACCCGTCCATCTCGCCGCTTCAGGCCATTACAGAGGGTTGTCATGTGCGTTTCCGTCCCATCATGATGACCACCATGGCCGCGCTGATGGGCGCGCTGCCCATTGCCATCGGCATCGGCACCGGAGCCGAGGCGCGGCGGCCGCTTGGTCTGGCCGTTCTAGGGGGCTTGTGCTTCTCGCAGCTTGTGACGCTTTATATCACGCCCGTCTATTACTATTATATGGAAAGACTTTCCCGCCGCCTGCAAAAAAATTATGGCTGCCGCTTCGTGGAGCATTGAGCTGCGGGTGCACCTTATGCGTGTTTTCCGCATCCATACGACGTGTGAGCGTATAAGCGCCATCGCAAAATTATGTAAAACACCTGCAGAAACTGTGCCCTTCTCCTTGGTGGTCACGGGCATCCCACGCTTGTCCCGGCATTACCGTGACAGAGCAAAAAATAGCTATATCAATATATTGTTGATTACAGACACACGGGTTGACAGAACCTTCGTCGCTTTATACCTTCCTCCCTGCAACATATTGTCCGATTGGAAGGAGTTATGTCATGCCTCTGTGCAGCGTGGAGGAAGCCGTTGCCGACATCCGGCAGGGCAAAATGATTATTCTTGTGGACGACGAGGACCGTGAAAATGAAGGCGATCTGACCATGGCCGCCGAACACGTCAGTCCAGAGTCCGTTAATTTTATGGCAAAATACGGGCGTGGTCTCATATGCCTGCCTATGGCGCCCGAACTCGTGGACCGTTTGCAGCTGCCGCTCATGGCCCAGCGCAACAGTTCGCGTTTCGGCACAAATTTCACTGTTTCCATTGAGGCCCGCGTGGGAACCACCACAGGCATATCGGTCGCCGACAGGGCTGTCACCATCAGGGCCGCCGTGGCGGACAACGCTAGGCCAGAAGATATTGTCACACCCGGTCATGTTTTCCCGATCAGGGCGCGCGACGACGGCGTGCTCGCCCGCGCCGGCCAGACAGAGGGTGGAGTGGATCTTGCGCGTCTGGCGGGTTTGAAACCTGCGGCCGTGATCTGTGAAGTCATGCGCGACGACGGCAGCATGGCCCGCATGGCGGATCTGGAACAATTTTCTCAGGAACATCGCATCAAAATCGCAGCCGTCAAGGACATCATCCGCTACCGTCTCGAACGGGGCCAGGTGTCCGTGCGTTGCGCAGCGCGCGCGCATTTGCCGAGTCTGTACGGCGATTTTACTATCCATGCTTACGGGAACGAAATTGAGTCCGACACGCATCTGGCTCTTGTCAAGGGCGATATTTCCGGGCCTGAGCCAGTGCTTGTGCGTGTGCACAGTCAGTGCCTGACAGGGGACGCGCTCGGCTCGTTGCGTTGCGACTGCCGCGGGCAGCTCGGAGCAGCGCTTTGGCAAATTGAAAAGGAAAGGCGCGGCGCGCTGCTCTATATGCGTCAGGAGGGACGCGGCATTGGACTTGCCAATAAAATCCGGGCGTACGCACTGCAAGATCAGGGCTACGACACTGTGGAGGCCAACCGCAAACTGGGCTTCCCCGACGATTTGCGCGATTACGGCATTGGCGCACAAATTCTGGTGGATCTCGGCATCCGCAAAATACGTCTTTTGACAAACAACCCAAAGAAAATTGTCGGTCTTTCCGGCTACGGCATTGAAATTGTGGAGCGTGTGCCTGTTGAAATGGAGGCATGCTCTGAAAATGAGGCTTATCTGCGCACAAAAAAAGAAAAAATGGCCCATCTTTTAAGCGGGGTGTGTGCCCACTGAAGCTTGCCTTCTTTAACAGACGCGGCGGCTAGGCGCAAAGATGGTAAACGCAGAATGCTGCCTTGCCTGCGACAGGCTTCGTCGATTTCCGATAATGGACAGCCACTACAGTAGCGAATCGCTCCTGTAGTGATTTTGAGATTTTTACAAAATAAAACAATGGATTATCTGCTACGCGAGGTGCTTGACTTTTTATGGAATATCTATAAAATGTATATATAATCATCAGGCTTTGTCGGGTCAGCCATATTTGAACTCTGGATAAAATATCGCTTCAGGCGTTGGTGGATGTAGTGAGTCAGAAGCAGCTGTTGTTTCCGTCCGCAGTTCGCTCAAGGAGTGTCTATAGCAAGTCAGGCGCTTATCAAAGATTTTTATGCTGGGCGACCAGGCCATATACGCCAGCTCGCCGCACAGCCCCTGCACCAAATATCCGGGCATGAACGAAGCCCGTCAGGACGGCTGACTGAAAATCGCTTTGACCCAGGCTGTATGGGCGATAAATTGTATACGGACATGTCTGAAGTCTCTCTGAAGGTTCTGCGTCATTACAAGGTTGCGGTGTACTTGCCGGAATGTCTTGCCTGCAGGATGCAGCTTGATGACGTGCTTTCCCACAACAATACAGGGTGCAGGTCAGGCACATGCTAGAGCTTTATGCTGAGGACTGAGATAACTGTCTGTTTACTCAAAGGAGATGTCTATGGCCCTTGCAGATTCCGTTAACCAACACCTGGTGGAGACTTTCACCGCCAAAGCAGCGGCAGTCAACGCCGTAGTGCAGGAGCTCCCGTCGATGGCGGCGGCGCTGCAGTATGTGGTGGACGTTTGTGAAAGCAAACAACCTGCCGAGCTTCTGACAAACGAACCCGGCACGGAACAAGGCCCTCCCGGACCCAATAAACAGCCCACGCGCGTCAAGCGAATAGTGGCCGCACCTGATTTGAACGACGCGGATCTCGCCGCGTTGTCCAAAACCTGTGAAGAAAAGGGATTTCTTTGCATTCGCGATGGTCTGCGCCGATATGTGGCCGGTTTTGACGTGGGTATTACCCAGGCAAGGCTGGGCGTGGCGGCAAGCGGCACCTGCATGATGAATACGGATAGCGAAGACGCCCGGCTTGCCGGCATGATTGCGGAAATTCACGTCATTATGCTGCGCAAGTCAACAATTTATCCAGATTTGCCATCCATTGCCCAGTATTTGCGCGAACGCATGGCAGAGGGTGAAACCACATACACCACGCTGGTCTCTGGACCCAGCCGCACCGCCGATATTGAGCGTGTGGCCGCCGTGGGCGTGCACGGCCCGCTGGAATTGCACATTATTCTTTTGGAGGACTGAGGCCATGCATGAAGCCCCAACTAGCCTTTCAGAATATCGCAAGCAAATAGATTCCGCCCTGCAGGATGATTTTTTGCGCCGCACACTGGACACTTTTGCCGTGTCCTACCGCGCCAATCGCGAATCTATTTTCCGGGAAGTGGACGAACATGGGCTTATCAACAAAATCACCGAAGCCAGAGACAACGCCTGTCGGCACATGGAAGAACTCTATGCGCGCTTCAAAAATAATGCTGAAAAACGCGGCGTGCACGTGCACCGCGCGGCAACGGCGGCAGAGGCAAACGACATCATAGCCCGTATAGCCAGAGAAAATAATGTCAAGCGGATCGTCAAATCCAAATCCATGACGGCTGAAGAAACACAGCTCAACGACCGTCTGTTTGCCGACAATCTTATTGTGGACGAAACAGATCTCGGCGAATGGATCATACAGTTGCGCCACGAAGGACCTTCGCACATGGTTTTGCCGGCCATTCACCTTTCGCGGTATCAGGTTGCCGATGACTTCACCAAAGTCACCGGGGTCAAACAGGATTCGGACATCCAGCGCCTTGTGAAAGTGGCCCGCGTGCAGTTGCGGCGCAAATTCATTGAGGCGGATATGGGCGTCAGCGGCTGTAACTTTGCCATTGCGGAAAACGGCGCTGTGACCACGGTGACGAACGAGGGCAACGCCCGCATGGTCACAACCCTGCCGCGCGTGCACGTTGTCATAGCCGGGCTTGACAAACTCACTCCCACGCTGGACGAGGCACTGACAGTCCTTCAGGTGCTGTCGCGCAACGCGACGGCCCAGCGCCTGACCGCCTATGTCACATGGATGTGCGGGGCTGGGGCATGTTCCGTCAATCCCGATAATAAAAAAATCCTGCACGTTGTCTTTGTGGACAACGGCCGTACGGAAATAGCCAAAGACCCGCTGTTTTCACAGATTTTCCGCTGCGTGCGCTGTGGCGCGTGCGCCAACGTCTGTCCTGTGTTCCGCCTCGTGGGCGGCCACAAGCTGGGGTATATCTATATCGGCGCCATCGGCTTGATTCTTACCTATTTTTTCCACGGCAAGGACAAGGCCAAGGTGCTGTGCCAGAATTGCATTGGCTGTGAAGCCTGCAAAAACGTCTGTGCCGGAGGTATTGATTTGCCGCGTCTGATTCGTGAAATACGCAGCCGTCTGACCGATGAGCAGGGCAGCGACATCCAGGCGGCGCTGCTTGCCTCTGTCATGAAGAACCGCAAGTTCTTCCACACCCTCTTGAAATTCGCGAAATACGCGCAAAAACCTTTTACCGGCGGCACGCAGTTCCAGCGGCATTTGCCGGCTATTTTCCTCGGCAAGCACGGATTCAAGGCGCTGCCTGCCATTGCTTCACAGTCGTTCCGCGACCGATGGCCGGAGATCGTCCCGAAAGTGAGCGACCCGAAATTTCGAGTGGCTATTTTCAGTGGCTGCGCCCAGGATTTTGTCTATCCCGAGCAGCTTGAAGCCTGTGTGAAAATTCTGGCCGCAAAAAACGTGGACGTGGATTTTCCTTTTGAACAGAGCTGCTGCGGCCTGCCGCTTGAAATGATGGGTCAGCGCAAAACTGCAGTGGACGTGGCGGAGCAGAACGTGCGTGCGTTTTTCGGCAAAAATTATGACGCCATTATCACGCTGTGCGCCAGTTGCGCCTCATATTTGAAACACAATTACCCGCCCATGCTTGATCACGATGCCAGGCTTTACGCCGAGGCAAAGGCATTTGCGGATAGGATTACCGACTTCAGCTCCTTTGTGCACGATAAACTGGAGCTTGGCCCTGACGACTTCAGCAATTCAGGACAGAAAGTCACCTATCACGCATCCTGCCATCTCTGCCGCGGGCTTGGCGTCAAAGAGGCTCCCCATGATCTCATCAAGGCTGCAGCAACGTATGAGCCTTGCGAGGAAGAGGAAGTCTGCTGTGGTTTCGGCGGAACGTATTCCATGAAATTCCCGGAAATTTCAGCCCAGCTGCTGAGGAAAAAACTGACGAATCTTCGCTCGACGGGAGCATCACGTATGGTGGTGGACTGCCCCGGCTGCGTCATGCAGCTGCGCGGCGGCGCGGAAAAGGAGGCTCTTAACGTCAGGGTTGATCACATAGCGGAGCTTTTGGCGGAAAACCTGAAACGGTAACGGAAAATGTGCCTGAGCGTGCCTTGCAGGCTGTGACGGCTGCCCTCGGCGTGTGCTATAAACGTAACATACCAACGACAGGAGCCTATGATGGGAAAATGGACACAAATTTATGACCCGCTGGGCTTGATTGCACCCGGCCTGCCAGAGTACCTGCTTTCCGCACTGGTGGCGGCCATACCTCTGTATCTGCTTTTCTACATGCTGGCTGTGAAACGGGCAGCCGGCCACAAAGCGGCCTTTGCAGGCACTCTGTCCGCCATCATTCTGGCCATAACCGTATGGGGGATGCCTGTGGGTCTGACCATCAACTCCACGGTTATGGGCGCCTTGTTCGGCATCTTTCCCATTGTCTGGATCATTATCACCGCCGTGTGGATTTACAACATGACGGTGGAATCCGGAGAATTTGAAATCATCAAGAACTCTCTGGCGAGCATGACGGACGACCGCCGTCTGCAAGCCATTTTCATCGCCTTTGCCTTCGGCTCCTTTATTGAAGGCACGGCTGGCTTCGGCACCCCTGTCGCCATCACTGCCGCCATGCTGGTGGGCCTCGGATTCAGTCCGCTCTATGCGGCCGGTATCTGCCTGATCGCCAACACCGCGCCTGTGGCCTTCGGCGCCATCGGCGTGCCGATTATTGTAGGTAGCTCGGCTTCCGGTCTAGCTGCGGCATCCGGTCTCAGTGTTGATGAAACCACGTTTCACATCAGTAAAATCGTGGGCCGCCAGTTGCCCTTCCTTTCCATTATTGTTCCCTGCTGGGTCAGCATCACCATGTGCGGCATCAAACGCACCTTTGAGGTCTTGCCGGCGTTGCTCGTCGCGGGCATTTGTTTTGCCGGTACGCAATTTTTTGCCTCCAATTTCCTCGGCCCCTATCTCCCGGACATTCTGTCCGCCATGGTGACCATTGCCGGTCTGATCGTGCTGCTGCGCGTGTGGAAACCCAGAAACATCTTTCATTTTCCCGAGGAACCGGCCTCCACTTCCGGTCCTTCCGCGTCGAACTACAGCTGCGGAGAAATCCTGCGCGCCTGGATGCCCTACATTATTCTTGCGGCCATGGTCACAATCTGGGGCTTGCCTGCCTTCAAAGGCGCTGTAAAGGCGATTGAAGGCTTTGCCCTCGGCATCCCGTGGCCCGGTCTGAATGGCGTTGTGTGGCAGGCGACTCCCATCGTCACCGCCGAAAAAATCTACACCGCTCAGTTCAATTTCAACTTTGTCACGGCGGGCGGCACGGCCATCCTGCTCTCCGGCCTCATGGCCTCTTTCATCATGCCGAACTACGGAATCGGCAAGGCCATAGCCTGCTTCATGCGCACCATCTATCAGTTGCGCTACCCCATTGCGACAATAGCCATGATTCTTGGTCTGGCCTATACCATGAACTATTCCGGCATGAGTTCCACTCTTGGTCTGGCCTTTACTAAGACCGGCTGGCTGTTCCCGTTCTTTGCCCCGATTCTCGGCTGGCTCGGCGTGTTCCTGACAGGTTCAGACACCTCGTCCAACGCTCTGTTCAGCAGCCTGCAGGCTACCACAGCTCAGCAGGTAGGCGTTGACCCCTACCTGACGGTCGCCTCAAACTCATCAGGCGGCGTAACCGGCAAGATGATTTCGCCCCAGTCCATCTCTGTGGCGACGTCGGCTACCGGCATGGTAGGGCAGGAAGGCAACCTCTTCCGCTTTACTATTTTCCACTCTCTGGCCATGACCTTGGCTGTGTGTCTCATCGTATTGCTCCAGGCTTACCCGCTGCACGGCATGCTGCCCGACATTCCTCCGTCAATACAAACTGTTCTGGATGCTGCCAGAGCCAAAATGGTGCCCTGAAACACCAACAAAATATGCTGCAGACGCGAGGCGTTATACTTCGCGCCCGAGTTCGCTTGCAGTGGGCTATGCGGACAGCGACATCAATAAAACCTGCCCGACTTCTTTACAGAAGTCGGGCAGGTTGCGTCGTCATGCACCTGACGAAAGCCTGAGGCGCCGCAACGGATCGTCGTCTCCCCCGCCTGCTCAATCAGTTTTTGCCCGTGCGGATGAGACGCGCGCGGGGCCGCGCTCCGGCAAGGTCACGCTGATTTGTCCGTACTGCGCTGTTGTGAGCAAAGGTATGCCCTGCTGCGCCAGCCAGGCCTGCAGCTTGCGACCTGGATGCCCGTAGCTGTTCTGAAATCCGCAGGATGCCAGCACCAGACGGGGCTGAACGGCTTTGTAAAAATCGGGGAGAAAGCCCGTGTCTGAACCGTGGTGCGGCGCAATGAGCACATTGGCGTGCAGGTCGTGCCCTGAAGCCAGCAGACGTCGCAGAACGCGCTTGCTGGCGTCGCCCGGCAGCAACACAAGGCCTTCGCCACGGCGGAGCAGACGCAGCACCAGAGACTCGTCATTAGTGGACTGCACGCCGTTTGTAGGCGTTTCCATGCAGAGGGTCTTGCGTGGCGGATGCAGCACAGCAAGACGCAGCCCACTATCTGGATCGCCCACGATCAGTTCATCTCCTTCTGCAAGCGGACGGCTGCCCAGTTCCTGCCGCAGCTTGTCCCATTGTTGTCCCGCGAGTCCTGCTGGGCCCTGCCCGTTGTCAAAAAAGGCATCCACGCTGAACTGCTGCAGTATATGGATGAGACCGCCCATATGATCAATGTCAGGATGACTGTTGATCACCGCTGTCAGGCGCGGCGCGTCATTGTTGGTCAATACCGGCGCAACGAGCGACTTACCGGGATCAAACCGAGGTGAAGCGCTGCCGCCGCCGTCCAGCAACAGACGCAGATGACCTGGAAAGCGCAGTACAAGCGCCTGCCCCTGTCCCACATCCACGACGCGCAAGCGTGTATCTTGGGAAAAGCGCGACTGTAGGCGCGCAATCGGCCCAACACACAGCAGAACAAGTCCGATGTACAGCAGACGTCGTCCGGCGTCCGGCAGACGAGAGCGCCCGGCCGTGAGCGCAAGGGCACCTGTCAGAGCGGCAAAAGCTGGCAGTGCCGTCCAATGCGGGCGTAACAGTGCTGGCCCCTGCAGAAGATTATGCCCGTTGAACCAGACGAGCGCATCCGCAAGCCACTGGCCGGGCGCGGCCATCAGGTTGAGCGTAAGCCGCGCCGCAGTATCCATGCCGAGCATCTGCAACGCAAGGCCAATGAAGGCGCCGGGCAGCACCAGCAGGTCCACTGCGGGCAGCCAAAGCATATTGAGCGGAAACCAGAAACCTGCATTGTCGAATATCAGCAGGTTCATGGGCAGGAGCGTCGTCTGGATCAGCATGGAGACAAGCAGAATCTGTAACAGGCGACGGACGCAGCGCTTTGAAAAGCTCTCGCGCGCTGTCCCAGATTCAGCGTTCGGCGGTAGTACACGACGTAGCAGGGGCAGACCCAGGCCGATAACGCCAACACAGAGCGCGGAGAGCTGCAGGCCGACATCCAGCGCGCTTAAGGGCGACACAACGGTGATGCACAACAGGGCCGCGCAGAGTGCGTCGAGCATGGTGCGCGGGTGATGGCGCGTGAGCCAGACTGCCGAAACAAAAAGCATGCAGCTTGCCCGGACAAGCGAAGCTGGCGCATTGCCGATCCAAAGATAGACAAGCGCCGGCAGGCAGGCTGCATGCACGGCGCAGACGTGACGCGGCTGTTTGAGATAGAGCGGCGCATACAGACGAGCTGCGGCCAGCACGCAGACAAGGCCCAGCAGGCCAGTCACGGACAGATGCTGACCGGAAAGCGCAAGGCTGTGCGCCAGTGTGGCGGCGGCAAAGTTGTTCATCGTCTGTTGGCGAATGAAACGTCTGTCGCCGAACAGCAGGGCCACAAGAATTGCTTTGCCCTGCGGCATGTCGTATACGGCTGCCGAGTGAAAAGCTCCGTCCGCATTCTGCAACGGCTCAGGGTCTTTCGGCGCCAGCGCTGTCAGAAAAGCCTGGATTAGGTTTGCGCGCCAGACGGCCGGCGTGCTCGCCTCTCCTGAAAGTTGCGGATTTCCCTGATCGGCCCTGCTCCACACCTGAAAGTTGACGCCCCGCGCTTTCCACCAGACGTCAAAATCCGCGAGACCTTCATTGGCAAATCCATGAACCTCGCGCGGCTGCCGGTCAAGGCAGACGGCCTGCCCAGGCAATGGATTAAAAAATGGCGCTTCCCACGTCCAGGCAGTCAGATCCGGCGCCAGCAACGCTTCCCTGTTTTCCACCGAATGCTCCGTTGCAGACGATTGCGGCGCGCGCAGCACACGCGTGTTCTGCAAAAAAACACGCAGACGATTGTCCGGCAGGCCTTGTACGTCGCTCACAACGCCGCAGACGTGCGGCGGCGGCTTGTCGCGGCGTTCCGTCAGTCTGCTGTCAGACAGTGAGTGAACCGGAGCGGGGCTGTATAATTGCCAGTGCGCAACAGCAAGGCCGAGCAGCCAGAGGCTTGTGGCCAGCCCGAGCCGGACGGCGCGGCGGAGCCGCTTGTCCGCAAACAGCAGCAGCAGCGCGCAGACAAGCGCGGGAAAGGGCCATGCGACTGCCGTGATGCCCGATATCCAGAAAGCGAGATAGATTTGCCAGAGCAAGGGAGCTTGCTGCGGGGGGGATCGCATATTTTTCAGAGCGTTTCGCGAGCCATGTCCCGTTCTGCCGCACGCTGTTTAAGGCTTTCACGGTGGTCGTGCAATTTTTTGCCCCGCCCGAGGGCGATTTCCACCTTAATTTTGCCGTGGCTGGCATATATGCGCACCGGCACAACGGTCAGTCCTTTCTGGGCGACAGTTCCAGCGAGTTTTGCGATTTCACGCGCGTGCAGTAAAAGTTTGCGAGGTCTTTTCGGATCCTGCGGCGCATAGCCAGCATTGGCGTATAGGGCTATGTGCAGCGAAACCAGCCAAGCTTCACCCTGACGGAATTCGACATAACTATCTATAAAATTTACTTTTCTAGCGCGTATGCTTTTCACTTCCGGGCCGGTAAGGGTGATGCCGGCTTCCAGAAATTCGGAAAGCTCATAAAGATGCCGGGCTTTTTTGTTGAGGGCAATCACTGAGCGTGACGTTTTGTTTTTCATGGCTGGCCCAGAGGCAGATACGCATCCGGTCGTTCTGCGTCAGTTTTTGTTGTCTAGAATCAGTGAATAGAGTTCTTTCATACTCCAGCCGCGTGTCAGCCGCTGCAGCCGTCGTGCCAGAGCGCGGGGCTTGTCGCCCGGCTCTGCTTCCAAGTTGACCAAGATGCGCGCTTCTTCCGCTGGAGTGCGTTCCGTCTGTTCCGGCGGACCAATAATAATGGTCAACTCGCCCAGCAGGCCGTCCGACAGATCCGCGCTCTTTTCCAGTCGGGTGAGTATAAATTCCTCGTGTATTTTGGTCAATTCACGACAGACAGCCATCTCTCGAGGGCCGAGAACAGTCAGCGCGAGCGCGAGGCTTGCCTTAAGTCTGTCTTTGCGTTCAAAAAAGACCAGAGCACCCGGCGTTACGGCAAAAGTCGCGAACAGCGCCTTTTGCCCGGCGGCGTCGCGGGGGAGAAAACCCAGAAAGCTAAAGGGAAGCGGGGGGAGACCGACAGCGGAAAGAGCTGCCACAGGGGCGCACGGCCCAGGCAGCGGTGAAACCGTTATGCCCTCTTTGCGGCAGGCCCGCACCAGACGATAGCCTGGATCCGCCACAAGCGGCGTACCCCCGTCGGAAATCAGCGCGAGCGAGTGTCCTGCCCTAAGCAGACGCAGGGCTTCTTCCAGGCGTTGTTCTTCATTGTGTTCGTAAAAACTTAAAAAATTCCGGGCAGGAATGTCGTGCCGGGCACAAAGCTGCGCCGCTCGGCGCGTGTCTTCCGCCAGGATCACGTCCGCTGTTTCCAGAATGTAGCGTGCCCTCGGCGATAAATCACCATGGTTGCCAAGCGGTGTGGCCACCACCCAGAGACGGGGAGAAGTCAAAGGCATGTCGGTAATGCTCCGCGCTGAAGGTGTCGCCGTTGCGCAGCACGCAGACTACGTCAAAACGGCAGGGGCGGCGCCAAGCGTCATGTGCCGCGAGCCATCCCTGCGCCGCGCGTGCGAGCAGACGCTGTTTCGCTGGCGTTACAGCGTCGGCCGGGTCGGACATGCCTTGAGCCTGACGCGTCTTGACCTCAACAAACACTACAGTATCGCCGTCCGCACACACGAGGTCAATCTCAAGCCGACCTTTGCGCCAGTTGCGGTCCAACAGCCGAAAACCGACTTTTTGCAGAACTACGGCCGCAACGTCTTCACCCGCGTGTCCCAGGCGCATGTGCTCAGGGATTTTCCGCAACGTTTTTTTCGCAGCGCGGCGTCTTGTCATCATAAAGAGAGCCGGCGCGGCGTCTGTTTTGCATCTTCCGCAACGCCGCGGAACGTCAGACGGTGTTGTGGGCAGGGGCCGAGCCGGCGCAACGCGGCGAAATGGGCCTTTGTACCGTAGCCTTTGTGCAACTCAAAGCCATAGCCCGGCCAGCGGCTGGCGAGTGAGCGCATAAGCTTGTCCCTGAACGTTTTTGCCAGGATAGATGCCGCGGAAATGGCGTCTATTGTTTTGTCTCCCTTTATAATGGCTTTTTGTACGGGCCAGTGGTCGTGATTCCCTGCCAGCCAGTACGTGGCTAGCACCCTGGGGGGCAGGGTTTTGTCGCCGTCTATGAGCAGTGACGTGGGCGTTGCGCGCAGGGCGCCCACAGCTCGGCTCATGGCTTCAAAGGTGGCCTGCAGTATGTTGATGCTGTCAATACGTCCGGGCCAGACAAGGCCGAGACCCCAGGCTGTCGCGCGGGCTTTGATGAGCGGGGCGAGTACTTCCCGCGTTTTCGCGCTCAGGATTTTGGAGTCGGCAAGACCGGAGATACCGTGACCTAACGGCAATATTACCGCGCAGGCCACCACCGGCCCGGCCAGACAGCCGCGGCCGGCTTCGTCAATGCCGGCGGCGACAGCTTTCAGAAGCGGCCGCGGGGTTTGATGCGCGCCGCCTTGCCCTTGAGAGAGCGCAGATAATACAGGCGGCTGCGGCGCACGCGTCCCTGCGTGACCAATTCCACATGATCAATGAAGGGCGAGTTCAGCGGAAAAATACGCTCCACGCCTACGCCATCGGAAATTTTGCGTACTGTGAACGTGGCATTTGTGGAACCGCGTTTGATGCGTATCACATTGCCCTGAAATATCTGAATGCGTTCTTTTTCGCCTTCAATAATGCGCAGATGCACTTTGACCGTGTCTCCAGAGCGAAACGCGGGCATATCCATGCGCATATTTTTCATTTCAATTTTTTTGATAACATGCATGATCAACTCCCTGTGCGATCGCCTAGCGTTTCCGTTACATCCGCGCTATTGCGCCGCATCAAAGTATTTATAAAAAGCGTGCGTTTTTTGATAGTCACAGCATTTGTCCCGTCGCCACAACTGACGGTCAGCGGTAATCGCCCAGAATTCTGTCCGCCAGAATGGCCGCCGCGCTACGCACAGACAAGTGATTATAGCCCAAAAAACGCAGTGGCCGCATCACGCCTTCGCAACGCTCAAGCGCTTCACACGCAAGGCCCCTCGCCGTGCCAAGGCACAGTAGCACCGGCCTGTCTGCGCACCAGTCGCGGATGTCATTCGGCGTCAACGGCGGCGGAACATTTTTTCCCGCAGGCCAGCTTGCGGAAGTCGCAACAAGCCGCGGCTCTGCCCCCGCACGTTCGCGCAAATGCGCGACAGCTCCGTCAAGCGAATCGGCCGGGCGGACACCCGCAAGCGCAAACGCCCTGTCGGGCTTGGCAACGCTTGCCGGGCCGCGCGTCCAATGCCGCAAAATTGCCTCAAGCACGAGTTGCTGATCTGCCAGCGGCGTGACTACATAAAAAGGCCCCATTGCATAGCTGCTGGAAATTCTAGCTATATCATGAATATCAAGATTTGTCAAAGAGGATGCCCCGGATTTTTTTCCATCCAGTAGCACAGGATAGTGCAGCAGGCAAAATGAAAGATTGCGGCCCGGCCGTTCGTGGGGAATATCGGCCAGTGAAAGGGCGTCTTCATGAGTCAGAGGCGCCGTGTCAAGCATTTCCGGGCGGGTCGCCAGCGTGGCCGCGAGCGCCGCGTCACGGCGCCAGCGTGCAATGCGCGCGCGGTGCCCTGTCAGAAGAATTTCAGGCACCGACAGATTCTCCAGCACTTCCGGGCGGGTGTAGTGGGGGTATTCCAGCAGCCCACTAGAGAAACTTTCTTCCGCAGCGGATTCCTCTTCGCCCATAAAGCCGGGAATAAGCCTCGCCACAGCTTCAATAACGCCCAGTGCCGCTGTTTCGCCGCCGTTGAGCACAAAGTCGCCCACGCAGACAGGAGTGAGGGGGAAAAGCTGGCCCAGACGCGCGTCCAGACCTTCGTAGCGGCCGCAAATCAGTGTTATATCCTCTTCGGCGGCAAACTCGCCAGCGAATTTCTGGGAAAAGAGGCGTCCGCTCGGTGTCAGAAGCGCCATGCGCCCAGGCTGCGGTATGGAGCGTATGGCGCGCGCTAAGGGCTCGGCCTGCATGACCATCCCGGGGCCACCGCCGTAGGGCCGGTCGTCTGTATGGCGGTGCTTGTTTGCGCTGAAGTCGCGCGGGTTGTGGAAACTGAATTCGACAAGGCCTGACCGGCGCGCCTGCCCCAGCAGTGCCGTGTTGAGCGGCGAATCAAAAAATTCGGGAAAGAGCGTCACCAGATGAAAGCGCGGCATGTGGCGCAGGATGACGCAATACGGCTTTTCTTGCAAGTTTTTGGTTGGAAAGCCGAAAACTTGCTCAGATCCGCTAAAAATTTTTTGCGTTAAAGCGGACACAGTTTTGCCTACCAGCCGCACGGCAGCTACAGTGCGTCTTCCAGAATTTTTTGCGTCTGAGACGCGGTAAACCAAAAAAATCGCAGCGCGTCAGGCGATGTTTGCAGGAATGGCTGTGAGCTGGCGAGACAGAGCCAGTGGCCTGGGCAGGGCACAAGACGCCAGTGCAGCGCGCTGCTGCTGAGGCTCACACAGCCGGCGCGTCCACCGGCGCGTCCCGCGTACAGTGTCGCCGGGTCGTGGGACAGGCCCAATCCCGATGCCTTGAGGATAGCTTCCTTGATGGTCCAGCGGCGAAGGGCTTCCCGCTGCGCCTGTGCGGGAGACGCAAGCGGCCGCATCTCTCCGTCTGCAAAAGCGCGCTGTGATGGCGGCGGGTTTATCAGCGCCTCGGCGTCCAAGGCCAGCGCGTGCTGCTCAGAAGCAGCGAGAATCCGTTGCTGACCTGGAAGGCGCGCCAGCGCGCAGAAAGCCGCCGCGCCGCTGTGACTGAAACCGACAAGCCGGCTGGGCAGGATCGGTCGTCCGAGGGCATCTGCCCGCAGCAATGCCGCTTTGTGAAGCACACCGCGCTCGCCCCTGTCAGACGCAAGGCCTGCAAACAACAGGGCCCGGGCCAACAGACGGGAACAGCGCTGCTGCAGGCCCGCAACGGATGCGGTGGAAAAACGGCTGATATGGCGGCATTGTTCCGGCGCAAGCCGGGGCGCGAGCGCTGTTTCCAGACGCGCACACAGGGCGTGTAGGGCCTCCGGCGCAAGCTGCGGCCGAGGCGCGCCGAGTATCAGTATCTGTGCCGCGTTTTGTGCGTTCATGGTGCAGTGTCAGATTGCGCAAAATTTCGTTACTCTGTTATGTCGGGTTCATCTCTTGCGGCGCTTGTCAACATCAGTTACGCCATCGTTTGCCAGCGGTCTGCCGCAACCGCACGGGCGTCATCCAAAAGCCGCAATACCGTCCGTGGGACAAGATAGGCGATACTGCGACCATTGAGCCAGCGCTCACGTATGTCTGAAGCACTCACGTTGAGGCAGGGCAAAGGCAAAAAATACGCCCGCCCGCCGCCGGGCAACGCCAAACAACGGCTGCGCGGCAGCAGGGAAGGGCGTTCTTCCGCATCCGGCCACAGTCTGACGACTGTGGCGATAAATTCGTTTTCCGCCATGCCGCCGCGCGGTGCCACAACAAAATGGCAAAGCGAAGGTAGTTCCAAACCCCGAAACCATGTGGGAAGAAGGGCAAAGTCTGGAGCGCCGAGCAAAAAATAAAAATCCGTTCCCGGCAGTGCGGCTCGACAGGCGATCAGCATATCCCATGTGTAGGAGATCCCTTTCCTGCGTGATTCCAGGCGATTACAGCGCAAAAATGGCAGATCGGACACAGCCGCCTCCAGCATGGCGGCACGCAGCCCGAACGGGAGTAGATTGCTGGCGGCCTTGTGGGGAGGCAGAGCACACGGTGTCAGATCCACACCGTCAATCAAGTCATTCAGAGCTTCGCGCGCTTCGACGGCAAGGCGCAAATGTCCTATGTGCGGCGGGTTGAAAGAGCCGCCCAGTATGGCGCGTCCCCGGCCGTGTCTGCTCATTTATTCCCGCACCTGCCCCTGCCCCAGCACCACAAATTTTGTGGTGGTGAGTTCCTGTACTCCCATGGGGCCGTAAGCGTGCAGTTTGGAAGTGGAAATGCCGATTTCAGCGCCTAGGCCCAGCTGACCGCCGTCATTAAAACGGCTTGAGGCGTTGACGGCCACCATCGATGCGTCGGCTTCACGTAAAAAACGCAGTGCGTTGACGTGGTCGCGCGTGCAGATGACCTCGGTATGATGGGAGCCGTAACGCGCTATATGCTCAAGAGCCTCGTCCAAACTGTCCACAACGCAGACCGCAAGAATCAGGTCATGAAATTCCTGTCCCTTGTCTTCAGGCTGTTGGAGCTTTGCCTCATGCCCCAACAGAGGGATGGCACGCGGGCATGCGCGCAGTTCAACCCCCGCAACGCCCAGTCTGTCGCCAACCATGGGTAAAAAACGTGCGGCGACATCTTTGTGCACCAAAAGACATTCCAGTGCGTTGCACACGCCCGGCCGCTGCACCTTTCCGTTGAAAACAATATTGAGCGCCGCGTCCATATCCACATCCGCGTCGATAAAGGCGTGGCAAACTCCTTTGAAATGTTTGAGCACAGGCATGACGGCCGCTTCCGTCACCGCCTGCACAAGGCCTTCGCCGCCGCGCGGAATAATCACGTCAATATACTGATCAAGTTTGCACAAGGCGGTGACGGCCGCGCGGTCTGCTGTGGGCACAAGCTGCGCTGCGTCCGCCGGCAGTCCCGCGTGCGCCAGCGCCTCTTGCAGCAGCGTGGCCAAAGCTATGTTGGAGCGCAACGCTTCGCTGCCGCCGCGCAAAATTACCGTATTGCCGGCTTTGATACAAAGAATGGCGGCGTCAATGGTAACATTAGGGCGCGCCTCATAAATCATGGCGATAACCCCGAGGGGAATGCGCATGCGGCCCACCAGTAAACCGTTCGGCCGCTGCCATTGGCTCTCTGTGACGCCCACAGGGTCGGGCAGCTGCGCCACATGCAGGCAGGCCGAGCGCATTTCTTTCATGATCGCGGGAGTCAGCGTCAGACGGTTCAGACGCGGCGTGTCCAGACACGCCGCGCGCGCAGTCTCGACATCCTGCTGATTGGCAGCGAGAATGTCCCGCTCCCGACAGGCGAGCAGGTCAGCAAGATATGTCAGCGCCAGTGTTTTATCGTGCGGCGCACTTCTGTTCATACGCCGCGCCGCGACCTTTGCCCGCGCGCCGAAACGCACCATTTCTTCAGCCGGCGACACAGATTCTCGCACAGCGTTTATACTTACAGCGTTCATATTTACTTTGACAAAACAGCGAATCTGGACATATTTTACACCTCAATTCTTTGCTCCAAGGAGTTTTTGATACATGAATCCACGAAAGAATCAAGATGCCGAAGCCTCCAATCTGTTGCGCGACATTCAGTCTGAAGTAGGCACGGAAAGCGCGCCGCTCATGCGTCTGATGCTGCAACACGCCGGAATTATTGCCGGTGTGCTGTTTCTTTTTTTGCTCCTTTTAGCGGGAACGGCCGTATGGAGATGGCACAGCAATTCAGCAAACGTTGCGGCAAGAGAGAAACTGGCGCGCCTCACCCTGACAGGCCAGGGAGATGCCCGCGTCAGGGCACTGTCGGAGTTCGTCACGACAGCGCCTGAAGCGGTGCGGCTTTCCGCGTATCTTACGCTGGGGCAATGCGCCTTGGAAATGAACGATTATACCGTTGCGGCAGCGGCGTATGCAGAGGCCGCCCGGCAGGACAGCGACGGTGCTCTCGGCGTATCCGCCATGCTCGGAGAAGCCTGCGTGCTGCTGAAGGCCGGGAAATACGCTGAGGCAGTGGATATTCTGCAAACGGTTCAGACACGCCTGCCGGCCGATGCCCAGACGCTGCAACTGCGGCAACTGTTGGCGGAAGCCGCTGAAAAAGCTGGCAAGACGGCACTGGCCGCCGCAATCTGGCAGAAACTGGCAAAGGAAGTTCAAGGACCTGACAGCGACTATTTTCTTTCCAGAGCTATGGCATCGGTGAAGGATACTCCGCTCCTTCAGATAAAAGAATAATTATTGATAGTCATCATTGGGAAAACGCGCCATGGCGGCAATCTTTTTGTGTGAGGCATTATGAGCAACGATCCGCTTCTGTACGGCGTTCACTGAGAACGCCATCTCCTGCTCGGCAACGAAGCTGTTGTGCATTGCGCTTCATTCGTCGTTTCCGTAACCTGCAAAAGCCGCATAGCAGCGCGTCACGGGTGAGGCCATGTCCATGCCGGACAAGAAACAGCCTGTGGAGTTCGAAGGTTCGGCCGGGTACGCACGGGGCACGGCGGACTGCGCGCGCGTCCCGCACAGCGCGGATTTTTTGAACAACAGGGAAATGTTCACGCCGCTGAAAAAGCGGCTTCCCATAAAGGCGTTTACTCTCTGCAGAATTTCATCAATCTGCAAATGCAGCTCCTGCATGGTCATGGCGTCTTCGGCCCCTATCAAAAGCAGGTCGCGACGGGCGCCGAGCGGCAAGGCCAGCGACGTGAGTTCCGGCCCCATAACCATAGCCCAGTTGTTCCACAACTGCACAAGGCGTTCACGTTCCGGGCCGCCGCCAAGGGCGTTCAACACAGCGTGCAGCACTGGCGCTGCGTGCACCGGCGAGTCGAGTTTGTCACGTTTTGCATTTTTTGCGGGGGGCGTGTCAGACTGGCGGGTGTTCATCACGTTATTTCGATACACTATAATATCACAGGTTACATAAACAGCAGCGCAACAACGGGGCAGGCTGATGGGCGCATTGACTCGGCGCACAAGGGCTGCTACCAAAATATAGCAATATTATCGTATATCGTCCAAGGAGACAAGAATGACAAAAACGCTGGATTTAACCTTGCCTTACAAGGTTGCGGACATTAACCTTGCCG